>JAIXRO010000051.1 GCA_027485145.1 Hyphomonadaceae bacterium | reverse complement strand
CTTCACGACCTTCGGATCAGTCATCAGCGCCTTGAGGTTCGGGCAATCGAAATCCCGCGTCAGCTGGACAAGATGCGCCGTGCCATCGCCGGACGAAAGCTGCACGAGCGTCAGGACATCCCGGTTCGGATTGAGGCCCATCGCTTCGGTATCGACGGCAACGACCGGTCCGAAGCTGAGGCCTTTGGGGAGATCCCCTTTGTGAAGCGTGATCTGGGTCATGTGCGGCCCTTAGCATGGCCCCTGTTAAGGGCAAGTGAGGACGCCGGCCTAACCCGCCGTCTTCTTGACGGCGACAAGCGCGGTATCGAGGGCGGAGAGGAAGCGGGAGCGGTCCGACTTCGAGAAAGGCGGCGGGCCGCTCGCGCCGATTCCGGCGACGCCGACGCGCAGGTCCGCCTTGATGGCGCGGGTGGCGAGCGCGCCGCCGATCGAATCGGGCGTGAAGGGCTTGCCGTTCGGACCGAGCACCCGGGCGCCGGCCTTCAGGCAGCGATCCGCGAGCGGAATATCGGCCGTGATCACGACGCAGGCGGGCGTCGCCTCGGCGGCGATCCAGTCATCGGCGGCATCGAATCCGTCGCTGACGATTCGGCGCGAGAACAGGGCGTGTTCCGGAATGCGGATGTAGGAATTGGCAACGATCACCGCTTCAACGCCGTGCCGGAGGGCGACCTTGTAGATCTCGTCCTTCACCGGGCAGGCATCGGCGTCCACGAGGATACGAGGGGTCATGCGCAGCTCCGGTCAGCCTGCGGCGGGAGCGGCTTCCTCCCGGCGCGTGGCCACCCAGATCATGAGGAAATCACGGCCCTGAGACAAGGTCTGGCCTTCGATCCGGCCATTCACGAGACGGCCGGAATGGCTGTAGGGCGCCTCGCCATCGGTGGTGACGCTGCCGAAGGCGAGCGTTTCGACGCGCAGGGAGTATTCGGCTTCGAGGAAATCCGACTGGTAGAACGAGCCGGTGAGCTTGCCGTCTTCGGCGACGTTGAGGACCATGACCGTGGAACTCGGCGGCTCGGTCGGCGACCAGAACATGGCGACGTCCCAGGCGCCGTTCAGGTCCGTCGGCGCAATCGCGGGCGCCGCAATTTCGGCGGTGGGCGTGGCGCAGGCGGCGAGCAGGAAGGCGGCCGCGGCGAGAAGGATTTTCATGGGCGTTGTGTCCGGGGTGAAGGGAAGGATGCGAAGGCCGAATTAGAGCCTGATATCCGCCGGGCAAGCGCCGGTCCGTTCGTTTGTCATCCCGGCGAAAGCCGGGATGACAAGAATGAAGGCGTGAGAGAGAGTTACCCGCAATCCCAAGCGTCAGGGCGTGTCCATCTCCGCGATCCAGGCACGCACGAGGGCGAGACCGTCCGGGTCCGGAACAGTACGGCCAAGCTCGGGCATCGCGACGCCGGGCTCGACCGAGGACATCCGGAAAGCCAGGATCGATTCGTCAGGTTTGCCGGGGACGACCACCTGCATCAGCGTGCCGGCCCCGCGCCCGGCGGCGACGGGATGCTTGCCGATGCCGAGCTTGACCGGATCGGTCTCCGTCGCGGAGAGCCAGAGCCCGGAATTGGAGGCCGACCCGTCCGGCTTGTGGCAATGTGCGCAGTTGGTATCGAGCCAGGCGCGGGCGCGCGCTTCAATGGGCAGCGAGACATCATACATTGCGGGCGCCGGCGCGAGACCCGCCGGCAGGCCCGAGAGGATGCCGCGCGCCGCCCAGTCGTCGAGCTGGCCTTCGTGATTGAGATTGCGGGCCTTGGGGCCGATCGGCGAGAGCGCGGAGCTGGCCTGGTGGCAGGTCTTGCACTGGTTCTGGTTGGGGACAGCGTATTTGATCGTGAGCGGATCACCGGCAGGGCTGATCGTCTCGATCGTCCGGCGCCCGCCCACCGGCGAATAGACGGCCTCGGTGCCGTCTTCGTTCCAGAGATAGGGATAGGCGGCCCAGCCGGTTTCCTTGTGGATCAGCAGGCGCGTCTCGACCCTGTAGGCGCCGGCTTCCGGCGCGCGCATGTCGGGGGCGAAGGCGAATGTCTTGACGAGCACCGTGCCGACCGGAAAGGCGAACACATCGTCTTTGCGGAAAGCCGCGGACGTCCCGCCGGGCACGAAGACGAGGCGGTGCTTTTCGGCGTGATCCGAGAACAGCGGGGTGGCGAGCTTGTAGGGCACAACACCGCTGGCGGGCGCCGCGGCGGCGATATCGGAGAACAGTCCGTAGGCGGAGAGTGTTTCGGCGGGCGCCTCGGCGAGGATCACGCCCATGTCCGGCCCCGGCGCGGAGCGCACGCCGCAACCGGCGAGACAAGCGGCCAGCAGGAACGCGGCGAGACGCAAGGCCTAGCCCTTGACGTGGGCCAGCACGATCGGGGCGGGCTCTGCCGGCGGGGTGCCGGTGGGACGATCCGGCGACGGCGCGATGGCGGCCGGATCCAGCGGATAGGCGGGCACGCCGAGAGACAGGAAACCGACCTCCGGCGCCTCGGCAATCGTGAGGTTCACCGCCTGCGGCTCCGCCGCGCCGGCCCAGGTGGCGACACCGTCCCAGACGATGGGGGGCAGCTTGCCGCCCAGCGCAGCCGCGAGCGGCGCGAGGGTTCCCTGCGGATCGTCCCCGCCGCCCGAATAGCTATTGTCCCGCACGACGATATCACGCGGCAGCGGGTTATAGGCCGGATCGGTGAAGGGCTCGGAATAGGCCGTGATCAGGACGTGTGCGGAGCGATTGTTCTCGAACGTGTTCTCGAACACATGCACGTTGCGGTTGGCCATGATGATGACGCCGGTGCCGGAGGGTACGCCGGCGACGATGTTGCCGGCGGGGGCGAAGTTGCGGGTATTGTTGGCGACGATCTGGTTGGAATAGATCCGGGTGGAATTGCCGCCCGAAACCGGAAGGGCCGGCAGGTCGAACACCAGGATGCCGCCGGTATTGTTGCGCGCGATATTTCCGTACACGTCAGCGCCGGTCGAGTTCTCGATCTCGATGCCGGCGACATTGTATTCGACGACCGAATTGCGCACGATGATGTTCTTCGACTGGCCGACATAGATGCCGGCGTCGGACGCGCCGCGCACCGTCACGTGCTCGACGAGCACGTCGGTCGATTCGACCGGATAGATGCCGTAGGCGCCGTTGGTTTCTTCCGGCTCGCCGCTCCATTCCACGGTGAGGTATTTGTAGGTGATCCGATCGGCGCCCTTCGACTTGATGCCGTCGCCCTTGGTGTCGCGGACGGTGAAGTCCTGCAGGATGACATCATCGGAGGTGACGAGCAGCCCCTCCCCCGCGCCGGCCTGCTGGGCAAAGTCGAGCACCGTGCCGCCCTGGCTCGCGCCGCGCAGGGTGACGCCGTCCACATCCAGCGAGAGCGGGTCGATCAGGGAGAAGGTGCCTTCCGGCATGACGATCGTGTCGCCCGGCTTGGCGGAAATCAGCGCCGCTTGAAGCGTGGCGCCGAAATCGCCTTCGGCCGAAAGCGGGGCGGGCAAGCCCGCCGCATCCGGCGCGGGGGTGACCGCCTCCTGGCCGCAGGCGGCGAGGATGATCGCCAATGGGAGAGCGAAGGCGGCGCGCGTGAGTTTCATGGACATTTCCCCGGATCCGTTGCCTCAAGTGTCAACGTCAATCCAGGGAAAAGCAAGACAGGGTTTAGTGAACGCTGAGGGGATTCAGGTCATGGGCGAGCGCGGCCGCAAAGGCAGCTGCCCGGCCTTCGACGATAGCGAGGCGCTGGCCGTCGGCCGAAGCAACCACGAACAGGTCATCCGGATCGGCGACCTCGTCGAGCGCATCCGGTGGCAGAAGGCTGCGGATTTCTCCGTCGTCCAGATGGCGGATATAGACGAAGGAATTGCCCTCAAGGGGATTTGATTTCAGGCCGGCCGTCATAGGTCCACTCCTTTCCGCGCCCCGTCGGGGGATCGCTGGGAGGGCAGACCCTTTGGCTGCCTCCCACGGAGAAGAAGGTGGGCTTCGAATGTGTCCGGTTCAAGCGCCGGTCTGCGGCAAGACAGCGGCGGCGCCTCACAGGGCTGTGAAGCGGGGCTAAATGCTCAATTTTTGACGGGTTTGCCCGAAAACCGGATTTCAATCCGCTGTTCGGGCGGTCCTGGTGGAGCCAGACGGAATCGAACCGACGACCTCTTGCATGCCATGCAAGCGCTCTCCCAACTGAGCTATGGCCCCTGACCGGGAAGCGGGAGGGATAGTCTGTGCCCCCCGCGCTTTCAAGCCTTATTTCTCACCGCTCGTCATCATCATCGTCGCCGCCGATTTCGAGGTCGTCATCGGCGTCGTCGTCTTCGTCGATTTCGAATTCTTCGTCATCGTCATCGGCAATGATGAGGCCGTCTTCGTCGGCCTCGGCGCTGTCATCGGAGACGCCGCGCGGAACCTTGCCGGCGGCCGGCTCTTCTTCTTCCTCGTCTGCGCCTTCGATGATCACGTCATCGTCTTCGCCGACCAGTTCCTTGGTTTCTTCTTCGTCTTCCTCAGCCTCTTCCTCGGCTTCGGCGGCGTCGTCTTCGTCATCGTCGCGGATGACGGCGTCGTCCTCTTCCTCGGCGTCTTCGTCATCGTCGGCGACCGCCTTGACGGCGGCGCGGGCGGCCTTGGCCTTCACTTTCGTGATGGTCGTGCGGATGACTTCGTCTTCGGGATCGAACTCCGCGCCGCATTTCGGGCAGACGGCGGGGCGTTTGTGAAGGTCGTAGAATCGCGACTCGCAGGACGGACAGACCTGCTTGGTTCCGAGCTTGTCCTTGGACACTTGGGCGCGCTCCTCTTGGTTTGGGGGGAAAGACCGGTAGGAAGCTGGCGCGCTTGCCATGAACGCCCGGCGCTGTCAAAGCCCGAATGACGACAGCAACCCATTCATAACAGGGCCTTCCCCCATGGTCTGGACCAGCCGACCCGTTCGCCGCATCGCCGGATCCGTCCGCGCGCCGGGGGACAAATCCTGCAGCCACCGCGCGCTGATCTTCGGCGGCCTGGCAAGCGGCACGAGCCGGTTCACCGGCCTGCTGGAGGGCGATGACGTGATCCGCACCGGCAAGGCGATGTCGGCGCTGGGGGCCGAAGTCGTCAATACGGGGCCCGGCGCCTGGGACGTGACGGGCGTCGGCGCGCGGGGCCTGACCTCGCCGGCAGGCGAGCTGGATTTCGGTAATTCGGGCACCGGATCGCGCCTGATGATGGGCGTCATGGCGGGGTTTGACCTGGAGGCCCACTTGATTGGCGATGCGTCGCTGAGTTCGCGGCCGATGAACCGGGTGCTCAAGCCCCTGCGGGAGATGGGCCTCAAGGATACCGCCGGGCCGGAGGGGCGCCTGCCCTTCACGCTGACGGGCTCGCGCGAGCTGAAGGGTATCCGTTATGCCCCGCCGCAGGCGAGCGCGCAGGTGAAGTCCGCCGTGCTGCTGGCCGGGCTGAATGCAGTGGGCACGACCACCGTCGTCGAGGCCAAGGCGACGCGGGACCATACCGAGCGGATGCTGCAGGGCTTCGGGGTGAAGCTCGGCTTCAAGACGGCGCCGGGCGGGGCGACCGAGATTTCGATCGAGGGCAAGCAGCCGCTGTTCGCGCTGGACGCCGCGATCCCGGGCGACCCGTCCTCGGCGGCCTTCCTGATTGCGGCGGGCATTCTCTCGCCGCAGGGGGATGTGATGGTCGAGGGCGTGATGTCGAATCCGACGCGGTCCGGTTTCTATGACGCGGCCAACCTGATGGGCGCCCATCTCGGCGCCGAGGAGCGGGGCCTAGCGGCGGGCGAGCGGCTGATCGATCTGCATGCAGGATACGCGGACCTGAAGGGCGTTGCCGTGCCCGAGCGTCTGGTGGCGTACATGATCGACGAGTTCCCGATCCTCGCCGTGCTGGCGGCGTTTGCGAGCGGCGAGACGCGGGTGACGGGGGCAGACGAGCTGCGCGTGAAGGAGAGCGACCGGATCAAGGCGATCGTTGCGATGCTGCGCGTCAACGGCGTCGGCGTGGAAGAAACCGAGGACGGCTTTATTGTGCAAGGCTGCGGGGGGCCGGTGCCGGGCGGCGGCCTCGTCGAGACGCGCCACGACCACCGCATCGCGATGAGCGCGCTGGTGATGGGCACCGCGGCGCAGGCGCCGGTGAGCGTGGACGACGTGTCGATGATCGACACGAGCTATCCGGAATTCCTGAGCCATATGGCGGCGCTGGGGGCGGAGATTTCGGAAGGCGCGTAGGCTTGGCGGCTGCCACAAAATCTCTTATATTGTTCACATGAGCAAAACGCCCGCGCCTGAGAACCCGTCCATGAGCGTCAATGTCCGCGTGAGCGGCGCGCTGCGCGAGCATGTCGAGCGTTCCGCGTCCGAGGGCGATTATGAGAGCGTCAGCGAATATGTCCGCGACCTGATCCGCAAGGACAAGGCGGCGAAGGAAGAAGCGGCGTTCCAGCGAGTGAAGGCCGAGCTGCAGGCGGCGTTTGCCGAGCCACGTGAAAACTATCACACGCTGACCGCTGACGAGATCCGCGCGTTTGCGCGTCAGAAACGGTCGTGAGCCAGTACGAGCTTTCGCCCCATGCGAAAGCAGCGATTGCGGACATTTACGATTACACGCGCGACCAATGGGGACCCAAGCAAGCGGATCGCTACATCGACGGCCTTATCGGTTTTTTCGACGATATCGTCCGTAAGCAGATCGTGTGGAGACCCATCCCGACCGAATTTGGTGTGTCCGGTTATGTCTGGCGGTATGAGCAGCACTTCGTCTATTGGCAGAAGTACGACGATGGCGCGGTCGGTATCACGGCCATCCTGCATGTGTCGATGATGCAATCGGATCGCCTTCGGGAAGCCTTCGGCGATTGAACCCCCGCACCGGCTGCGTTGTATAAATGGAGGTGAGCGATGATCGACATCGTCTATCTGCGAAAGGACCAGGTTGCGGCGCACCGCTCCGCCGTGGAAGCGGTCGCCGCTGAGCGGATTTATCTGGGGCTGGTGACGCTGCCGCCTTTCGATCCGGAGCGCGTCTTTCCGCTCCGGCTGATCGAGAATGACTGGCCAATGTATGCGGCGATGGACGAGGATGACCTCGTGGGCTGGGCCGACATCACGCCGGTGGGCGTGCCCGAGAGCGTGCATCGCGGCGTGCTCGGCATGGGACTCCTCTCCAGCCATCGCGGCGCCGGGACCGGGCGGCGCTTGCTGGACGCCTGTCTCGCCCACGCGCCGCGCTGCGGCCTGACGAAGGTGGAGCTGACGGTGTTCACGAGCAACACGGCGGCGATCGCGCTTTACCGGCGGGCCGGCTTCACGGACATCGGCGTCATCATGGATTATCGCCGGCTGGACGGCGTGACCTATGACGCGCTGATGATGGAATACTTTCTGCCGTGACCGGCGCAAAGACCGTACGGGCTTGCCCTCAGCGCAGCGCTGCGGACAGCCCGGCGGAAGCGGCCGAGTCGACATATTCGCGGACGGACGTGACCTTGCCGTCTTGCACATCGGCAACGACGCAGACCGCGAGATCCATTGCCGTGCCGTCCGGCAATGTGCCGCGGACGGCGTGTTCCTCGACGAAGCCGGTTTCGGTGGCGGAGCGGACGGCGTCCTCGTAACGAAATCCGGTGACGGCGGCGCCGACCTTGCGGTTGAACTTGAGCAGCATGTCGAGGCTCATCGGCGGGCCGTTATTCTGGCGCACCTTGAGATCGGCCGAGCACAAGGCGCGAACGGCGGCCTCGTCCTGACCGGCAAGGGCGGCAAAGAGCTGCCGGGCGATTTCAGCGTGGTTCATGGGCCTGACTTCCGGATACGGCTGGCCGCACCCTAGACCTGCGCGGCGCAGCGGTAAATCAGGGCGTCAGGTCCGAGCGGACGCAGTCACGGCCAGCGCGCTTGGCGCTGTAGAGGCGCGCGTCGGCGCGTTCGAACAGGTCGTTGGCGGTCGTACCCGGCTTGAATTCGCAGACGCCGAACGAGGCGGTGACGCGGCCGATCTTGTCATGGTCCTCGTTCGAGACGAGGCGCGTATCGCGCACATTCTGGGCAATCCGCACCATGAGATTGTGCGCCGCGATGATGCCGGTATCCGGAAGGACGATGGCGAACTCTTCGCCGCCGCACCGGGCGACCATGTCCTGACCCTTGGTGTTGCGCCGAAGGACCGTGGAAAAGCCCTTGAGGACGACATCGCCGACCTGGTGGCCCAGCGTGTCGTTGACGCGCTTGAAATGGTCGATGTCGGCCATGGCGAGACAGAAAGGCTGTTTGGAGAACTCTGCCTGTTCGATCAGCTTGGTCATGAAGGCATCAAACGCCCGGCGGTTGGCGACTTCCGTGAGGGGATCACGCAGGCTGAGCTTCTGAAGCTCTTCCAGTTCCGAGTTGAGCTTCTGGATCTGGGCCTGGCTCTCGCTGAGGCCCTTGTCCAGTTCCCGCATGGTTTGAGACATCTTCTGGTTTTCCGTCACCAGCCGCGAGACGATGTCGTCGATTTCCTGGCTGGAGGCGACGTTGGGGATGCGCTGCCCGACGGCCTCAAGGGTGGCGCGGAAGGAATCGTTGTTCTTGAGGCTTTCGACGATCAGGCCGGAGACGACCGACATGCTGCCTTCGATTTCGAGCCCGAGCTGCTGGCTCTTTGCGGAGGTCGAATTGTCTTCCAGAAACTCGGCGTAGATGTCGTTGAGCTCGTACTGGCTGAGGTTGTGGCCCTTCGACAGCTTTTTCGAGACAGCATCCACCAGCGCGGTATTCGTATTGGCGGCGTAAGCAAACCAGACGGCATACGCGACGGGGTCCGGCAAGGCGTCGTGCCGGTGGATGAGGCTCATCGTCTCCGCGGCGACGCGGTAGATATCCTGCTTGTCACGCGGATCGAAGGTGAGCGGCGCTGGAACGCCTTCCTCGGCCGAAACGGAAGCTTGCATGGACACTGTTCCCAACCTTCTCCGGCTCCGAATCCCACGCCGCCATACAGCGGAGCCTGCCCCCAAGGACAGAAACCCGGACATGTGTTTCATTTCTAAACACCGGTTGGTTTATTTTCGGTGTCCAAACCTTTCTTACTCCTTAATCCGGCGCGTTCCGGCGCTCGGGTGCGGAAGCCCGCGCTCCTCCCGAAGCGCCTGCCCCGGCGGCAGAAATTGACGCAGGGCGCAGAGGCGCGCTTGATACCTTCATGACCGACCTCAACGCTCCCCTGACCCTTTCGCGCGGCCCCGCCCTGAAGAACCGCTTCATGCTGGCGCCGCTGACCAACCTCCAGAGCCATGCTGACGGCACGCTGAGCGATGACGAGTTCCGGTGGCTGACCTACCGGGCGCAGGGCGGCTTTGGCCTGACGATGACGTGCGCGGCACATGTCCAGGCGGCCGGCCAGGGATTTCCCGGCCAGCTTGGCATTTTTGCCGACAAGCACCTTTCCGGCCTGTCCCGGCTTGCCGCGGCGCTGAACGCCGAGGGGACCCATTCGGTGGTGCAGCTGCACCATGCCGGGATGCGCAGCCCCAAGGAGCTGATCGGCGAGGCGCCGCACTGCCCGTCCGACAATGCCGAGTTCGGCGCGCGGGCCATGAGCCTCGATGAGGTGGAAGCGTCCCGCGACGCGTTCATAGCGGCGGCGAAGCGGGCCGAAGAGGCCGGCTTCCACGGCGTGGAACTGCACGGGGCGCATGGCTACCTGATCTGCCAGTTCCTGTCCGGCGAGGTCAATCTGCGTACAGACAAGTATGGCGGGAGCCCCGAGAATCGCAGGCGCTTCCTGCTCGAGATTCTGGACGGCGTGCGGGCGGCCTGCGCCAAGGACTTCTCCGTGGGCGTGCGGCTGTCGCCGGAGCGGTTCGGGATGGACCTCGGGGAAATCCTGGGTCTGGCCGGAGACCTGATGCAGGGCGGCAAGGTTGATTATCTCGACATGTCGCTCTGGGATGTCTTCAAGACACCGGAAGACGCGGCCTTCAAGGACAAGACGCTGCTGGAGTGGTTCTGCGCGTTGCCGCGCGGCAATTGCCGGCTGGGCGCGGCGGGCAAGATCGTCAACGGCCGCGACTGCCGCGCGGCGATGGAGAAGGGCCTCGACTTCGTGGTCATCGGCCGTTCGGCCATCCTGCATCATGACTTTCCGAAACGGGTGGCCGCCGATGCGGGATTTGCCCCCATCGCCCTGCCCGTGCCGGAAGCGCACCTGAAGGCCGAGGGCCTCGGCACGGCCTTCCTGAGTTACATGAAGACCTGGAAGGGCTTCGTTGCCGAGCCCGCCTGACATCATCCGCTGACTGATAAAATACCAAGGGAGAGACACCATGCAGATCACCAAAGACACCGCCGCCGTCGTCACCGGCGGCGCCTCGGGCCTCGGACAGGCTACCGCGCGAGCGCTGGCGAAGGCCGGCGCGAAGGTTGCCATTTTCGATATCAACGCCGAAGCGGGTGAAGCGACCGCCAAGGAAATCGGCGGCATCTTCTGCAACGTCAATATCATGAGCGAGGAGAGCTGCGTCGCCGGTTTCGAGAAAGCGCGCGCGGCCAACGGGCAGGAACGCATCACCGTGCACTGCGCGATGGCGGCGAAGGGCGGCAAGACGCTGAGCTGGGACAAGGAAAACGCCAGGTACAAGCGCCTGCCGACCGCCGATTATGCGTTCGGCGCCGAGGGTGTGCTGGTCGCGTCCTACCGGATCGCGTCGCTCTCCGCCGAGGGTATGGCTTACCTTCCGGAGCTGGAAGATGGCGAGCGTGGCTCCATCACGCTGACGGCATCGGTGGCGGCGCAGGACGGCCAGATTGGACAGGTCGTGTACGGATCATGCAAGGCGGGCGTCAACGGCCTCGTGCTGCCAATGGCACGCGACCTGATGGACCTTGGCATCCGGGTGAACTCGATCATGCCGGGCATCTTCGCAACGCCGCTGATGCTGCGCGCCTCGGACAAGGTGCTGAACTCGCTGGCGGCTTCGGTGCCGTTCCCGAAACGCCTCGGCAAGCCGGAGGAATATGCCTCGCTCGCGCTGCAGCTGGCGACGAACAGCTATTTCAACGGCCAGTGCATCCGGCTGGATGGCGGCATCCGGATGGCGCCGCGTTGAAGCCAGCTTGTGGGGGCACGCCGACACACAGATTTCACACTTCCGGCTCGGCCTAAATGTTACCAACGGTGTCTCGAAACGCCGACTGGGGCCCCAGATGCATTATTCTCGCCGCGCGCTTATCCGCTCTGCCGCAACCATCGCACTGGCGGCGCCAACGCTGAAGTTTCTGTCGGGCTGCGCAACGGCGGGGCCCGCCGGGCTCGGCCCGACGGCGTCTGCGCTTCAGCTGATACCTGACCCGAAGGGTCTGCTCGATCTGGCGCCCGGCCTTCGCTATTGGGTGGTGTCGCAAACCGGGGACGCGATGTCGGACGGCCTTGCCGAGCCCGGCAAGCATGATGGCATGGCCACCTTCCCGGTCGCGGGCGATCCCGACCGGTGCCTCATCGTTCGCAATCATGAACTTGGCGCCGACGATGACGATGCCGGGATCGGGGCATTCGGGTCTGACGGCGCAGGCGCCCGGACGATCGAGCGGACCCTGATTTATGATCGAACCCCGGCCGGCCGTCCGCATGCCGGTGGCACCACGACGCTGATGGTCAACACGCGCACCCAGCGGGTCGAACGCAGCCATCTGTCATTGGCGGGGACAGCGGTGAATTGCGCCGGGGGCCCGACCCCTTGGGGATCCTGGCTGAGCTGTGAAGAGACGGAGCTGAAAGCGGGCGATCGCGGCGCAAAGGACCATGGTTTCATTTTCGAAGTGCCCGCCGCGGCGACCGGGCTGGTCGAGCCCCGGCCGTTGGTGGACATGGGGCGCTTCAAGCATGAGGCAGCCGCGGTCGATCCGGCGACGGGCGTTGTGTACCTGACGGAAGATACCGGTGACAGTCTCCTCTACAGGTTCCTGCCGAGCGCGCCCGGCGAACTGCACAAAGGCGGACGCCTGCAGGCGCTGGCCATTCTCGACCAGCCCGGCGCTGACACGCGCAACTGGTCTGCCGCGAGCGGCGGCGATCCGGCGCAGATCTTTGAGATGGGCCGCCGCTTCGGCGTCCGGTGGATCGATCTGGATGCGGTGCAATCCCCGGACAGCGACCTGAGGATGCGCGGGCGGGCCAAGGGCGCCGCGATCTTTGCGCGCGGAGAGGGCATGGCGCTCGCCATCGAAGGCGGCAAGGCGGTCATCTATTTCGCCTGCACCTCCGGCGGCGCGGCCAAGATGGGTCAGATCTGGCGCTATACACCGAGCCCATCGGAAGGGTCTGCGTCCGAAACCGGATCGCCAGGCACAGTCGAGTTGTTCGTCGAAAGCGCCGGCGACCAGCACTTTGACCATGCCGACAATATCGTCGCCTCTCCGATCGGTGATCTGATCGTCTGCGAAGACGGCTCCGGCGAAGAATTCGTGCGCGCAGTCACACCCGGCGGGCTGGTGTACAAGATCGCCCGCAACGCACAGTCCAAGCCATCGGAGTTCGCAGGGGCCTGCTTCTCGCCGGATGGCAGCACGATGTTCGTCAATATCCAGACCCCCGGCATCACCGTCGCGATCACCGGCGATTGGAAAGCCCTTCGCCAGGCGGCCGAACGGGCCGTTTGACCGTTCGGGGGCGCGTGCCCAACCCGGGGCCGGACCGGCCAGCTTGACTCCCCTCCTGCCCTGCCGCACTCCCCGGCGCCATGATCATAGCGATTGATGGCACCACGGCGTCCGGCAAGGGGACGATTGCCACGCGGCTCGCGGGGTATTTCGGGTTGCCGCATATGGATACCGGACGGCTTTACCGCGCGGTCGGCGTGGCGGCGCTGAAGCACGGCGTGCCACTGGATGCGGCGGGGCCGTTGTCAGATCTCGCCCGAACGCTGGACTTGAACGACTTCATCGAACACGAGCTGCGCTCCGCCGAGGCCGGGCGGGCCGCAAGCGTGGTGGCGGCGATCCCGTCTGTGCGACAGGCCCTGTTCGAGCTGCAGCGGGCCTTCGCCACAAGGGCCGGCGGCGCGCTGCTCGACGGGCGCGATATCGGCACGGTGATCGCCCCGGACGCGGACGTGAAGCTGTGGGTGGACGCGGATGTGCGCGAGCGCGGGGCGCGCCGGTGGAAGGAACTCGTCTCACAGGGGGCAACCTTCACCCTCGACGAGGTGATCCAGCAACTGAAATCCCGCGATGCCCGCGATCAGGGGCGCAGCGATGCCCCGGCGCAGATGGCCGCCGATGCCATCTTGATCGATACCACTGATCTCACTATAGACGCGGCTGTGGAAAAGGCGGTGGCGGCTGTAGAGGCTGCCCTCGCCCGTGGAAAGACTGCCTGAGGGCCCTCGCGGCTCAATCCAAACAGGCGGCGCCGCAACAGAACAAGACCACCCCAAGGGGCCGGATGTCCGCAGGCTGCAATGGTGCAGGCCCTGCCTTTGAACCATTCATGCCCTTCCCCGGAGACCCAATGAACACGTCAATGAACCCTACCCCTGCCGACTTCGCCTCGATGTTCGAAAGCTCGGCTGCCGCCGGCGCCATGAAGGAAGGCCAGGTCATCGCGGCCACCGTCCTTCGCATCGACAATGACTCGATCGTCGTCGACATCGGCCTGAAGACCGAAGGCCGTATCCCGATCAAGGAATTCTCCCTCGAGGACAAGCAGCCCGCCCCCGGCGATATCGTCGACGTCTATCTCGACCGGATCGAGAACGCCCTCGGCGAGGCCGTCCTCAGCCGCGAGAAAGCCCGCCGCGAAGAGCGCTGGGTCAAGCTGGAGCGCAGCTTTGCCAAGGGCGAGCCCGTCAAGGGCGCCATCTCCGGCCGCGTCAAGGGCGGCTTCACGGTCGACCTCGGCGGCGTCAACGCGTTCCTTCCCGGTTCGCAGGTTGATATCCGCCCGGTGCGCGATGTCGGCCCGCTGATGGGCGAAGTTCAGCCGTTCGCGGTTCTGAAACTCGACCGCGTGCGCGGCAACATTGTTGTCTCGCGCCGTGCGATCCTCGAAGAGAGCCGCGCCGAACAGCGCGCCGAAATCGTCTCCGACATGAAGGAAGGCGATGTCCGCAAAGGCGTCGTCAAGAACATCACCGATTACGGTGCGTTCGTTGACCTCGGCGGCATCGACGGCCTGCTGCACGTCACCGACATGTCCTACAAGCGCATCAACCACCCGTCGCAGGTGGTGGAAGTCGGCCAGGAAGTCGAAGTCCAGATCATCAAGATCAACCCCGAGACCCAGCGTATCTCGCTCGGCATGAAACAGCTCGGCTCCGATCCGTGGGACAATATCTCGGCACGCTACCCGTCGGGCGCCCGCCTCAAGGGCATCGTCACGAATATCACCGATTACGGCGCGTTCGTGGAACTCGAAGATGGTGTCGAAGGCCTGATCCACGTCTCGGAAATGAGCTGGACCAAGAAGAACGTGCACCCGGGCAAGCTGCTCTCGACGACCCAGGAAGTCGAAGTGGAAGTGCTGGATGTGGACAGCGACAAGCGCCGCATCTCGCTCGGCCTCAAGCAGACGATGGACAATCCGTGGAACGCCTTCATCAAGGAACACCCGGTCGGCTCCGAAATCGAAGGCGAAGTGCGCGGGATCACCGAGTTCGGCCTGTTCGTGGGCCTTGGCCCCGACCTCGACGGCATGGTGCACATCAACGACATCTCGTGGGACAAGCCGGGTGACCAGGCCATCGAAGCCTTCACCAAGGGCGACCGCGTCAAGGCGAAAGTCCTCGACGTCGATGTCGACAAGGAGCGCATCTCGCTCGGCATCAAGCAACTGTCGGGTGACCCGATCGAAGCGGCCGGCAGCGGCGAAAGCGGCGGCATCAAGCGCGGCTCGACCGTGACCTGCACCGTGACGGAAGTCTCGACGGGCGGCCTGGAAGTCGAATTCGGCACCCCGCCGGTGAAGACCTTCATCCGCCGCTCTGACCTCTCCCGCGACCGGGCGGACCAACGCCCCGAGCGCTTTGCGGTCGGCGACAAGGTCGATGCGAAAGTCGTGACGTTCGACAAGGCTTCGCGCCGCGTCTCGCTCTCGATCAAGGCGCTCGAGATCGCCGAAGAAGCCGAAGCCGTGGCCCAGTACGGCTCGGCAGACGCCGGCGCCTCGCTTGGCGACATTCTCGGCGCGGCGCTTGCCTCGTCGGGCACCAAGGGCAAAGGCAAGGCCGCTCCGGCTGCCAAAGGCGACGCCAAGTCGCTCGACGCCCGCGGACGCCTGTCGGCGCCGCAAGGCACCGCCGATGACCTGAAGAAGATCAAGGGCGTGGGCCCTGCCTTCGAAAAGCGCCTGCATGAAGCCGGCATCTTCCACTTCTGGCAGATTGCCGCCCTCTCGGAAGAGCAGGTCGGAAACCTCGAGGAAGAGCTGGCCTTCCAGGGCCGTATGGAGCGGGAAGACTGGAAAGGCCAATCGGAAGCCTTGATGTCGGGCGGCTGAGGCCGGCGGGGACCCGCACGGGCCCTGTCTAAAATTCAGGCAATGTTTGCGGCGGGGGCCTAGCGCTTCCGCCGCAAATGCGTTTATTATCAACAGGATGCTGAAGTCCCAACTGATCGACAAGCTCGCGGCAGAATATCCTCACCTGCGTCATGAAGACGTAGAGAAGGTGGTCAACGTGGTGCTCGAAGAAATCGGCGAAGCGCTGAAGCGCGGCGACCGGGTGGAACTGCGCGGCTTCGGTGCCTTCTCGGTTCGCAAGCGCGACGCGCGCAGGGGGCGCAACCCGCGCACGGGAGAACCGGTGAAAGTACCGGCCAAGGCGGTCCCCTTCTTCAAGGCCGGCAAGGAACTTCGGGCCCGCGTCAATGGCGGCGATGACCCGGAAGCGCGCTGAGCGCTCCCCCCACAAGCTTTCGCAGTCTTCATGACAAGCGCGCTTGACGCTCGGCTCAAACCCCGCAATCTGACGATGCGTTGCGAGGGGATGACCGGACGCGGAAAAGGGGAATTATGTTAAAGGAATTCAAAGAGTTCGCGATGAAGGGCAACCTCATCGACATGGCCGTGGGCTTCGTGATGGGCGGCGCGTTCGCCACCGTCGTCACGGCGTTCATCGAGGGCCTGTTTCTGCCGATCCTGGCACCGGTCATGGGCGGGATCGATTTCGCGAACCTCAAGGTGACGATCCAGCAGGCCGTGCTGAATGCCGATGGCAGCGTCGCGAAGGAAGCCGCTGTCGCCGATCTCGGCGGGTTCATCTCGGCGCTGATTTCCTTCCTGATTGTCGCGTTTGTGATGTTCATGATCATCAAGGGCATGAACAAGATGAAGAAGGCCGAAGCCGCCGCCCCGCCGCCGCCACCGCCGCGCCAGGAAGTGCTGCTGGAAGAAATTCGCAACCTGCTCGCCAAGCAGAGCTAGGGGCGTCAAAGCGTTCACGGAGCATTAGGGTTTCGAGCCTAGACTCCGGAACAGTAGAGTACCGAGTAGAGTAGTGAGGGGCGGCCAGATGGCCGCCCTTCTTTTTTGTTTTCAACGGGTTCCGCGCGAAGCAGAGCTCCGCGCATGAACCGGGCTCAGGGCTGGAGGCCGAGCGCTTCGGCGAGGGCCGCGTGGGAGCCTTCGGTGAAGTGAAACGCCTGCCAGCCGCGTCCGCGGGCGGCGAGGATGTTCTCGTGCATGTCATCGACGAGCAGGATCGACGCCGGGTCGGCCTGCAACTCGTCTTCGATATGCGCAAAGTACGCCGTGTCGGGCTTGGCGAGCTTCATTCGGCCGGCCGCAAAGATGCGCTCGACATGCGCGGTGAAGCCCATTTCGCTCTCGATGAAATTGGTGCGCTGCGCTTCGTTGTTGGTGGCCATCACGTTCCGGACGCCGCGCGACTTCAGCGCGCCGGCGATCGCCAGCGTGTCGGGATCAGGCAAGGCATCGGCGCGGAACCAGTAGTCGATAATCTCGTGCGTGCGGCCCTGCGCACCGTTGAGCTCGGTCCATTCGGTGACGATATCGATCAGGCACGCCTCGCCCACCATCGCCTTCTGGAACCGCCCGCCAAACAGGTGCGCGCTGAACGAGCGCACGCAGAGGCCGAGGTCCCGCTCGAAATGCCGCGACCAGGCGAACACGCCATTCTCGATGTTGCGGTTCAGCACACCGTCAAAGTCCCAGGCGACAACCTGGACTGCGGCGGGATCGAGGCGGCTCAGTAGGTGTATTCCTCGATGCCGGTCAGCTTGATCGTGTAGGCCGCATCCGCCAATTCGCTTTCCTGCGTCTGGGTGTAGATCGTGCCTTCGATCCAGACGGCCTGGGCGAGGTCCTTCATCTTGATGGCCTTGTCCGCGATGACGAAGATTGTCTGGTTCGGCGGCGGCGGCGGCGAGTGGATGCAGGCGCCGAAATACGGGACCAGCAGGAACTCCTTGATCTGCGCGTCGGCGCCATATTCGAACGGTACCGTATAGCCGGGGATGCGGATCTTCTTTCCGTTGAGTTCCTTGACCGTGTTGAACGTGCCGACCTGCACCATGGTGTCAGCGGCGGAACCTTCGGCAACACCGGCGCCGGAATAAAGCATGGCCATCTGGGCCTGGTACATCTGGGCGAGGCGCTCCTCCTCCCCTTCCGGCATCAGCTCTTCCCAGCCGATCCGTTTCACGCCGCGCGCGGCGAGTTCGGCATCCTGCTTCTTGGCGGCGGCAGCGCGTTCAGCCGCTTTCTTCTCGCGGGCGGCGGCGCGGTCAGCGGCGGTTTCACCGATCTTGTCACCGACCTGCGGGCCGGAGACAGGCTGGACCGTGGCAGGCGCGGCCTTCACGGCCGGCTTGGCCGGAGCGGCCTCAGCCGTGTCGGTGGTGGAGGCTGCGCCGCAAGCCGCAAGGACGAGGGCGAACAGGACGGACACGGTGCGGGTGTTGAGCGATGTCATCATGCGTTCCTAATTAATCGGCGGAGAGGCCGGGCGCCAGAGATGTTTGCCATGTCTTACAGCCGCACGCTGAGGCCATCGGCGAGCGAGCGGCGCATGGCCGTGAGCGCGGGGATGGCGCCGATCAGCAGCGAGGCAAGTGTGACCGCGCCGAGCACGGCGAGATCCACGAGCCCCGGCGCACCCATCGAGAAGGCGACGCCGTACTGGGCCTGCAGCATCGGCGCGAACACGGCGATCAGGCCATGCACCAGCGCAATGCCGAGCACGGCGCCGAGGAAGCCGACGAGCCCGGCTTCGAGCACCAGCAGGACGAAGATGTGACCCGGCCGCGCGCCGGTTGCCCTCAGGATCGACATCTCCCGGCGCCGTTCATTCAAGCTCGACAGGATCGAGGTGAGGATCGAGACGAGGCCGACCGCGATGACGAAGGCGGAAACGGCAAGCAGTGCGCGCTCGGCCACCGAGGTGACGTTCCAGAGTTCGGCGAGGGCTTCACCGGGTATGATCGCCATCAGGGGCTCGCCCCGGTTGGTGTTGATGGCGCGGCGGGTGGTGAGGATCGTGCCCTTGCGTTCGAGCCCGGCAAAGATGGCCGTGACGGTCTTCGGCGTAAGGTCGAAGGACCGGATCATCTCTTCCGGGATCGTATCGGCGAGCGGGTTCTTGGCGCCGGTCTCCCAGCCGACATGGATGGCCGTGATCGCTTCGAGCGAGACATGCACGGTGCGGTCAACCGGCGTGCCGGTCGGCTTCAGGATGCCGGCAATGCGGAACGGCCGGTTTTCGTGGCCCGAGCCGAGATCAGCGGCGCCGAGGCCGTGCGACAGGGTCAGCGGAGTGTCGAGCGTGTAACCAAGCTCGCGCGCGACTTCCGAGCCGATGACGGCATCGAAGAGATCATCGAAGGGCTGGCCTTCGGCGAAGGTCAGCGCCTGTCCGCCGCCGAACTTGTAGTGTTTGAAATAGTCGAGGTTCGTGCCCATCACGCGGTAGCCGAGATGGCTGTCGCCGAGGGCGATCGGCACGGTCCAGGCGATGTCCTCGCGTGCGGCGATCTTCTGGTAGGTGGGCCAGGAGACTTCCGCCGTGGCGCCGCCCATCCGGAACACGGAGTAAAGCAGCAAGTTCACCGAACCGGTCGGCGCCCCGATGATCAGGTCCGTTCCGGATATCGTGTTGCCGAAGCCTTCGCGCGCGCCGCTGCGCGCTTTCTCGACGCCAAGGAATAGCGCGACCGAGAGCGCTACCGCGACGATGGTGAGGATGATCGAGCCTTTGCGGTTGAGAAGGCTCGCCCAGGCGAGGGAGAAGAGCGCGGTCATGCGTGCACCCCTGCCCGATGATTGGCCCCGCTACTTGCCTGGTTGATCGCCGCGAGATCGACAGCGCGGGTGAAGAGCGGCGCGAGGCTGGCATCATGGCTGACGAAGAGGAGGCTGGCGCCGGTGCGGGTCACTTCCTCGGACAGCAGTGCGATGAACCGGTCGCGCGCATCGGCGTCGAGGGCGGAAGTCGGCTCGTCCGCGATGATCAGTCGAGGCGCGCCGATCAGCGCACGGGCAGCGGCGACGCGTTGCTGCTGGCCGACGGAAAGGTCCGAGACGCGGCGCTGCAGCAGCGATGGGTCGTCAAGCCCGAGGCGGGCGAGCAGGCGGCATGCTTCGCTTGTCGCATCGCTGCCTGCGGCCTTGCGGCGCGCGGGCGAGAAGCGGAGCGGCAGAAGCACATTCCCGGTAACCGACAGGTAAGGCACCAGATTGAACATCTGGAAGATCACGCCGACATGATCCGCCCGCAGACGATCGCGCCGCGACGGCGAAAGCGCGCGCATGTCCTCGCCGAGGACGCGGATGCGGCCCGTCTGCGGCGCAAGGACACCCGCGATCAGGCCGAGCAGCGTTGACTTCCCGGAGCCGGACGGCCCGCGCAGGAAGACGCGCTCACCCGCTTCGACGCGGAATGCGGGAATGTGCAGCACCTGGGGGCCTTGTTTCCAGGCGAAGGTGAGGTCCTCGATATCAATGACGGGATCGCTCATGCGCCGCTTATTTCAGCGAAAGCTCTGGCGCAGACGGCGTCAGGTCACCCGCCTTCTGTTCGGCGTCGGTGATATAGATGGTACTGACTTTTTCGAAGCCGGAGAACGCCGCGAACCCGGCAAACCGCACCGTGCGCACTTCATCGGGCTTCGCACAGGTCCAGATGAAGTGAACCACGGCATCGGTGTGGTCTCCGGAATCGTCCGTCATCGGATGCGGAACGCCCGCCTGGCAGTCTCCGCCGTCCACCTCGACGAGACCGGACAGTTCGGCGGTCACAACATCCGTGTACGCCGCATCGGTTTCCGAAAGGCCAAAATTGGCCATCGGCGAGATCAGCTCACCCATGAACCTGTTGCCCTCGCGCGTGATCGCAAGGTCTGCGAGGCCGTGGACATGGGCTTCGCCGCCGGCTTCGGCTTCGCCGTCATGCGCATGGTCTTCGGCAGGCGCCTCGGGCGCTGCGGCGTCTTCGCCGGTTGCAGCGTCCATAGCCGCATCTGCCGGGGCAGGCACAGGCTCCGGCTTGGGGCCACCGCAGGCGGCGATGAGGGCGACAGCGGATGCGGCGAGGAACAGGCGGACAGCGGGTACGGTCATGGGCGGCTCCGGGAGGTCAGGGCAAGCACTTGGCATAAGCGGTGAGATTCCGCTCGCCAAGCCCATATTGAAACATTATAACAATTCTCGCAAGCACCTCCCGGACGACGGGCAACCGTGCGCACCTTGCCAGCAGGACCGTTCCGCCGATGCCCTTTTCCCTACAGGCCTCCGTTTCGTTTGGCCTGCTGGCGGCGCTGGTGACCTCGCTTGGTCTTCTCGCCGTTGCGCTGCGCAGCGAATGGTCGGCGCGCCAGTCGGGCCTGTTTGCGCTGGCGGCGGGCGGCATGCTGATAACGATGAGCTTGTTGCATATCGCGCCGGAAGCCCTCGGCGCGGGACACGGCGCGGCGCGATTCGTGCTGGGCGGTTTCTTCGCCGGACTTCTGCTCAGTTTCGCGATGCGGACCTTCTTTCCCGAAGGCGCCGGGCAGGCCCGGGCGGAGGCCTTCACGCCCCTGCTCGCTGTGGGCGTCCACTCATTTTTCGACGGCGTGATCTATTCGGTCTCGTTCGCGGCGAGTTTCCAGTCCGGAGTCTATGCCTCGCTCGGTCTGATCCTGCATGAGTTTGCCGAAGGCATCATCGCCTTCGCTATTCTCTCGCGGCATGGCTTCAAGGTGAAGGAAGCGCTCGTCTGGGCCTTCATTGCCGCCGCCGCGACGACGCCGCTGGGCGCGCTGGTGTCCGGACTGTTCGTGAGCGGGCTCGGCGAAGGCACCCTCACGGCGCTGTATGCCTTGTCGGCCGGACTGCTCATCTACGTCGCAACCGGGCCGATGATGGAGCCCCTGAAAGAGGTCTCACCATTGCGGGCGATGGGATCGCTGGGCGCAGGTGTCCTGTTTGCACTCGCGGTCCTGGCGCTGCCGATCCACGAGCATGGCGTGCTGGATGATCACGGCCATGGCCCCGAAGCCGCCGGGATTGACTTCCGCAATCTCAGCCGCAGCGAGGCGGCGGAGCCCTGAACCGAACGCCGGTCAGCGTTTAGCAGCGGCCGCCTCTTCGGCGTCCCGCGAGGTGAACCGGCGGGTAAACTGCGTGACGCGGGGCGCGATCTCGGTTTCAAACCTCGAACCGTTGAACACGCCGTAATGGCCGACGCCGGGCTGGATATAGTCCGTACGCATATCTTTCGGGATCTTCGTGCACAGGTCGTGCGCCGCCTGGGTCTGGCCGATGCCGGAGATGTCATCCTTCTCGCCTTCAACCGTCATCAGGGCGACCGTACGGATGGCGGACGGTTTGACGAGCCGCTTGCCACGATAGTGATAGATGCCGCGCGGCAGATGGTGTTCCTGGAACACGCGCTGGATGGTCTGGAGGTAGAACTCTTCCGTCAGGTCGAGCACGGAGAGGTATTCGTCGTAGAATTCGCGGTGCTTGCCGGCATTGTCGCCGTCGCCGCCGACGAGGTGGTTGAAGAACTTCCACTGCGCATCGACGTGGCGGCCCCAGTTCATGTTCATGAACGAGGAGAGCTGGACGAAGCCCGGATAGACGCGCCGAAGCATGCCGGGATAGGGGCCTGGCACGGTGTGGATCATGTTCTCCTCGAACCAGGAGAAGGGCCGTTCCTCAGCGAGCTTGTTCGGCACCGTCGGCGACAGGCGCGCATCGATCGGCGAACCCATGAAGGTCATCGACGCGGGCAGCGCAGCGTCGTCTTCCTCGGCCATCATCGAGATGGCGGCCAGCACGGGCGGGCCCGGCTGGCAGACGGCGAGCACGTGCGCGCCACCGCCGAGATAGGTCAGCATCTTGCGGATATGGTCGATGTAGTCATCGAGATCGAACCGGCCGAGCCAGACCGGCGCCATGCGCGCATCCGACCAGTCGGTGATGTAGACGTCATGCGTTTCGAGGAAGCCTTCGACCGTGCCGCGCAGCAGCGTCGCGTAGTGGCCCGACAGCGGGGCGACGATCAACATGCGGGGGAGCGGCGCTGCGCCGGGGCGGCGGCAGGAGGCGAGAATGTCCGCATCCTTCTTGAAGTGAACCAGACCGCACCACGGCGAGCGCCAGGCGACGGTGGGCGTGACGGGCACGGTGACGCTGTTGATGCGCACCGAGTCGATGCGCCATTCCGGCTTTCCGTAATAACGGGTCGCGCTTTCGAAGACGTCGGCCATGGCGGCGAGCGACTTGCCGTAGCTGGTATTGCCCATCGGGTTCAGGGGCGACGCCAGAGCGGCGCGCCCGGCTTTCGCGGCGAGCCGCATCGGCGCCATCGCCACCCGGTTCATTTCGACAAGGGAATAGAGCATCGCGTGACATACCCTTCATGCTGCACTGCAACGTAAACACGACGAGTGCGTTCCGGCAATGGCACTCGCCAGCCGGGCGCATTTTTTGAAGGTTAATCCAATGTGTTGATCAAGCGATAAATTTTGGTCCTGAAACTCATCGCCGGGAGAGTGGTTGCTGCTAAAACTTTGCGGATTGCGCCCATCAGGAGGAGATCGAGATGTTCCTGGACTGTCGACCGAACCCTCACGATGGCGGCCGCATGACGAGGGCACTGGTGTACGAAAAGACACCCGGTACCCATTTTGCGATTGACGCCGAGGCGTTGCACCGGCGGCCGGAACTGCTGAAGCCGTTCGGGCGCTGGCTGCATGTCCGGATGCGTCTTTTGGACACCGCCGCCTACCTGATCTGCCTTGTGGGCGTGCTGGCAGTTCAGGCCGTGCACTGGTGGACCGCTGCCGCCGGCCTCGCGATCTGCGTGCTGATGCTGGCCGCAAACCGCAAGACAGCCGGACGGCTTGCCCGGTCGGCGGCTGACCGTTCGACCGAGGCCTTCCGCCGCCTGCACGAGATGGGCTGTCTCTGGCTGGTGAAGTCCTAGAGGCCGATCAGGCCCAGCACGCCGGCAGCGAACGCGGCGACCGTGAACATCAGGAACAGGCTGACCGAGGCACCGCGCTGTTCCTTGCGCTTGGTGCGCACGCCAGGCGCGTTCTTGCCCTCCTTGGGGGCCAGCATCATGCGCGTGGCGTAGAAGCCGAATGCCGATACCAGCGCCACGATACCGGCAATCAGGCTGCCGCCGCCGATCAGCAGGCCGCCGGCGACCACCATCATGAACCCGGCTTGCGGGCTGGTGCGGTGGATCAGTTCGCGCACGTGATTGTCCGCGCGCGCGCCGGTCAGCTTGTCGAAACTGCAGTTCGGCGAGACGATGGCCGCGACCCAGGATGCACCGAGGACAAGCGCGGTGGCCATCAAGCCGAGATTGTTGAGCAGGAAGGCGAGGCTTTCAGGCATGTCCGATTATCGGCGGATTCGCGCCGGGACGGAAAGAGCCTAAAACACCCCGGCGGAATCAGAAGCGGGTGGTCAGGCTGAGCACCGCGTTGAGGCGGCCCTCGCCGCCGAAATCCTTGAGCGCGCCCGCTGGTTCGAGCCAGGTCAGTTCACCATTGATATCCCAGCGGGCAGACGGTGCCCAGCGGCCCTTGAGGATCGCGCCGTAGAGGATCGGGCCGTCTCCGGGCGCACCCGCCGGCAGGTACGCTGCCGCCCCGCCCGGCGCGCCGATGCCGGCGGTGCCGGAGGCCCGCCAGCTGACTTCGCCGCCCATCGACAGGCGCAGGTCCGGCGCAGCGTCGATGGCGAGATCGGGATAGACGCCGATCACATTGGTGGCGGCATAGTCCCCCGTGCGGCCGAGATAGCCCATGATCGGGGCGAGTGTGGCCCAGGTTTCGCGCTCCGGTGTCGCCGCATCATCCCCGGAGGCGCCATCGATCCGCAGGGTCATCGCCGGATTTCCGGGCGCGTCCAGCTTGCGAATGATCTCGGTCGCGAACGCCCAGGCCGAGATATCTGCGCCCGGTGCCTGCCCGGATTGGACTGCGGCCTCAGCCGAGATCGTCCAAGGGCCGGTTTTGCGCGCGCCGCGCACGATCCAGCTGGTGCGCGTCTCGGGACCGCGCCGGCGGGGGAAAGCGCCGAGATCGGTTTCCTGATGCAGGACGAAGGCGCCGAAATCGTATCCCGGCAGGGCTTCGAAGGTGCGCTCGTAGAACAGGCCGGTGACTGTTTCGCCCCCGAGATCGCGGGGCTCCAGCACGCCCGGCCCGGTCAGGAACCGCTCGCCGTGGAATGCCTGCGCGCGCACGGGGCCGGATTTGTAGCGGACCGCGGCGGCATCATGGACGAGCTGGTAGTTGAAGATATCGACCGGGAAAAGCAGCCGCGAGGAGGACTTGTAGAGGTCCTGCCGGCCGAGGCGAAGCGAGGTTTCGGGCGTCAGCGTCACGTCGGCAAAGGCGCGCTGAACGGCAAACTCGGCCTCGTCGAAGATGCGCGGCACGTCCCGCCCCTGCTGGCCCCAACTGCCGGCCTGAACGAAGAGGCGCACATTCGGACCGAGCTCTGCATGGGCATGCACGAGGCCGCGGAAATTGACGGCCGTGACAGCGTCCAGATTGCCGATCCCGAATTCCACCGGATCGCGGGTTTCGGCGCGGACGCGGCCTTCGCCGCCGAGGGTGAGTCGCCAGGTGCCGTCGGGGCCCAACGGCAGATTCTTGAGCGGCGGCGCCGCCTCATCTGCCGCATCGACCCAGCGCCAGTCTTCAAGCCACCGGTCGGGCTTGAGCGTGGACTCGGCCGTGGGCAGGGCAGATGTGGCCTGCGCCAGGGCGTCAGGCGCCAAGGCAAACACCAATGCGCAGGACAAGGACAGATGTAATTGCATGTTTTCAGTTCCGGCACGTTGGTGGGACACGATCGGATCAGTCCGCGAGGGTTGTGATGACAGTGCCCAGCAGGGCGCGCAGGTCGGCGTTGGCCGTGCTGCCGATGGCGGCTTCGAGGCCCGCCTGGGCGGCTTTCCATTTGGGCACGCCCTCGGCCTGGAGCCGCGCACCCTCTTCGGTCAGGCGCACCCGGCGTGTGCGGCGGTCCTCAGCGTCGACAAGCGTCTCGACCAGTCCGCGCGCAATCAGCGGCCGGAGGAGGCGCGAAACAGTCGAAGGGTCCATGATGTTCCGGGTGGCGAGTTCCATCAGCGTCTGTCCAGGCGAGGTGCGGATCTGCGAGAGCAGGCTGAACTGACCGATGGTCAGGCCGAGCGGCGCGAGGGCCGCATCGTAGAGCCGGTGAACCCTTCGGGTGGCCTGGGACAGCGCGCGGCAGGTGCAGACGATCATCGAAACCTGTCAGGAAACCAAGGCCATCACGCTACTCAAATTCGATGCAATTGCAAGTATCGAGATCCAGCCTGACTCCATGAACATGTAGTCGCCGGGCGCGCGAGAGGATTGGAAGTCGTCCAGCGGCTATGCAATCTCACCCCGCAGGGAGACGCCGCCACAGAATGTCCTACAGGTTCAAGGCCAACGACGCATCCATGACAGACGGATTGCGCCGGATCGCGGCGGAAGAATTCGCGCTGATCGCAGCGGCGCGCGCCGACCGCAAGCTGGCATCGGAACGCAAGGTTCACGAGGCGCGCAAGGGAACGAAACGTCTGCGTGCGCTCGTCCGCCTTGCCGCGCCGGTGTTTCCCGAGGCGCGCCAGGAGATTGCCGCCTTGCGAGACGCGGCGGGGCTTCTCTCTGCACTGCGGGACCGCGGCGCACTGGTCGAAGCGATGGAAACCCTGACGCTGCCGGCGGCGCCGGCCGCCGGACTTCGCGCGGCGCTGGACACCAATGATGCCCCTGGCAGGACAGAGATCAAACGCCTGCTGTCAGAATTCAACGCCCGGATCGAGGCGATCGAATCGCGGGCGCTCGGCTGGACCCTCACTGCGGATGGCTGGGGCGCCCTCTCGCCCGGCCTCGAGCGCAGCTACCGGCGCCTAGCGCGCGCGCAGGCCGCCGCACGGCAAACGAAATCCGAAGACGACGTGCATGACTGGCGCAAGCGCGCGAAGGACCACTGGTATCACACATTGCTTCTGCGCGGCGCCTTCCCGCCCGTGATGGACGGATATGCCAAGGCGGCCGAGCAGGTTTGCAATGATCTCGGCGACTGGCGCGACCTCGGCCTGCTGGAACAGGCGGCCGCGACTGTGCCAGCCCATCTGCTGGCCAAAGCCGACGCCGAGGCGGCGGGGGACGTGATCACCCGCTCACGCCGGCACGCCTTGCGACGGGCCTTGCGCACGGCGCGGCGCCTGACATCCGAGACACCGGACGCCTATAGCGCGCGCCTCATGGCCTGGTGGAAGCTTTCGCACTGACCCCTGAAATGAAAAGGCCGCAGCGCTCAGCTGCGGCCTGTCCTTGTCTGTGTACGGAAGGTCCGTATCAGAAGGCGTAACGCGCGATCACCTGGAAGACCGGACCGGCTTCTTCGGATTCGAGTTCGTATTCGTCGAAGTCGCGATCGAGTTGGTCACCGATCGTGTCGAACTTGTTGAAGACTTCTTCCTTCTTGGTGTTCAGGAGATTCGAACCGACTGCGCGGATCGTGAAGCGTTCGCCAAGGCTCTTCTCGATGAAGACTTCGAGGTCAGCACCGTACGAAGTGGTGACTTCTTCAGCGGCGATCCGGCCGAAAGCGTCGCCCTGTTTGCGATAGGTGGCACCGAAAGCGGCGGCGAGTTCCGGCAGGTCGTGGACGAAGCCGAAGTTGTAGACGAACTCCGACTGGTCGTTGAAGCGGCGCTCACCGGCGAAGTCTTCGATCTCGCTGTCGAGCAAAGAGACGTTGGCGAACACACCGGTGTTCGGCAGGCCGAAGCTGGTCAGCGGAGTCGAGAGGTCAAACTCGATGCCGTACACTTTTCCGTCGCCGACGTTCTGGGGTGTCAGGACGAACGAGTCCGGATCGAAGACAGCGAGAGCGGCCGCATTGCCCGCAAGCGCCTGGTCGCAGGTGAAGCCTTCATCATCTTCGAAATCACCGCAATAGGCATCGGAGGGGGCGCCGGTATTGGTGACTTCCACGAGGTCTTTGACATCCCGGTAGAACACGTTGACGCCGAACACGCCCGACTTGCCGAGGCGGCGCTCATAACCCACGTCGAGACCCCAGGCGTTTTCCGGCTCGAGGCCCGGGTTGCCAATGAAGTCGTTGTCGCCGAACTCGCCTTCCAGAAGGGCGGGCGAGACGAAGTTGAAGTTCGGGCGGCGAAGCGTACGGGCAACCGAGAAGGTCAGGCGGTCGGCATCGGTGACGTCGAACTTGAGGTGCGCCGACGGGAGGAAGAACGCGTAGTCGTTTTCGACATTCTGCAGGTCGTCATCTGCAGTCTGGTCGTTGATCGTGACGTCGGTCGTTTCGTAGCGAACGCCGGTTTCCCAGGCGATGCGGCCGGTCTCTCCGTTGAGCACCACGAAGCCGTCGAGACGGTCTTCTTCAAGATCGCTGAGGCCGCCCGCGATGGGCTCAAAATCCACATAGGTGAGGCCAAACTCTTCGGGGCGATTGCGGAACTGATCGTACCCGGTCAGCGAGTCCAGTTCGTCTTCGTCCTCAGCCGCAAGAATGGCGGTCGAGCGCTCTTTCGACTGATAGAACAAGCCGAACTCAAGCGTCGAATTTTCGAACACGTCGAACTTGTGAGCGATCTCGGCCGAGGTTTCCTCGTCCACGATGGCGGTCGTGAAGGTTTCGCCTTCGAGCACCGGCACTTCATCGTCATCGTAATCGACGTCGAAATCGATTTCCTCTTCATATTCCGTCTGGTCGTCTTCGAACTTGGCGAAGCCCAGCTTGAACACGGTTTCGCCGAGCGACCAGTCGCGCTCGTAGCGGCTGCGCAGGCTGTAGTTTGTCTGCTCGATGCCGTTGACGTTCGAGTTGTCGGTCAGGAGGTTGCCGTCCGGCAGCGGGCCGGTGATGGCGGTCGGGTCATCGTATTCGAAAGACCGCTCGGTTTCGGTCCGGTCGGTGAAGACGTAGAAGCCGCCGATATCGAAATCGTAGTCTGCCTCGTCGATCGAGTATTCGGCGTTGAACGAATAATCCGTGCCGTCGCGGGTGTCCGTCTGGTCTTCGCGGTTGTCGAAATCGTCGTCGCGGAAATCCGGATTGTTTTCCGGGCTGTCGCCATAGCGCAGCGACTTTTTGAGTTTCGGGTTGTAGCGGCCCTGGAGGTTGGCGCCGAGAATGATACGGCCGGGGCCCATCTCACCGCCATAGACGCCGCCGAGGCTTTCCTTGAACTCGCCGTCATCGAAACGCAGGGCGCCGGCGCGCAGGTAGCCGCCGTCAAGCTCGTAGCCGTCGCGCAGCACGATGTTCAATGTGCCAGCAAGCGCATCGCCCGAGCGGCGCGCGGAGGAGGAGCGGACGATTTCGACGCGGTCGATCAGTTCGGCCGGAATACGGTCGAGGAAGAAGGAGCGGTCCGCGTTGCTGCCCGGAACTTTTTCGCCGTTGATGAGGATCTGCGTGTAGCCAGGATCCAGGCCGCGCAGGCGGGCGCCGTCGCTTTCGATCACGTCCGACAGGAAGGTGACCGAAGGCACGCGCTTCAGGGCGTCACCGGCGGTCAGCGGCTCGAAGCGCTGGAAGTAGTCCTGGCCGTATTCGAGCGTCGGTTCGGTCGCTTCTGTACGGTTGCGGTACGTGATGCCGCCCTGGACCACGACCGTTTCGGCGCGGCGGAGGGCTTCCTCGTCTTCGGTGGCCGGCGCAGGCGCCGTCTGTGCCGATGCGGCCATGGCGGCGCTGAGGCAGATGGTTACGAAGCTGGCGCTGCAGAGCAGCGAAAATCTGGTTTTCATGGATCACCCCGGGTTGTAATGACCGGGCGGCTATCACCCGTTTTTCGCAATAGAGTGACGGATTGGTATAAGATTTGTGACAGTCGCTTTTGTGTAACAGGTGCTCGCTAAGGCGAAATCCGGCCCGCCCATCTGATCAAGGACCCTTCCCATGAACCGCTTCCTTCTTGCTGCCTCTGCCGCCTCGCTCGCACTGATTGCCGGCTGCGTGTCTGCCCCGCCGGTGCTTGAAAACCAGAAGTTCGTGACGGCGGCGGTCGAGACCGCGCCCGCCGGCTCGCAAGGCGACTCGGCGGATGATCCGGCCATCTGGGTCAACCCGCAGGACCGCGCCGAATCGCTCGTCCTCGGCACCAACAAGCAAACGGGCCTCGTCGTTTATACGCTTCAAGGCGTGCTCGCGAAGGACCTGCGCATCGGGCGGCTGAACAATGTCGACCTTCGTCAGTCTACGGATCGTCCCTACGATGTGGCGGTCGCCAGCAATGACCAGGCGAATGCGATCTCCGTCTTCTTCATCGACCGCGCCACGCGCGAAGTCTCCCATCGCGGCGATGTGCCGGTGTCCACGATCGAGCCGTACGGCATCTGCCAGGGGCGCGAGAACGGCGTCGACTATGCGGGCGTGACCTACAAGGATGGCACGGTCGAGATCTGGGCGCTGACGGCTACAGCCTCCGAACTCGGCGGCACGCTGGTCAAGACCGTGAAGCTGGAAACACAACTGGAAGGTTGCGTGTTCGACGAGGCGCAAGGCTTGCTGTTCATCGGCGAGGAAGCCCGCGGACTCTGGAAGCTCGCCTACCGCGAGGACGGCGCGAAACCGGAACTGATCGATGAAGTGGGCGACGCAGCCGGGCTGGTTGCGGACGTCGAAGGCGTCTCCCTCTGGCGCGGCAAGGATGGCGCGGGCTGGATCGTGGTCTCGTCGCAGACGCATGACCGGTTTGTCGTCTATGACCGCAAGGCACCGCACCTCTCGCCGGGCAGCTTTTCGGTCGCCGAGAACTTCAACCCGAATATCGACAATGTGACGCATACGGACGGTCTGGACGTCAACTCCGGCGCCCTGCCCGGCTTCCCGCGCGGCCTGTTCGTCGCGCAGGACGACGGCAACCCCAAGAAGGGCCAGGACCAGAATTTCAAGCTGGTCAGCTGGGCGGATATAGAAGCCGCGCTGGGTCTGCCGGTTCTTGAGGCCGAGTAGGCTCCCAGCTTAGCTGAGCGCGGTCTCGTACACTTTGGCATAATCGTCCGCACTCATCGGACGCGGATTGCCGAAGTGGGCGAGATCCTTCAGCGCATACTCGACAATGCCGGGACCGTCCGAGGCGGCGAGTCCCATGGCGCCGAGGTTCTTCGGGATACCGATCGCGTTGTTGAGGTCCTGGATCGCGTCCGCGAGATCGGCGCCGGGCTTCAGGCCCATAACCTGCCGCAGGCGGACATATTTCGCGTCTGCCGCGCCGTGATGAAAGCGCAGGATGTGAGGCAGGAACACCGCATTCAGCGTGCCATGGTGCAGCTTTTTCTCGTAGAGCCGTCCAGCCGCGTGGCTGAGCGCATGGACGCCGCCAAGGCCCTTCACGAAGGCGAGCGCGCCTTCATAACTCGCCATCATCATGTGCCAGCGCGCTTCGGCGTCCGAGCCGTCCTTCACGGCGCGCACCAGCATGCCCTGCCCGAAGGCGCGCTGGGCGCCGTCATAGCCGATACCTTCCGCAGGCGGATTGACCGACGGCGTCAGCACAGCTTCGATACAGTGCGTGAGCGCGTCCATGCCGGTGGCCGCGGTGAGGCCCGCCGGCAAGCCGAGCGTCAGGTCGGGGTCACAAAGCGCGACGACCGGGATGAGGTTCGGAGAGGCGAAGGTTTCCTTGCGGCCGTTCTCCATGATGATGACCATGCCGACGGAGACTTCCGAACCCGTGCCGGCTGTCGTCGGGATGGCGATCAAGGGCGGGATCTTGCCGATCTTCTTCGCGCCGCCGATGATCGCGGCGTAGGTTTCGAGCGGTTCGGAATGGCTCGCCATCAGGCCGATGGCTTTCGCATGGTCCATGGACGAGCCGCCGCCGACCGCGATGATGCCATCCGCGCCGGACTCCTTGTAGAGCGCCGTCGCCTGGCGTGTCTGGGTCTCGGTGGGGTTCGGGATCGTTTCCGCAAACACGCCCGCCGGCGCGACGCCGAGCGCGTTTTCGACCTTGGCAAGGATGCCGGACGCCTTGATGCCGGCGTCCGTGACGATGAAGGGCCGGGAGATGCCTTTCCCCTTGGCCAGCGCGGCAAGCTGTTTCAGCGCGCCGGAATCAAAGACGCATTGGGTCAGGAAGTTCATAACGGGCATCAGGCACACTCCAGCCGGAAACAGGGATCTCTCCCATGTTCCCAACTGGAGGCGGGAAGTTCAAGCCTTTCCTCAGCGGCAGGCAAATGAGCCCCGAGGCGCTCCGGTCCTCGAACCGGCGGCGACTTCCACTGCGGGTCCCCGCCGCAGTTGTCCGAAACTGGACCGTTCCGGATTTCATCTCAATACGGACGATTACCTAATCGCGCGCTTGTGCCGCGCGGCGCGCGGACGCGCGGCAAGCTGGCTAATTTCACTTGCGATTACAGGGGTTTAACGAGGGGCATCCCTCAATGGAATTATGGAACCTGAGCCATGAAAAAGTTTCTTCTTGTTGCCCTGATGACAGGCGCCGCCTTTGCCGGATTTGCAGATCCGGCGATGGCCGAAGACAATCCCTGGATGGTGCGCGCCCGCGCGCTGGCCGTGCTGCCCGATGAGTCCGCCGGGCTCTCGGTTGGCGGGACCAACCTCGCCGGCGACGCCGAGATCGGTGACCAGTATGTGCCCGAACTCGACTTCACCTATTTCTTCACCGACAACATCGCGGCTGAGCTGATCCTCGCGGTCACGCCGCACGATGTCAGCGCCGTGAACGTGACGGTGCCGGGCGCCCTGACCAATGCCACCATCGACCTTGGCGATGTCTGGCTGCTGCCGCCGACCCTGACCGTGCAATACCATTTCCGGAACGCCGGCAGGTTCAAGCCCTATATCGGCGCCGGCGTGAACGCGACCTTCTTCTTCAACGAGGATGAAGGCCCGGTCGCGGACGGGATCGATTATGACCCGAGCTTCGGCCCTGCCCTGCAGGCCGGGGTCGACTATGACCTCGACGGCAAGCAAGGCGGCTTCGCCTTGAATGCCGACATCAAGAAGATCTGGATCAACACGGACGTGAAGGTCGACTTCACCTCCGCCCTTGGCGCCACGGTCAATGCCGATGTCGATATCGATCCGCTGGTTGTCGGGCTTGGCCTCGCTTACAAATACTGATGCCTGAAGGTGCGCTGCGTTCCCCCTCAGAGGGGACGCAGCGGGCCGTTTTCTGCGCCATGCCTCTTGCGCGCCGGGTTCAAGCCGCTACCCGTTGGGCATGACGATCCTGACCGTAAAAGACCTCGCCGTGACCTTTGACACCGCCGATGGCGCCGTGAACGCTGTCAGGGGAATTTCGTTTGATGTGGCCGCCGGCGAATGCCTCGGCATCGTCGGTGAAAGCGGCTCCGGCAAGAGCCAGTCTGCCCTCGCCGCCATGGGCCTTCTGGCCGAGAATGGCGCGGCCACTGGCCAGATCCTGTTCAACGGCACGGACATGCTGACGGCGCCGAGGCCGGAACTGCGCAAGATCCGCGGCGCTGAAATGTCGATGATCTTCCAGGACCCGCTGACCAGCCTGACCCCTCACATGACGGTCGGCGCCCAGATGCGCGAAATCCTTGCGCTGCATAAGGGCCTGAAGGGCGAGGCGGCCAACAAGCGGTGTGTCGACTGGCTGGAGCACGTCCGGATCCCGGAGGCCGCGCGCCGGCTCGACCAGTTTCCGCACGAGCTTTCCGGTGGCATGCGCCAGCGCGTGATGATCGCCATTGCCATGCTCTGCGGCCCCAAGCTGCTGATTGCGGACGAGCCGACCACCGCGCTCGACGTGACGGTTCAGGCGCAGGTGCTGGAACTGATGGATGAACTGAAGCGCGAGACCGGCACCGGCATCGTGCTGATCACGCACAACATGGGCGTCGT
>JAIXRO010000200.1 GCA_027485145.1 Hyphomonadaceae bacterium | reverse complement strand
TTCGAACACCCCTTTCAGGGTGTCGAGCGCCGCGCTTTTTCCAGCTTTATCCATTGCGGGTCTCCATTGAGGCGTCCGGACCATCCGGCCGCCCTGGTGTTCGCCTTCAGCCTTGCGGCCTACAGCGCCTGCCCAGGGATTGGCCTGTCCGGCCAGCCTTTCCGGAAAAATTCCGGAAACTCCGAACCGTATCTTCGCCTCACCCCGTCTGCATAGGTGGCCTTGCGGCCCTTGGCGTTCCGGTAAAGGAATGGCCTATGGTCTCGGACAGGAAACGGGAGTCCCCCGAATACACATCGGTGAACTCCCGTCAAGCGGCGGGCATTAACGCTTTTTCCACGGGTCCGCAACCCCCGGATTACTTTTTTGTGCAGACATGAGAAACCCGGCGCCTGGCCTGCCAGACGCCGGGTTCTGTTTTGTGGGCCGCGTTGGCCCGGGCTCTCTCAGCCCTTGGCTTCGGCGAGGTCGATCACGACGCCGCCGCCCATCGTGGACGACAATGTCACCTAGCGCACGAACGTGCCCTTGGCGCCCGACGGACGGGCCTTGACCACGGCCGAGATGAACGCCTGGACGTTCTTTTCGATATCCGCGTCAGAGAAGCTCGCCTTGCCGACGCCGGCATGCACGATCCCGGCCTTTTCAACTTTGAACTCGACCGCGCCGCCCTTGGCGTCCTTGACGGCCTGGGCGATGTTCGGTGTGACCGTGCCGACTTTCGGGTTCGGCATCAGGCCGCGCGGGCCGAGCACCTTACCGAGACGGCCGACGAGACCCATCATGTCCGGGGTCGCGATGACGCGGTCGAAATCCATGAAGCCGCCATTGACCTTCTCGAACAGGTCCTCGGCGCCCACGATGTCGGCGCCTGCAGCTTTGGCTTCTTCGGCCTTCTTGTCTTTTGCGAAGACAGCAACGCGGATCGTCTTGCCGGTACCGGCTGGCAGGTTGACCACGCTGCGGACCTGTTGGTCAGCATATTTCGGGTCAACGCCGAGATTGATGGCGATCTCGATGGTTTCGTCGAATTTCGCCTTGGCGTTCGATTTCACCAGTTTCACAGCGTCGGCGATCGTGTGCGTTTTCAGCGGATCGATCGTCTGCTCGATGGCGCGGGTACGTTTTCCTTTGGCCATGATGCTTACTCCTCAACCCGGAGACCCATCGCGCGGGCAGAGCCGGCGATGATCTTGGTGGCGGCGTCGATGTCGTTGGCGTTGAGGTCGTTCATCTTGACCTGTGCGATCTCGCGGACCTGCGCCATCGTGACCTTGCCCACGGTGTCGTAGCCGGGCTTCTTCGCGCCCGAGGCCGGTTTCTTGCCGAGTTTCAGGCCAGCGGCCTTCTTCAGCAGAACCGTCGCCGGCGGCGTCTTGGTGACGAAGGTGAACGACTTGTCCTGGTAATACTGGATCACGACCGGGGTCGGGATGCCTTCTTCCATACCTTGGGTACGGGCGTTGAAGGCCTTGCAGAATTCCATGATGTTGATGCCGCGCTGGCCCAGGGCGGGGCCCACGGGCGGCGACGGGTTGGCCTTGCCGGCCGGAATCTGGAGCTTGATCTGCCCCAGCAGTTTCTTAGCCATTTTGTCCTCACAACTTTGGCGGTGGGGCGGTGGTCTTTCGATCCGCCCGGTTGATATCGAGGCTCCGCGGTGCGGCTGGCAGCCTTCCGCGGAAGCGGGGCGTATGACGGAAAGCCAGTGCCTGGTCAAGCGCGCCCAAGGAAAAAGCCCGGACGGCAGGGCCGCCCGGGCTCAGTTCATTTAACTAGGCGTGGGCGCGATTAGATCAGGGCGTAGCCGCGCGCGTTGATGTAGGTGCGCAGTTCGTCGGCGCGGCGCAGCGGGTCGGGGTGGGTGGACATGAATTCCGGCGGGCGCGCGCCGGTCGATTGCGCTGCCATCAGCTCCCAGAGACGGACGGACTGTTTCACGTCATAGCCGGCCTGGTGCATGTAATCGACGCCGAGCTTGTCCGCCTGCAGCTCGTGCTTGCGGCTGTAAGGCAGGATGACCCCGAACTGCACCGCGGCGCCGCCGAGGGCGCCGATCGTGGAGCCGTACTTCGAAAGCTCGTCCGATGAGGCCACCGCGATCTGGCCCGCCATCAGGCCCACTTGCGCCGCGGTGGACACCGACATGCGTTCGGCAGCGTGCTTGCCGACAACGTGGCCCGTCTCGTGGCCGAGCACCGAAGAAATCTGGTCGTCATTCTCGGTCAGCTCGGTGATGCCCCGGTACACACCGACCCGGTTGCCCGGCATGACGAAGGCGTTGACATCGTCGGTATCGAACACCGCCACGTCCCATTGATCGTTCGGATTGATATGACCTTCCTTGACGGCGCCCTTGATCGTGCGGTCCCAGATGTTCAGCACGCGGCCCTTCAGTTTCGAGTTCGAGGTCTGGGGCGTCTGGGCCTTCATGTCGGTCCAGGCCGTGGCCGCCATGCTCGCGATCTGGTCATCCCCGAACAGGAGCAGCTGGCTGTCGCCGGTCGCGGCGTTGGTGGCGCATCCGGATACGAAGGGAAACACGCTGCCTGCGGCGAGGCCCATGATGATGCCGCGCCGCGACAGACGCACGCGCGGGGCGTGGGCGAGCAACTCGCTGTCGAACTTTTCTCCGAACTCGATCTGGCGGGTCATGTGGGGGAGTCTCCTGTGAACGGATGGTGCGTTAACCTACCGCCCGCGCACCAAAATGCAAACAGGCGAACCATCGGCGGAGACCTTGGCCCCGCGCCGCTGAACGCGCGCTGAATGTTAAAGGTACGTCAGGCTTCGGCCGACTCGCTGACGAGAATGGCGGCCTGTTCGATCCAGCCTTCGCGCGTGATCCGCCCGGAAAAACTAAGATACTCGTCCACCCAGGCCGTATTCTCCGGGGTCCAGCCGGCAATCTGGTGGAAGTGGAAAATGCCGAGCGAATTCAGGACGTCCTGTATCTTCGGACCTATGCCGCCGATGAGCGTCAGGTCATCGGCCTTGCCGCCGTCCGGCTTTTCAAGCTCGCCGGGGCGAACCCGCGCCACCAACTGCGCCTCTTCCGCTTCGGCGCGTTCATCAGCGGCCTCAAGCTGTCCGAGAATGGCTTCAGACGCGGGCTTCGCCTTGGGCGCTTCGGATTCTACCGAGACCTCTTCAGCCGCCTCTGCCGACTGGGTGTCACCTTCAAAATAGGCGAGGCGGCCTTCCAGGAACCGCACGCGCCAGCGCAGGCGCGAAATCTCTTCCTCAACCGGGGCAACCTGTTCCGCAACAGCGGCAACCGGCGCGGCTATTGGAGGCACGTCCGCTACCGCCGCAACGGGTACAGCGGCGAGTTCGGCCTGCAGCGCTTCCACGCGCGTGCGCAGATACTTCACTTCCCAGTCGAGCTTGGCGTTCGCCGAATGCGTTTCGGCGGCCGGCACAGGCGCGGCGACCGGGGTCGCCTGAGCGCCTGCCTTGGCCAGTTCAGCCTCAAGATGCACAACCCGGCTTTCGAGATGCCGGTTGCGCCAGGCCAGCGACTCTTCAGCGGGCGCAGACGGGTCGGCAGGGCGCACAGCAGCAGCCGGCGCGGCAGGTCCCGGAGCCGCCGATTTCAAGGCTTCAATTTCGGCCGACTTGCGGGCCAGTTCGGCCGTGAGGGAGTCGACCTTGCGGGCGAGGATCGGATCGGGCGCGGCTGCGACAGGCGCTTCCCCATTCGAAAGCTTCTTGATCTGCGCAAACAGCTTTTCGACTTCTTCCCGCGAATTGCCGAGTTCGACCCGCGCCATGTCTCGTTCGACCAAGGCCTTGCGCATTTTGCCGGACAGCATCATTCCGCGGATCGACCAGCCGAGCAGGACCGCAACCAGCGTGGTCGCCGCCACCACGATCCACATATGCGCCAACAGCCAGGTCATTGTCCGCTTCGCTCCCGTACAGTGAATTCGAGCGGCCGCGATGTCGTCTGCGGCGCACCGGAGTCCATAACCTGAGGCCCCGCAACGGTGCCAGAGCCGATAGCAGCCAGCTTCGGCCGCCGCACACCAGCGCCTTCCAGATAGTCTGCAATGGCTGATGCTCGCGCCTGATTCAGGGCGTCGTCGTCAACCGAAAGCTCCATCGTTCCACAGCCTTGCGCGAGGGCGGCAAACTGGTCGAGCGCTGCGGCACGATCACGGCGGAACCGCGCCTGTCCGGGCTCGAAGCTGACCTCGCCGCCGGACAGCATCTCGTTGAGCCCGGCCTCGCAACGTGCAGGCGCCGGATCCGCAGCCGCCGTCAGCGCAGCCGCTTCCGCCGGCGCCGCCGCCTCGGCCGCAATGACGACCCGCCAATTGCCCGCCGTCGCGGTCATGTCCTGCTGCAGAAGCTTTATCGTCCCGGGGGTTGCCGTTCCCTCGACCACGAACCCGCCCCCAACCGGATCGAACGCCAGACGGCCTTCCCCGAAATCCGTAAAGCGCGCGAGGCCCGACACCGCACCGTCCACCCAGTCCGTGACCTGCGTGTCGGCGACGACCATTTCGTCCCGGATCTCGCCTTCAAAGCTCCGTTTCGCTGCGGCCAGCAGCGCGCGGCGCGCTGTCTCGGTCGGCGCAAGACCCGACAGCACCACCGCGCCATCCGTGATTGTTGCAGACCAGAACGGAACACCTTCGAGCACTGCCGCGCCACGAAATGGCGCTGCAACGCCATGGATGGTCGCCGGGACGGCCGCGCGCACCGCATCGTCCGGCGCTTTTCCGCGCAAGGTGAGCGCATAGCCTGCGAGCTCGGCTTTGCCGGAGTCTAGCTCTGCAAGTTGCACGATCGCCAGCCTCGCAATGCCTTGCCAGTTGCCCTCCGGCGCGCCGGCCGCCAGTGTCATGTCGTCAATGACAGGCCCGCGGGCGACCAGTTTGGCCTCCTCCATCAGGATCGTCTGGACGGCTTTGGACGGAACATGGCCCGACAGGATAAACCCGCCTTCAGCCGTCTTCTCGGCACGCCAGACATAGGGCCAGACGGGCTCTGCCGCGACGACCCGGGCCGTGATCTGCGATACGCCGCCAAACAGCAATCCCCCGCCGCCGCTGCTGCGCAGAACGATGGAGGCCGCCTCCGGCACCGCGTCTTCTGACGGCGCCGCGCCGGTCAGAATGGCGGTCTGACCGTCCATTTCGACATTCGCCCAGTCAATCCCGGCCAGCCGCAACGAATTAACTGCCTTGGCTTCAAGCCTGGCTTCGAGCATAGCGGCACTTTGGGGGGATTGGTTGACACCCCACCACGCGATAAACGGCAGGGCGACGAGCGCGATCAATCCTGTCAGGTAGTCAAGCAGGCGCACGACGTCGCTGACCTCCTGTAATCATTATCCCTTCCGTCAGGGATGCCCTATTCGTTAACGAACTGCAAGACTGAGGCCACAGGCTCCCTGCCCCATGAATCGCACCCCCGAATTGCTTACCAGCCCCTCGAACCCGCTGATCAAGTCCTTGAAAAGCCTCGAGAGAAAAAAGGAGCGGACCGAAACGGGCCTCTTCCTCGCCGAGGGTGCCCGCATCGTCGGCCAGGGGCTCGCCTGTGGCTGGACACCGGAAACCGTTGTCATCGCCGCCGATGTTTCGGAACGGCCGCAGATCGCCGCGCTGGCCCAATCAGCTGAAAAGGCCGGCGCCCGGGTCGTGCTCGCCCCCGAGCGGCTGATGACCAAGATCACCCAGAAGGACAATGCCCAGAGCGTCGTCGCAGCTTTCCGCCAGCGTCATCTGGCGCTGAACGACTTGCCCCCCGCCGGCACGACCGCCCCGCTTTACATCGCGCTCTACGAAGTCCGCGACCCCGGAAATCTTGGCACGATCCTGCGCACGGCAGACTGCGCCGGAGCGAGCGGCGTGATACTGATTGGCACATGCTGCGACCGTTACAGCTTTGAAGCGGTGCGCGCCTCGATGGGGTCGCTGTTCGACATGCCGGTCGCCGCGGCCAGCTTCACAGCGTTCAACGCCTGGCGGCAGGGCAAAGGCCTCACGCTCACGGCGGCCAGCGTCAATGGCACCGTCCGCCATGACGCAGCGCCCTTCGCGAGGCCTTCCGTCATCCTGATGGGCAACGAGCAGGCGGGCCTCCCCGACGATGCCGAAGCGGCGTGTGACCACCTCGCCCTCATCCCGATGCGCGGAGGCGCCGACAGTCTCAACCTCGCGCAAGCGACCGGGATCATGATCTACGAAGCCTGGCGCCAGCGGGGATACGCGGCGTGAAGACGGAAACCCGCCTGCTGATCGCCGATGACTGGGAGGACTATGCTCTCCTCGATTCCGGACACCTGCAGAAGCTGGAACGCTTCGGCGGCCAGACCGTCATTCGCCCCGACCCGCAGGCCTTCTGGGAACCGGCCCGCCCTGTGCAGAGCTGGAAGGCGGACGCCCGGTTCGCGGCGAAGGGCCCGGACGAAGACGGCGCCGGTCAGTGGGAGCTGATCTCGCCGCGCGCCGCCGACAGCTGGCCGATGCGCTGGAACGGCCTCACCTTCACCGCCCGCCGCACCGCCTTCCGGCACATGGGCGTCTTCCAGGAACATTCCGTCCACTGGCGGTTTGCTCAGGATCAGATTCGCGCCGCCCGCCGGCCGGTGAAAGTGCTGAACCTGTTCGGCTACACTGGCATGATGTCGCTCGCCTGCGCTGCGGCAGGCGCGGAGGTCGTCCACCTCGATGCCAGCCCCAAGTCCAATGGGTATGGCAAGGATAACCAGGCGCTCTCGGGCCTGGGCGGCCAGACGATCCGCTGGATTGCCGATGACGCGATGAAGTTCGTCGCGCGCGAGCAGCGGCGCGGCAGCAAGTATGACGCCATTGTCCTCGACCCGCCCAAGTTCGGGCGTGGCACAAACAACGAAACCTGGCGCTTCGAGGAAGACCTGCCCGCGCTGCTGGACGGCGTACGCGACCTGCTGACCGACAGCCCGCTTTTCGTGATCGCGACCGCCTATGCGGTGCGCCTCTCGTATCTCGCGCTCGCCCAGACACTCGCTGACCGGATGTCGTCGTATGGCGGCGTGATGGAGCAGGGCGAGATGGCGCTACCACAATCGGGCTCGGACCGGCTGCTGCCCACCGCGCTCTATGCGCGCTGGCGCGCGCAGTAGCGTGAGCTTCTCGCAAGCTGGCTTCACTTCGCGCACCTCCAAGCAAACTGCCGGTCGTTTGATCATTTTTGCAGCCGCCGATCCCGACAGACAGGTTCGAAAAAATGGACTGGGTCTCAGTGAGGAACCGAGATCGTCAAGCCATGTAGGGTGTGGCGCTTATCTAAAGCATCTTTCCTATACGCGCCTATTCGGCTGGACGTCGAATGCGACGCTCAAGCGTTCTCCTTCAGATATCGGAAACGTGCCGTGCCACATGGTCGATGGAAACAGCGTTAGATAGCCAGCTTGCGGCGCGATTACTCGGCTGGGCGGCAGAGCCAAGCCCAACTCTTCTGGCGGAGCGCCCAGCCCCAGGTATCCGGCGGGGGCTGGCCCTAATTCATCAGCCGTTGGGACCGCAACGTAGAATACCGAGCTGAGCCAACCTTGCGGATGAACATGGTTGCTGTGGTACCCTTTCCCGTTCAATCTCACTGACCAGCTGCCAGCGAACCTGACCTTTTTGGGCAACCTTGCGAGCGTAGGGTGGTCTGGAGTCGGAGCGCCAAGACCGGCTATGTGGTCGGCAACGGCTTGTTGAACCCGTTGTCGCAACTGTCTGATTTCCGGTTCGACGCGAGCGAATAGTGGTCCATCAGTTTGGCTGCCGAAACGCACCGACTGACCAGCAGGAGGTAACGGTTGACCGTGCAAACGGCGCAAGCATGCTGCCAAAGGGTGTAGCTCGGAACAATCATAGAGTTTGATTGTCTTTACCAGCTGCCCATCGTGCTCAAGCCACTTGAGCTTTGGATCACTTAGAATTCTCCAACAGGTGGCAATGTACGGCCATATTTCGTTGGCGGCCGTTGAATGGACCACTGTCATCGCGTGGTGCAAAGCCTGATCAGGACGATTGCAGCGCAACAAGTGACGTACAAATCGAACCACCAGAGGAACATTCTGCTGGAGCGCAGGGACCGCGAATAGCTGGCCAAAAAGGAGGTCCGCTTCTTCATGAGCTCCGAGCTCACTTGCGCAGGTTGCACGCATGGGCAGAAGTTCCAGCTTTTCGCCCAAGAACTGCTGCGCAACGCCGATGGCTTGAAGCGCCCAATCATGGCGGCCTACCTTTAGATAGCGGTCGATCAATGCCAGCCATAAAGGCAAAGAGTAGGGATTTTCTGCCAGGGCAATTGAATAGCTGTTTGCAAACTCACTGTCATGACCGAGCAGCCAGCGCAAATCTGCGAGTGCGGCATGCCCTTCCAACCACAAAGGCTGAACTCTGCAAGCATTGGCAAGGTCGGTTATCGCGGCTTCGGTATCCCTCATGGCCAGCAGCGCGGCGGAGCGGCCGATCCGAATGCCAGGTTCTAGCGGCAACATACCAACTGCCCTGTCAAACAAGTCTACGGCAGGTAGACCCGCCTCAAGCGTGACATAAGCCAACGCTGCCGCTATTTTTCCGTCGTTTGGGGCTAAGGAAGAAGCCTTTTGCAAAGCGTCTATTGCTGATCCGCTTTCTTGAAGAGCCCGCTGGACCAGACCAAGGGTCTGCCACAATAACGCTTCATCCGGGAATCGAGAGACTGCGTCTGAGAGCAAGCCAACGGCGCTTTCAGGATCGTCCTGGTCGCGAAGCCATAGCGCCCTGGCTGCAATGTCTCGAGGTGTGAGGGAAAAACTCTGGCCCATGTTGCATGCTTTACTGAGTGCCACGATCAGAAATGCCAATCATTTTCATAGTGACTGAATGCGAATCTGACACCGGCGCTGAAACATAAAAAAAAGGGGGGCCAGGCCCCCCTTTTCCAAATCAAGCTGGCAGCGATTAGAATGCCAGGTTCAGGCCGAACGTGAACCTGCGTCCCAGAGGGTCATAGGTCGTCGGGAACGTGTTGCCGCTGTTGTTGGCAGACGTACCGATGCTGTTCCCCAGGTCAGGCGGGTCCTTGTCCAGCAAGTTTTCGACCGTCAGCGTCGCGGTCAGATTGTCCCCGAACCTGTAACGGCCCGACAGATCGAACCAGTTATAAGCGTCGACCTGGCGATAGCCGCCGATGACGTTCGCCGGGCCACCCGTCGTTGGAGTGCCAACCGGCCGCTGCGGCACAGGTGCAAGTGGCTCGACTTCTGTCGAACCGATGTAGCGCCACTGCAGAGACACGTCGGCCTCGTCAGTGGAGAAGGTCGCTCTGGTGCTCGCACTATACTCGGGCTGAGGGTTACCGCACGAGATGCTGTAGTAGTTTACACACTCGCGATTGATGGACGATGGCGTGGCCTGGAACAGGTTCTTCTCGGTCCACGTCCCGTTAAATCCAAGCGTCAGGCGACCGAGATCGAAATCGTGCGTCGCGTTGAGGCCAACGTCCACACCGCTGGTTTCGATCAGGCCGAGGTTGGATCGCGCCAGAACCGGCCCGAACGTTGTGTCAGCAGGCCCGCTGAGTTGCCCGGTGAGCGGATTCCGGAAAATCTGCGAACACAGGGACGTAATCGACGCAGCCTGGAAACAACCATCAATCACGTCTGCCTGGCTCGGGACTGTAATTGCGTCCTCAACCTTGATTTTGAAGTAGTCGACGCTGGCTGTGAAATTCGGCAGGAAGCTCGGTGTGAATACGATCCCGAACGTGGTTGATGTGGCAGTTTCAGGATCCAGGTTGGGATTGCCGCCCTGGGTTGACTGAATCTGACCGGCAGCGGGTGCAGGAATGGTGCCGAGAACGGACGCAGGCACCCCGACAAGGGCCAGTTGCGACAGGCAGATGCCCTGGAAGTTCGATCCGCGCGCCGCGATTTGAGCGAGCGTTCCCTGGCACGGGTCGGTTGCGCGTCCCGTGAGCGTCGTGATCTGGGGCTGGAACAGCTCGCCAATGTTTGGTGCCCGCACGGCTTCTGCATAAACGCCGCGGAACTTGATGTCTTCAACTGGGGACCAGCTTCCGCCTGCATTCCAAGTCGTGTTTGATCCGGACAAGGAATAATCCGCGATACGTGCACCACCATCGACAGTCAGGCTGTTGAAGAATGGCCGGTCTTCCACGAGAGGAATGGCAACCTCGAAGAAGCCCTCGTAGGAGTCATAGAAACCTTCGATCGGCAGGGCAGCTGCACCCGCACCAAGCACTTCACCGGGGATCGCCGATGTCGCATCACCTCTTGAGCCTGCGGAGTAGGCTCTGTATTCGACGCCGACGGCGCCTCCGATGGGTGTTGTCGCAAGTGGGCTGGATAGCCCCACATCGCCACTTACGCTTCCCTGGACTGTGGTGAAGGTTGTGTCGGCGAAGCTGTAAGTTGGGGCATCAATGTAGTTCAACATGTTCGGCGTGATGGTGCCTTCGGCCCCAAACAGGTTGACCGGGACGCAGCCTGTCGGCGAGCCAGTCGGACATCCGAGGACGCCAGCACGAACCCGGCTCAGAAGACCCCAGCCCGTACGTGCCTGAATGTAGTCACTTTCGCCGTAAGCGCCCGAAATATCCCAGCTCAGCGTCGGCGTGATATCGCCGCGGAAACCACCGGCGAGGTGGAACATGTTCGTGGTGTACTCTTGAACCCGGGGACCAGCCTCGGTGAAACGGCGGAACACGCTGACCGTGACGGGGGTGCCCGCAGCAATGGACGTTCCACAATCTGCCCCGGCCGCAAGACCGCCCGGTTGGCCGATTGCTTGCGTGCAAAGAATATTGCGTTGCGATGCAGAAAGGAAAGGACTGTTCAGCGGAACCTGGACAGAACTTCCGAACACGCCAGCCGGAGCCAGGTTAAGCTCAACAATGGACTTGGTGAAAATGGCCTCAGAGTAGAACTCCACCGCATCCGTCAATTCATAGTTCGCTTGGCCGTAAAGGCTGAAGCGCTCAAGCGGTGTCTGGAAAAGGTTGAGCGGGTTGAAGTTATAGTCGTTCTGGGTACCGACGTTGAAACTGCTTCCGTCCGCAGTCACGCCGCCCACGAAAGGCGAACCAATCGATGCTGGCGCAGCGGTCGGCGACCCCTGGGTCACACCCACATTGAGCGTGCTGCAGGTTGCAAGCTGAGCCGCAGTACAGGCTGAAGCGCGCGATACAAGGCCGATGTCCCGGTTGCCCTGGAGAACGGGATCGGTGTTGGTGTAACCAAAGCTGAGCACCGCGTTGCCACGGCCGCTATCAAGTGACGCGCCGGCTGTCAGGTCCACGCGAATGGTGGCGCCATCGCCCCGGTCGGTCTCGCCATAGGCCGTGTTCAGATCAAATCCGGTGAAATCGGATTTGGTGACAAAGTTCACAACACCGGAAATGGCGTCGGCGCCATAGGCGGTCGATGCGCCGCCGGTAAGAACATCAACGCGCTCGACAAGCGCCAGCGGCACAACGTTCAGGTCAACCACGCCGTCTGTATCGCGAGGCGTCACGCGTCTGCCGTTGAGAAGAACAAGGTTTCTGTTCGAACCAAGGCCGCGAAGGTTTACGCGAGCCCCGCCGTCGCCACCATTGTTGGTTTGAGGACCCGTGCTCGGCACGACGCCTGGAAGATCGCGAAGCAGACTTTCTGCTGACAGGGGTTGTGACAACAGGATTTCGTCTTCGCCGATAACCGTGACCGGGCTGGCGAGAATCAGGTTTGGGCTGACGATGCGCGAACCGGTGACGATGACGCGCTCAGTCAAGACTGGCTCTTCTTCCGCCGGTGCCGTCGTTGCAACCGGTTCTTCTTCTGTCTGCGCTACTGCCGGCAGTGCAGCAGTTGCGAACATCGCACCTGCAAACACCGAAGACGTAAGAAGACGTGTCTTCCAATTCTTCTCGCTCACCTGAAACCTCCAAATGTGAAATAAATAGCACCCGCCCCTCGCGGGCAATCCGGCTCCCGCGAGCCAGACCTTGCGGTTTAGTAACGATACCCATCATGGCATCGTCAATGCTGGGAATCGGCGAAATGTGGCGAATTGGTGCAAGTGTGACACAAAGGCATCAGTTATAATTTCGTGATGCGGCGGGTTCGTGCATCGCTGTGCCTCTCGCACCGTCCAACAGGAGAAATCTTTTCCGGACCGGACGTGGAGATCAAAACGATCCTGCAACGCGCCGTCTTCTTCTGGGGCAATTTTGTAACGATTTTCGGGCTCTCGAGGGCGAGTACCCAGACATTGCCGGCGCGCCCGACGGATGCGATCCATGCATCCGGCGACAACAGCGATGACGCCGAACGGCACGCCGGTTTCGACGCCGCCGTTGCTGCCTTCGAGACAGCAGAGACGACCGGCGCGGTGAAGACTGTTGAAGTTGCGGCCATCGAGAAAATCGAGCGCGACTCGTTCGGTTTCTCCCTTCCTTCGCTGACGGACATCTTCCGGCTCGAAGAATCAGGCAAACAGGCGATGGCCGCGCCTGTCGAGGAGATGGAACTCGGCATCGCGAGCATCACCATCAACACGGTCACGCGCGAGGCGATGATCCGGCTGGAGAACGGCCAGGTCTCGAAACAGCAGGGCCGCGATGGGCAGCTTCCTGATGCACCTTGATGGCGGCAAGGCAATCCGCGTCCGCAGCGTCAACTGATCCCGGATGTACACATTTCTGTATCTGAGGCCGGCCGGAGCGCGCCAAACATCTGCCTTGATCCGCCCACAATTTGAGCGGGCCCGCCGTCACAAGCGGGCCTGCTTTTCTCGTCAGGGTGTCTTGAGGCCATCGCGGCACAAGAACCGGGAGCGGTGGTTGTCCTTGGCGTTATCAACCCAGCCAGTCAGCGTGGGGTCAACCAGGTTCTGGGTCACCTGCACCCACATCGGCGTGATCGGATACTCGTCCAGCATCAGCGCCTCGGCCTCGGCAAAGATTTCGGCGCGCTTGGCAAGATCGAGTTCCTGGTTCGAGCGCGACAGCAGCGCGTCATACTCGGGATTGGCATACTTGCCGTAGTTCTGCTGGCCGGTCGTCGATTGGAGCAGGTAGAGGTAATTGATCGGATCATCGAAATCCGCGAGCCAGGCGCCGTCCGAAATCTCGAAATCGGTCTGGCGCAGGCGCCCGTACAGAACCTTCGTGTCCTGCTTCACGATCACCGGCTGCACCCAGGGCGCGATCTCGGACCAGTTCTGCTGCGCCACCGGCGCGACTTTCGGGTTGTCACCCGTCGATCTGTGAATGAACTCGAACTTCAGCGGCTTGTCCGGACCGTAGCCCGCTTCCTCGAGCAGGCGTTTGGCTTCAGCCAGGCGCTCCGGCCGGGGCATGTCCTTCCAGCTGACCTGCGGACGGGTCACATCATAGTTCGAGATGCCGGGCGGGACGAAAGCGTAGGCCGGCTGGAAACCGGGCGTCAGCACGTTGCGCACCATGAACTCCCGGTCGAGCGACAGGGCGAGCGCCTTGCGCACGCGCACGTCGTTGAAGGGGGCTTTCGTCTGGTTGAAGGACCAATACGTGGTCAGCAGGCCGGGGAATGTGCGCGGCCAACCGGGAAACTTCGCATCGAGCTCCGCCTTGCGGGGCCCCGAGAAGACGTTGTTGATGTCAAGCTCGCCGGCCGCGATCTTGTTCTCGTAGGCTGCTTCGTTTTCGATCTCGAAATAGGCGACCCGGTCGAAGCAGGCTTCTGCGGCGCCGAACCCGGTCGGGTTCTTCTCCGCCACAAGCTGGTCGCCGGTGCGCCAGTAGACCAGCTTGTAGGGTCCGTTGACGACGATGTTCTCCGGCTGGATCCACGCATCGCCGAATTGCTCGACGACATGCTGCGGCACCGGGAAGGTCGTATAATGGCTGAGAAGGCCCGGCAGGTAAGGCGCGGGATATTCGAGCGTGAGCTCCAGCGTCTTGTCATCGATGGCGCGCACGCCAAGCTCTTCCGGCTTCAGCGCGCCGGAGTTCACTTCCTCGGCATTCTTGATCAGCCAGAGCATCGAGGCGTATTGCGAGGCGATGGCGGGATCCTGGATGCGGCGCAGGGCGAACACAAAATCGTTGGCGGTTACCGGAACCCCGTCCGACCAGACATAATCGCCGAGCTTGAAGGTCCAGACCGTACCGGTGGAATCGATGTCCCAGCTGGTCGCCATGCCGGGCACCGGCTTGCCGGCCGCGTCATCGGTGGTCAGGCCAATCATCATGTCGCCGATGACGATGTTTTCCCATTGCGCCGACGACTTGTGCGGATCGAGCGTATCGACCTTCGCCGAAATGCCCCGCCGCAAGGTCGGCACGTCGCCCGGTTGTTCCCGTGAGGCTCCGCCGCCGCAAGCGGCCAATAGCAACGAGGCGATAACCGCCGACAAACGCAGCCGCATTAACTTCATGACATCTGCTTCCTGTGTCTTCCAGCGGGTTGCCCGATTTGCGACACTAAGTGCCAGATCAGCCAAAAAATGCAAAGAGTTGCCCGCAGAAACTTCAAAGGGGATTATCCGTGTCACGTCTCTGGTTAGTAACTACATTGACTGTCATTGCGGGCTGCGGACCGGCGGCGGCTCAAGAGATGAGCCTTAATGGTCTGGTCACCTGCAAGAAGATCGAAGACCCGACGGAGAGGGTTGCCTGCTACGACCAGACGGTCGACCGGCTGGTTGAAGCCGAGAAGGTCGGCGACGTGCAGATCGTGACGCGTGCGGAAGTCGAGCAGGCGAAGCGCGAGTCTTTCGGCTTTCAGATACCGTCTTTAGTGAATTTCGGGGGAAGCAAGTTCGGAAACGACAGCGAGGCGATCACCAAAATCGCCGAGAAAATTGCTGATGTTCAACTGACAGGAGACCGTGTGAGGGTTTCGCTGAGCAATGGCCAGGTTTGGGTACAGACCGATGCACACAACATTCGCGTCCGCGACTATGAAACTGCGGAGATATCCGCCGCTGCTCTGGGTAGCTTCAAGATGAAACTTGATGGCGGCCCGGCTTTCCGGGTCAAGCGCGAGCGGTAACGATTTCGAAGCGCGATCGAACAGTTGGAATACGCTCCGGCGTCACGACCACGCCACGTTCGATCAGGTCCAGCATGTGCCCGAGGACACTCATCGCAGCCGCTGGGTGAAGGCGCAGGTCAACGTCCTTGTACATCCGGGCAACCATCGCCGGGATGGACGTTTCGCCGCTGCGGAGCTCAGCCACGATCGAGGCCTCGCGGGCTTTGCGATGATTGCCGTATTCGGTGATGAACGTCTCGACGAAGTCCTTGCCTCGGACCGCGTCGCCGTGCGTCGGCCAGAGCGTTTCGAAACCTGCGCGGCGGATCTTCTCGAGGCTGCGCATGTAGTCGCCCATGTTGCCATCCGGCGGGGCGACCACGGTGGTGGACCAGCCCATGATGTGATCGCCGGTGAAACAGGCATTCTCTTCGCGCAGGCCGAAGCAGAGATGATTTGCGGTATGGCCGGGCGTCTCGATGATATCGACCGTCCAGCCGGGCCCCGAGATCACGTCGCCGTCTCCGACGCGCACATCCGGCGTGAAGCCAAGATCATCGGGACTGCCGAGCTCGTCCTTGGCGGTATGGATGCCGCAGTCTTTCGCATAGGTCTTGCAGCCGGCCCACTCGGCCAGAGGCGCCGCCAGGGGGGAGTGATCGGAGTGGCCATGCGTGACCAGTACGTGGGTCACGCGCTCACCTGCCAGCGCCGCTTTCAGCGCATCGAAGTGATCGGCCTGCATCGGGCCCGGATCGATGACGGCGACATCGCCCTCGCCGATGATATAGACGCCGGTGCCAATATAGGTGAACGGGCCGGGATTGTTGGCGATCACGCGCCGGACAAGCGGCGAGACCCTGTCAACACGGCCGTACTCGAACTCTATGCCGCGGACGTAGGGGATGGCCATTCAATCAGAAACCTTCAGTTGGCGGACGGATACGGCCATCAACGCTTCTTCGGTGCGAAGGTTTCCGCAAAAGCGCGGGCCATGCGCCGCGTTGCCCGCAGCTTGCCACCCAGCTTCAGCGCCACCGGCGGACCCATGTCCGTCTTGTTCGCATCGACGATGAAGATTCGTCCCGTCGCCCGATCGCGTAGGACATCGACCCCACCCCAGTCGAGCCCGATCTCTGCGGCAAAGCGCTCGATCACGCGGATTTCATCAGCGGAGTAGCAATTGCGGGGTTCGTCGAGCAAAACTTGGACATTCTCGTTGAGAAAACGCCGCTCAAGCGGACGGCGCTTGCGAAACACGACGATCGGCGACCCGCCTACCAGGCAACAGCGCAGATCCTCGACCAGTCCGCCCGGAATTTCGTTGTCGATCAGGCGCTGGTAGGTCTTGCCGGGAACAGAGGCATCCAGCGGACCTTCGATCACCCGCCCATCATGAGCCGCATTGGCCTCCGACTTTTCGACCATCCGGCCATTGTAGGTCAGCGGATCGACCTTCAGCGCATATCCGCTGGCCGCTTCGAAGGCGGCGGCGACGCGCGACTTCGAGATATCGTTGCATTTGAAATTGAGGAGGCGGGCGCCGGGCTTCACGGCCGGGATCCCGTTCACGGTTTCGGTCGAATCATCAAACTGCATGACGATGTCGGCCTCGGCGACATCTTCAACGAGCTTGGCGCCGGAGACGTGCATGACGGACCAGATGAAATACCAGGGGCGCGGCTTGTCCGGGTAGAAGGCCATCGTCGGGCGCTTGTGCCCGGTGATGCGGCGCCAGGTGCGCCAGGTCTGGACGAAGAAATAGAAACAGAACCAGGTGAACACACTGTGCAGCAGCGAGATGTCCGGCACGATCCGCGCGCCGGTCTTCTTGACCAGGATCACACCCTCTTCGAGCTCGAAATCGTCGGTCCACATGCGGCCTGACATGGATGCAGTTCCTTGTTTCTTGTCCGCGCCGGTGTCGCCGGATTTCTGTCCGGTGTTTTCACCGGTTTCCGGCGCCGGTGCATCGCTGACACCAAGGCCGGGTTCAATACCTGATTTATGGCGCGACTGTGTCAGCTGCGCTGCCTCACAACAGTTCGCGCAGGCTTGAAAGGTCGTACCCCGCGCCTGCTGCCGCGTCGATAATGTCATCGCCTGCGCCTTGTCCAGCATGAACCAGTGCCCAGGCGGTGATCGACCGGGTGCCGGTGCGGCAATACGCCAACACGGGCTGGGGCGCCTCGTTCAGGATATGACCCATGCGCTCGACGATCTCAGGCGTCGGCGCGCCGGAGAAAGGCAAGGCTGCGAAGGTCAGACCGAGCGCTTCGGCCTTGGCGCGGATCGCGCCCATGCGCGGCTGGTCCACGCCGCCTTCCCCATCGGGGCGATTTGCGATCAGGGTCTTGAAGCCAGCCTTGGCGACGGCATCGAGATCAGCCTCCGTAAGCTGCGGGGCGACCGCGAAATCGGGTGTTACCTGACGGATATCGGCCATCTGAGGGCTCTCCTTGAGTGCAGCACATCGCTTGATCGCTACGCCTGACAAGCTAAGGAATGTAAAGGCCCCTGCCAAGCGGGCGTGGCCATGCCGTCCCTTCAACCTGTTGTGACCAGAGGCTTTTCAACCCCGTGACGATGCTGCAACGCGCTTTCCGCAGGATTCCGTGGGGCTACACGTTCCGCCGCCTGCTGATCGCGATTCCCACGATGCTGGCCATCATCACGGTCGCTTTCCTGATGATGCGCGCCGCCCCGGGCGGTCCGTTCGACGGCGAACGCAAGCTTCCCGCCGCCACCGAGCGCGCCATTGCCGAGAAATTCGGTCTCGATAAGCCGCTGCACGAACAGTATCTCGACTATGTGGGCGGCGTCCTTCAGGGCGATTTCGGCCCGTCCTACAAGACGCTGGGCAAGAGCGTGAACGACCTGATCGCCGACGGCCTGCCGGTTTCTCTGACCATCGGCGCACTCACGATGTTCATCTCCCTGATTCTCGGCACGGCCCTCGGCGTGTTCGCAGGCCTCCGGCAAAACTCGGCCACCGATTACGGGGTGATGGGTATCGCCATGGTCGGCATCTCGGTCCCGAGTTTCGTGATCGGGCCGATCCTGATCCTCATCTTTGCGCTCGGCGCAGGGGTCTTCGCAGTGGGCGGCCTCGGAAGCTATCCCAATATCGGCATGAGCTGGCACAACATGACCCTGCCTGTGGTCACCCTGTCACTCGCCCAGATCGCGATCATCTCGCGCCTCATGCGCGCCTCGATCATCGAGACGATGCGCGCCAACCATATCCGCACGGCCCGCGCCAAGGGCCTCAGCGAGTGGGACGTAATCACCCGCCACGCCCTGCCCTCCGCGCTGCTGCCGCTCGTCTCCTATGCCGGCCCTGCCATGGCGCGCGTGATGACGGGTTCGGTGGTGATCGAGAAGATTTTCGGACTGCCCGGCCTTGGCAGTTATTTCGTCGATGGCGCGCTGAACCGGGACTACACGCTCGTGATGGGTGCCATCATTGTCTATGCGGGTCTCATCATCCTTCTCAATCTCGTGGCGGACATCCTGTACGCCATGCTCGATCCCAAAGTGAAATACGACTGATGGCCAGCGCCGCGCCGATCCTCGATCCGACTGGCCGCGCCGAAGCGGTAACGCAGGCCATTCAGGGCGGCCGCTCGCTCTGGGACGACGCGCGCGCCCGCCTGATGCGCAACACGGCCGCCGTGGTGTCCATGGTGCTGTTCGCGATCATCGTGCTCGTCGCCGCCATCGGTCCGATGGTCTGGGTGCACAATCACGAGACGATATCGGACCTGCGCACAATCCCGCCGACCTTCGAGAACTGGCATATCCTTGGCACCGACCTTCAGGGGCGTGACCTGTTTGCGCGCCTGCTGATCGGCCTGCGCATCTCGCTGATGGTCGGCATCGTTGCGACCATCGTCAGCCTCGTCATCGGCGTCACCTGGGGCGCGGTCGCAGGATATCTCGGTGGGCGGATCGACAATTTCATGATGCGGATCGTGGACGTGCTCTACGCCCTGCCCTTCATCTTCTTCGTCATCCTCCTGCTGACGGTGTTCGAGCGCAACATCGTGCTGATCTTCGCCGCCATCGGTGCGATCGAATGGCTGACGATGAGCCGGATCGTCCGGGGGCAGACCTTGTCGATCAAGAACAAGGAATTCATTGAAGCCGCGCGCGCTGCCGGTGTCTCGCAATACGGCATCATCACGCGCCACATCCTGCCGAACGTCATCGGACCGGTCGCCGTCTATGTAACGCTGACCATCCCGGTCGTCATCCTGGCCGAGAGCTTTCTGTCTTTCCTCGGCCTCGGCGTGAACGAGCCGCTAACCTCGCTTGGCGTTCTGATCGCCGACGGCGCGGACATGATGGAAGACAAGCCGTGGATGCTGATCGCACCCGCGGTGACCATGTCGGTGACGCTGCTCTGCCTCAACTTCATCGGCGACGGCCTGCGCGATGCACTCGACCCGAAAGAGCGCTGATTTCGGCGCACACGTTTGCGCCTGTGCCTCGGAATCGCTTCGTCGGTCCCACAACCGCAAAACATTTTTCTTGTCATCTCGGCGAAAGCCGGGGCCCCGAAACCCTTGATGCGCCTCACAATTCTGGGTCCCGGCTTTCGCCGGGATAACAAGTGACGGAAGGCAACTGAAGATTTTTCGCTCTCGCGAATCCGGCAGGGTCCGCACCGGGGTTAGGTTGGCGTCAAGCGTGAGGCCAAGGAGGTGACAGCCAATCCTCACGCGGGTCCGGCGGTTCGGGGAAATCCTCGCCCCGTTGGAAGCGGATGGGATCAGAGCCCCGGTGCGCACCGGAGACACCTGACTCCCCCACACTGTATTCATCGTCCCCGGACCCCTGGGCAAAGCCCATCCGCAGGACCCGAACGAGGCGCAAAACCGGAAGGGGTAACCCT
>JAIXRO010000053.1 GCA_027485145.1 Hyphomonadaceae bacterium | reverse complement strand
TGCTCGATCTGCACCGCCGCACCGTCACACGCGCAGGTCGCAAGATTGCGCTCCAGCCCCGCGAGTTCACGCTTCTGGCCGAACTGATGCGCAACCCGGGCCGCACCATGACCCGCACCATGCTGCTCGAACGAGTGTGGGACTTCGACTTCGACCCCAAGACCAATATCGTCGAGACCCATCTCAGCCGATTGCGATCCAAGCTCAACGCCGGGTTCGATAGCGACCCGATCGAGACCGTGCGGGGCGCGGGCTATCTCATCAGGGACGGCGGATGAAGCGCTGGTGGCGCGGCACGTTCGGGTTGGTGGCAGCGGTCGCTCTCGGCTTTGCGCTCGCGACGCTGGTGATCGGCGCGGTGGCGTTCGAAACCACCCATGAGGCGCTCGAGCTGCAACTCGATCATCGCATTGCCATCGAAACGCAGGCGCTGATCGACGAAGGGCAGGACGGGCATGAGGGCGTGGCCGCTGCCATTCGTCGGCGCGAGGCGGCAAGCAGTACAGCGAGCCTCGGTTACCGGCTCGTCGATGCCCAAAGCAGGCCCGTAGCGGGATCACTCGATGCGATTGTGCCGTCAAAGCCCGGCTATATCGAACTGCTGCCTTACAAGGTGGGCGACAAGGAACGTATCGCGCAATCGCTGACTACAGTCCTGCCGGGTGGTTACCGCCTTCTTGTCGGCGCGGATCGAGCCGCCATCGACGAGATGGATAACCGCTTCATCCTACTGTTCCTAGGTGCGTTTGGCGCAATGCTGTTGCTCGGCATCGGTGCCGCTTGGCTGGTGGGCATCGTCACGCGCCGCCGCCTTGCCCGCATCGATCACACGGCAGCAGCGATCATCGCCGGCGATCTTTCGCGGCGTGTGCCCTTGAGCGGAAGCGGCGACGAGTTTGACGGCGTGGCCACGACGCTTAACCGGATGCTCGACCGGATCGCCGGGCTGATGGAGAACCTGCGCCAGGTCTCAAGCGATGTTGCCCACGACCTTCGCACGCCGCTGACACGGTTGCAAAACCGGCTCGACGAGGCCCTGCGCGAGCACGACGCCGTGCTTCAACGCGAGGCCATCGACGCTGCCGCCGGGGTAGCAGGTGAGTTGCTGGATGTCTTTTCCGCCCTGCTGCGGATTGCCGAGGTCGAAGGCTTGGCCGCCCGCGCACACTTCCAAAACGTCGATCTTAGCGCGGTGGTAGCCGACGTGGCAGAGGCGTTCCGACCCTCAATGGAGAGCAGTGGCCACCAGCTTGTCACCAGCATTGCGCCCGGTCTCACCATGCCCGGCGATCGCAGACTGCTGCAACAGATGCTCACGAACCTGCTCGACAATGCCGCGCAGCACACGCCGCAGGGCACGACCGTCTACATCGCCCTCGAAAGCACCCGAAACGGCATCCGCCTCGCCGTCTCCGATGATGGCCCGGGCGTGGGGGAGATGGAGGCGCCAGAACTCTTCAACCGCTTCGCGCGGGCCGACCGCAGCCGATCAACGCCCGGCCATGGTCTGGGGCTGGCCATGGTTGCGGCAATCGTTGCTGCACACGCTGGCAGAGCCACCATTGCTCCGCGTCCGGGCTTTGGTGTGCACATCGAGTTTTGAACTTAGTCGGCAGGGTCACCAATTACTGCCGTTCGCCTTTCTACCCAATCCCGGCCATTAGCAGGGCCGGCGCGCGATACTGATACCTACCAGGCAGCTTCAACGGATTTTTACTGGAAGCTGAAATTCTAAAACCGACCCCATTGTTGACTTGTCCAGACAATGCGAAAGGCCGGTCATGATTTATGTGATCTACATCGGCGCTGCTCTTGCTGAGATTGCGGGCTGTTTCGCTTTCTGGGCTTGGCTGCGCCTTGATCGCTCGGCCTATTGGATAATTCCCGGCATCGCTTCTCTTTGCCTGTTTGCTTATCTCCTCACGCTGATTTCTGCAGAACACGCGGGCCGAACATACGCTGCCTATGGCGGCATCTACATAGCGTCTGCGCTGGTTTGGCTTTGGACAGCGGAAGGCATCAAGCCAGATCGTTGGGACTTAATCGGAGGCGCAGTTTGTCTCGTAGGAGCGTCCATCATCTTATGGGGGCCGCGACCGGCTTAAGGCAGCTTTCCCAGCCAGTTGCAGTCATGAGCGGGGTCCGAGCTCGATCCCGAAAGCCGCATGGCAGCTTTTGGTGATAGCAGACGTTCACCCTGATGATCGTGAATGACCGGATCTGGGTCGAGAGCCGACGAGCATTGGCCGGACGCTGATATAATGCTAAGCAAACAGAACGGAGGGTGAGGGCTCATCTGTTCCTCAGGGCTGCCGCGGTGAAGCGTGAGCCGCCACCAGCCTGCTGGCTCGAGAAATGCATCAGCTTGACGTTTCGCAGACCGCTTTTTTTCTAGGCTTTCCCCCCAAACGAAGAACCGAACCGCGGTTAGATTAACGATAATGTGGGGGAGAATGTGGGGGAAGCTTTTTTGCTGACCCAAAGAACAAGATTGATATCAAAGCGTTATTTTGATGGTTCGATTCTAGCCCTGCCACCACTTCTCCTTTTTTCGCATCCGATGACGGGCGAGCGCAATGCGCTCGGCGTTGGCAGGTCGTGCGCCGGTCGTGTGCAGGTCGTTCGCAAAAAGGTAAGCGAGCCCGCCAATG
>JAIXRO010000098.1 GCA_027485145.1 Hyphomonadaceae bacterium | reverse complement strand
GTGTTCTATCTCCACTCGCGCCTGCTTGAGCGCGCTGCGAAGCTGAACGACGACAATGGCTCGGGCTCGCTGACGGCACTGCCGATCATCGAAACGCAGGCAAACGACGTGTCGGCCTACATCCCGACCAACGTGATCTCGATCACCGATGGTCAGATCTTCCTTGAAACCGACCTGTTCAACTCGGGCATCCGCCCGGCCGTGAACGTCGGCCTCTCGGTGTCGCGCGTCGGTTCGGCGGCTCAGACGAAAGCCATGAAAAAGGTTGCCGGCTCGATGAAGGGCGAACTCGCCCAGTACCGCGAGATGGCCGCCTTCGCGAAATTCGGTTCGGACCTCGACGCCGCCACGCAGCGCCTGCTGAACCGCGGCGCCCGCCTGACGGAACTGCTGAAACAGCCGCAATACTCGCCTCTGCTGATGGAAGAGCAGGTCTTCGTGATCTACGCCGGTACGCGCGGCTATCTCGACAAGGTCGAACTGAAAGATGTCACCCGCTACGAGAAAGAGCTCCTGGTCCACCTGCGCGGTGCCAAGAAGGATCTGCTCGCCCAGCTGCGCGACAAGAAAGAGCTGACCGCCGAGATCGAAGCCGAAATCAAGGCTACGCTCGAAGCGTTCACGTCGAAGTTCGCCTGAGCCCTCCCGCCGCTCCAACGCCCAGGACCATGAAGGCCCCGAATGCCCAGCCTTAAGGATCTGAAAAACCGGATCGCCAGCGTGAAATCCACGCAGAAGATCACGAAAGCCATGCAACTCGTTGCAGCGGCGAAGCTGAAGCGTGCGCAAGATGCCGCAACGGCCGCTCGTCCGTATGCGGAGCGCCTGGCTGCTGTGCTGGCAAACCTTGCAGGCTCCGCAGGCGGCAATGGTCCGAAGCTGCTGGCAGGTACCGGCAAGAGCGACGTGCATCTCGTCGTCGTCATGACGGCCGAGCGCGGCCTCGCCGGCGGCTTCAACGCGTATGTCGTGAAACTGGCGCGCCAGAAGATCCAGGCGCTGCTGAACGAAGGCAAGACCGTCAAGATCCTGACGATCGGCAAGAAGGGCAGGGAGCAGCTCGCGCGCGACTATGCCAAGCTGTTCACCACGCACGTGAACCTTTCGGACATCAAGGGTAACGACTTCTCCGAGTCCGCCATCGCCATCGGCGTGATGCTGACGAAGAGCTACGAAGCTGGCGAATTCGACGTTGCCACGCTGATCTACTCGCAGTTCAAGAACGTGCTCAGCCAGGTGCCGACGGCGCAGCAGCTGATTCCCGCGAAAGCCCCGGAAGGCGCGCCGTCGATCGATCTGGGCGGCGCCATCTACACATACGAGCCAAACGAAGAAGCGCTGCTCGAGGCGCTGCTTCCGCGTTACATCAACACGCAGATCCTCTCCGCCCTGCTCGAAAGCTCGGCCGGTGAGCAGGCGAGCCGGATGACGGCGATGGATAACGCAACCCGCAATGCCAAGGACCTGATCAAGGCCCTGAACCTGAAATACAACCGGGCCCGCCAGGCACAGATTACCAAGGAGCTGATCGAGATCATCTCCGGTGCCGAAGCCCTCTAGACCTTAAACCACACGACTTCATCTCCCGAGGAGATTTCAAAGATGAGCATGCCCGCCAACGCAAAAGGCCGAATTTCGCAGGTCATCGGCGCCGTTGTTGACGTCGAGTTCGAAGGCGAACTCCCCGCCATTCTCAACGCGCTCGAAACCGAGAACAACGGCTCGCGCCTTGTCCTCGAAGTGGCGCAGCACCTCGGTGAGAACACGGTTCGCACCATCGCCATGGACTCCACCGAGGGTCTTGTGCGTGGCCAGGCGGTTGCCGACCTTGGCTCGCCCATCATGGTTCCGGTCGGCCCGGCCACCCTCGGACGCATCATGAACGTCATCGGCGAGCCGATCGACGAGCGCGGCCCGGTGAGCCGCGAACTGCTCCGCCCGATCCACGCCCCGGCGCCGGACTTCGTGGACCAGGCGACGGAATCGGAAGTGCTCGTGACGGGTATCAAGGTCATCGACCTGATCTGCCCCTACGCCAAGGGCGGCAAGATCGGCCTGTTCGGCGGCGCCGGCGTGGGCAAGACGGTTCTGATCATGGAACTCGTGAACAACATCGCGAAACTCTTCGGCGGCTACTCGGTGTTCGCCGGCGTGGGCGAGCGGACGCGCGAAGGTAACGACCTTTACCACGAGATGATCGAATCGAACGTGATCAAGCTTGAAGGCGACAGCCGCATGTCGCTCGTGTACGGACAGATGAACGAGCCTCCGGGCGCCCGCGCCCGCGTGGCTCTGACCGGTCTGACCCAGGCCGAATACTTCCGGGATGTCGAAGGCAAGGACGTGCTGTTCTTCGTCGATAACATCTTCCGCTTCACGCAGGCCGGTTCGGAAGTGTCGGCTCTGCTCGGCCGTATTCCATCCGCCGTGGGTTACCAGCCGACGCTGGCCACCGACATGGGCGCGCTGCAGGAACGCATCACCTCGACCAACAAGGGTTCGATCACCTCGGTGCAAGCCGTGTACGTGCCCGCAGACGACCTGACCGACCCTGCGCCGGCCACCTCGTTCGCCCACTTGGATGCGACCACGGTGCTTTCGCGCGCCATCTCGGAAAAAGGCATCTACCCGGCTGTGGATCCGCTGGACTCCACGTCGCGCATCCTCGACCCGCTGGTCGTCGGCGAGGATCACTACAACGTCGCGCGCAGCGTCCAGTCGATCCTGCAGAAGTACAAGGAACTGCAGGACATCATCGCCATCCTCGGCATGGACGAACTGTCGGAAGAAGACAAACTGACCGTGGCCCGCGCCCGTAAAGTTGAGCGCTTCTTGTCCCAGCCGTTCGACGTGGCGCAGGTGTTCACCGGTTCGCCCGGCGTGCAGGTGAAACTCGAAGACACGATCAAGGGCTTCAAGGGCCTGATCAGCGGCGAGTTCGACCACCTGCCGGAGCCGGCCTTCTACATGGTCGGCAACATCGACGAGGCAAAGGCGAAAGCTGCCAAGATGATGGCGGACGCGTCGTAGTCGCAGCGCTTCAGGGAACCTGACATATGGCCGACAAGCTGCACTTCTCACTCGTGTCGCCCGCCCGGGAACTCTTCTCGGGCGATGTCGATCACGTGATCGCTCCGGGTACGGAAGGCGAGTTCGGCGTGCTGGCGCACCATGCACCGTTCATGACCACGCTGAAGAACGGGGTTGTGCGCGTGCTCGAGGGTGATGCCGTCAAGATGCGCATCTATGTGCGCGGCGGTTTTGCGGACGTGACGCCTGCCGGTCTGACGATCCTTGCCGAAGAAGCGCGCAACCTGACCGACGTGAAAGCCGAAGACGTGGACGCCGAACTCGAGGCGACCCGCCTCAAGCTCCTCGCCCTCGACAAGGACGACCCGAAGCAGTTCGCGCTGCAGGCACAGATGGCCTATCTTGAAGGCATCCGCGCCGCTTTGGCCAACTGATTGCCGCCAGCACGTAAAGCCGGACAGGGCGAACCCTTCCGGTTTTGAGCGGCTCGATGGTCCTGCGGATGGGAGCCTGGCTCCATAGCGGGAACATGATTTCCAAGGGATTATTCGGGCAGTATGGTTCCCGTCGTCACGGTCGCCATTCTCCCATCCGGCTTATCTGGCGGCAGCGCCTGCTGAATTCCTTTCCGTCACGGCCGCTGCCTGGACCCGCCGGCACGATTGCCAGCACACGGATCATAACCCGGCTGCGGCGCTGTAGGATAAGTATCCTGTGGAAATCAGAAAGTGGCTGGATCTGCTACAGGATCCGGCGCGCAACCCCGCCTGAATCTGTTGCATAAGTCCGCCTCAGACGAACACGGCGATGGTCTGGCGGCCGATCATCACGGGCTCGCCGGCGCGGTTCCACATCAGCATCTGCTGGCTGGAATAGCCGTTGCGGGCGGTTTGCGCGGTATGGCGCGCGAGGAACCAGTGGGCGTCCGTCGTGATTGTTTCCGTCAGGAACTCCGCCATCCAGGTCATCGAACTGATGCGGCCGGGCTGGGTGAACATCGACATTGCCGCTGGCGGCGGCGCATCGGCAAGGGCGAGCAGGGCGATGGCATCATCGGCCGCGTCCGGATCGCGGTGGCGCATCCAGATCGACACATCGGCTTCGGCAGCGCCGCTCATCGGCGGAAATCCGCCCGCCAGCAGTACGTTAAAATTCTGGGCAAAGGTGGGTCCCGTGCCTTCCTTGCGGAAATAGTTCGGGGCGGCGTCCGGGCCCGGAACATCCGGGGACGGAAGATGTATGAAGTCGAGGGACGAGGCGCGCGCCGCGCCAAACGTGATGATCGCTTCGGCCAGCACACCGTCATCGCCCGTCATGCGCACCGAGACGAAGACCGTGTTCTTGCCCTGACGCAGCACTTCGGGCTTGCAGGTGACCGTGCCGTTCACCGGGCCGACGAAAGCCACCTGTACCGCGCGGACGGGCAGGCCGGCGGCCAGCGGTGTGGCGGCTTCCAGGCAGAGCGCGGCAGTGAGACCGCCATATGCGGTCCGTCCCTGCATCCAGGTTTCTGGAATGAAAGCGGATCGGGCGTGGCTACCCGCCGGAGTCACGGCGGCAAGCAGTTCGGCAAACGTCATGAGGTGAGCTCCTGGGAGGGAAGAAACATCCCTACACCGTTCCGAAAAAGAACCAAGTCGTCACGCCGCGTAAAACGAAACGCCCCGGCGGGTGAGGCCGGGGCGCTGCAAGGTTCAGGGTAGGGAAGGCAGGGTCAGTGCTGGCTTTCCGGCGTGGTCACGCGCAGGCCGTCCAGCGCATCGGTGACCTTGATCTGGCAGGAGAGGCGAGAGTTCGGACGCACGTTTTCGGCGAAGTCGAGCATCGACTTTTCCATTTCCTGCTGCTCGCCGGCTTTGGAGAGGAAAGCCTCGTCCACATAGACATGGCAGGTGGCGCAGGCGCAGGCGCCGCCGCAATCGGCATCGATGCCGGGGATCGAATTGTTCACAGCGACTTCCATGACGGACATGCCGTTGCGTGCCTCGATCGTGCGCTCGGTGCCGTCGTGGGCGATATAGGTGATTTTTGGCATGGGGTGTTTCCGTCTCCTTCAGGCGGCCGCTTGGGCCGCGATATCCTTCATAGGGGTTGATGTATCGATAAGGACGTCGGGCGCAAGCTTTGCCCCTGACATGATAAGCTTTTTCGACGCGAGGAATTCCGGCGGGCTGTTGACCGCGTCCACCGCGATCAGCGTTCCGTTCTTCAGGTAGAACACTGCGAACTTGCGGGCTGCCGGATCCCCCCGGACCACGTGGGTGTCATAGCCCTGGCTGAGGCCCGCGATCTGCAGTTTCAGGTCGTACTGGTCGGACCAGAACCACGGGCAGTCTTCTGCCGGGCGCGGAAGACCGAGGATCGCAGCGGCGACCAGCTTGCTTTGCTCGATCGCGTTATGGACGCTTTCGAGACGTCCTGAGCGGCCATAATGCACGAGCGGGCGGCTGGCGCAGTCACCCGCCGCGAAGACTTGCGGGTCTGACGTGCGGCCATCGCGATCCACGAGGATGCCATTGGAGCAGGCGATACCCGCGGCCTTGGCCAGCTCCTCGTTCGGCAGTATGCCGATCCCGGACAGGACGATGTCGGCCGGAAGCTCCGTGCCATCGGACAGAACGACCGACGTGACCTGACCGTCTGCGCCGGTCAGCCGGGCCGTCTGCACGCCGGTCAGGATGGTGACGCCGTGACGGCGATGTTCGGCTTCATAGAAGGCGCTGAGCACCGGGCTTGTGACGCGCGCCAGAACCCGCGGCGCCATTTCCAGAACCGTGACCTCAAGCCCCATGTGACGGGCAACTGCCGCCGCTTCGAGGCCGATATAGCCCGCGCCGATAATCACCATCTTGCGGCCCGCCACCATTTGCGGTCCGAGGCGCTCCACATCCGCCAGTGAGCGAAGATCGAACACGCCGGCGAGATCGGCGCCCGGCAGGGTCAGCTGCCGCGGACGTGAGCCGGTCGCCAGAATCAGGACGTCATACGGGAGGTGCCCGCCATGTTCGAGCTGCACTTCGCGCTGGGCACGGTCGATTCCGGTCACAGTGGTTCCGAGTACGACCTCGATCTTCTGATCTTCGTACCAGGCGCCCGGCTTGAAATAGAGGCGGTCCTCCTCGAATTCGCCCTTAAGATAGGACTTCGAAAGAGGCGGGCGCTGGTACGGCAGGGCGGCTTCATCGCCGACGACTGTCAACGCGCCGTCGTATCCGCCGCTGCGGAGCGATTGCAGCGCCTGGGCGGCGGCCTGACCGGCGCCGGCAACAACGATGTTTCTGATGCCTCCCAGCGTCATTCTGGCTCCCAGTTCGTTTCGTGACGGGTGCGTCACTTTTCTATTATTCGCTTGTGCTCTCCGCCGCAACCGGGCTTGGACGGGGCACACCGTCACAGGTTTCCGCGCGTTGCGTCAACCGGCGCACCCGTTAGGATGCCCGGCGACATGCAGATTGTTGGCCTCGACTCGGAACACGATACGCGGGCGCTCGGCGCCTGTCTGGCGAAGCACCTGAAGCGGGGCGATGTGATTGCGCTGCACGGCGACCTGGCAGCCGGCAAGACGACTCTGGTCCGGGGCCTTGTCCAGGCCTTGCTTGGCCCGGACGAGGAGGTGCAGAGCCCGACCTATACGCTGGTTCAGATGTATGACGCACCGGACTTTCCGGTCTGGCATTTCGACCTTTACCGCCTTGAGGACCCCGCCGGTGTGCACGAACTCGGCTGGGAGGATACACAGACCGGCGTGGCCCTGATCGAGTGGCCGGAACGGGCGGGACATTACCTGCCGGCCGGGCGGCTCGACGTATTCCTTGAAATCTCTGGGGAAGGGCGCCGGGCGAGGCTGGAACCGGCCGGCGAAGGCTGGCAGGAACGTCTGGATGAACCCATTGCCTGATCCGAGACGCGGCGCGATTGCCACCTTCCTTGCAACAGCCGGAAACGGCTGGGGAGAGGCCGCGCAACTTCCGCTTGGCCAGGATGCGTCGACTCGCCGGTACATCCGCCTGAAGCGGGAGGACGGCGCGACGGCCCTGTTGATGGATGCGCCCCGGGTCGAAAGCGATCCGTGCCCGCCGGACGCCGACGCGGCCACCCGCGCGCGAATGGGCTGGAACGCCATGACACGGCTGGCCGCATCGCGCGTCGAGGCGTTTGCGCTGATTGCCGGTCACCTGCGCAGCCTCGGCCTGAAGGCGCCCGAGGTCATCCGGTTTGACGCGGACGCCGGCTTCGCGCTGATCGAGGATTTCGGGGATGCGCGCGAGTTCGCGCGGCTGATCGAACGCGGAGAGGCAGCGGAAACGCCGCTTTATGTGGCCGCTGCGGAACGACTGGCAAAGCTGCATGCTGCGCCTGTTCCGAAAGTGCTGTCCGGAGACGGCGTTTCGTGGCCGATCCTTGACTTCGACTCTGTGGCGCTTGGCGCCAACGCCGATCTGTATGCGGACTGGTTGCCGGCGGAGATCGGGCAAGGGCCTCTCGTGGGCGCTCAGCGGACGCGATGGGAGGCGGAACGCAACGCGCTGATTGCGCAGGCGGTGTCGTTCCCGAGGGCGTTCACATTGCGGGACTATCATGCGGAAAACCTGTTGTGGCTGCCCGACGGCGATGTCGGGTTGCTCGACTTCCAAGACGCGGTCGTGGGCTGGGACGCATGGGATCTGGCTATGCTTACGCAAGATGCGCGGCGGACGGTTTCGCACGAAGCGGCAGAAGCCGCGATCACGCGGTTCCTCGATTTGACCGGACAGGGCCGTGAGGCGTTTGACGAGCGCCTCGCCGTGATCGGCGCGCTGAATGCGCTGCGGATCGCAGGCGTGTTCTCACGTCTTCAGCACCGGGACGGAAAACCGCGCTACGGCGACTTCCAGCCGCGCCAATTGCACCTGCTGGCCCGGAACCTGTCGCACTCCGCACTCGCCGGCATGGCGGCTTTCGTGCGCGAGACGACACCGTTCGTCTTCGAGGACCGCACATGAGCACAGGTGTTCCGCATACGGCGATGGTGCTTGCTGCCGGGCTTGGCACGCGGATGCGGCCGCTCACCGATACAGTGCCGAAGCCTTTGATCAAGGTGCGCGGCAAGGCGCTGATGGACTGGCTGGTCGAGCCGCTGATCGAGGCCGGTGTGAAGCGCCTGATCGTGAATGTTCATTATCTTGCGGACCAGATCGAGGCGCATGTTGCGGGGCGAGGCGGCGTCGAGGTTCTGATATCGGATGAACGCGGCGAGGTGCTGGAGACCGGCGGGGCGTTGGCCAAAGCCAGGCCGCTTCTCGGAGACGATCCCGTGTTCGTGCTCAACACGGACGCTTTCTGGGCTCCCACTTCGCCGGAACCCTTTCTCGATCTTGCGCGCGCCTTTGATCCGGCCGCGGAGGATGAACGCCTCCTGGTGGCCGATATGGGCCGGGCACTCGGGTTTGATGGCGCGGGCGATTTCTTCCTGCGGCCGGGGAGCCGTCTTGAGCGCCGGGGCAGCGCAGCGTCTGCGCCCTGGGCCTATGCCGGCGTGCGCATCATGAAGCCGCAGCTCTATGACGGCGTCCGCGTCGAGCGCTTCTCGGCGATGCGCACCTGGGAGGGCCTGATCGCGCAGGGGCGCCTTGCCGGTGAGCCGCTGGACCAGTTCTGGCTGCATGTCGGAGATCCGAAGGCCTTGGCGGATGCGGAGATGTGGATCGCCTGTCATGGCGGCTGAGGTCCGCCCGTTCGCCGAAGGCGCACCGAAAGTCTGGACCATTCCGCCGGGCACGGACTTTCTCGGATCGCTGGCAGGGGAATTGTCCAAAGCCTTTGATCTGAAAAACCGGCCCGATGCCCTGGCAGACGCCATCATCTACGTGCCCAACCGGCGGTCTGCCCGGGCGCTTGCGCTGGCCCTTTTCGACACGCTGGGAGGAGGTGGCACGCTGCTGCCGCCGGATATCCGAACGCTGGGTGATCTGGAATCGGATGAGCCGCCGCCTGTGGCTGAGGCTTCACACGCGGCGCTTGCGCCCGTATTGCCCGCGGCCAAACAGCTTGGCGTGCTGGCTCAATTGGCGAGCGTCTTCTACAGGCGCGAATACGGCCGGCGACTGCCGCCCGCCGCCGCGCTTTCCTCGGCCCGGGAACTGTCGCGGCTACTGGAGCAGGCGACCCTCGGAGAGACGCCGGTTGTCTGGTCGTCACTTCCGTCGCTGGTGACCGAAACCGAACTGGCGGTCCACTGGGAGGACTCCACCCGCTTTCTCTCGATCATCACCGAGATGTGGCCGCAATGGCTAAAGGAAAACAACGCGGCCGATCCGTTCGAGCGGCGGCGGCACGCGGCCGAAGCAATGGCGGCGGCCTGGATGGCCGCGCCGCCTGCCGCCCCGGTGATCATTGCCGGATCCACCGGCGCCACACCGGCAGGCCGTCAATTGATGCGTGCTGCCTGCGCACTTCCACGCGCGTTGGTCGTTCTGCCGGGCCTGGATACAGCGCTGACCGAAAAAGCCCGGCAGTCGGTCGAGCAGTCGCCCAGCCATCCTCAGCACGCGCTGGTCCGTACGCTGACAGCCTTGGGTCTACCGCTTGCGGACATCGCAGAATGGCCCTCGGCGACATCGCCCGCCCGCAGCACCGCCCGCCGCAAGCTTGTGTACGAAGCACTGGCGCCAGCAGACGACACGGCGGACTGGCGCGAAACGCTGGAAGACCTCGCCCGGGAGAGTGCGACGACGCCGGCCGGATTGGCGCAAGACGCCTTGAAGGGTCTATCGGTGATCGAACTGCCAAACGAGGCGGCGGAAGCCGATGCGGCGGCGCTTCTGCTTCGCGGCGTGCTTGAGACTCCCGAATCGAAAGCGGCGTTGGTGACGCCGGATGCTGGCCTTGCCCGGCGGGTGAGCGCGCGTCTCGCGAGGTGGGGACTGTCGGTGCCGCCGTCCGCCGGGCAGCCCCTTGGGCGTACACAGGCTGGCAGCCTGATCTCGCTTTGCGCGCGCTGGGCGGCCGACCCGGCGGACCCGGTGAGCCTGTCAGCCGTGCTGAAGCATCCTTTCGTGCGCGACCGTGCACTCGGGGACCTGATCGATCTCCATTTCCTGCGGGGTCCGAGGCGCTGGACATCCCTTGATGACCTCGCCGCCTTCATTGAGGCACCGCGCGAGAACATGCGCCATCAATCGTTCACCGCCGAAGACCAACAAGCGGGAGCCGCGTTCGTCCGCCGGCTGTCGGCTCTTGTTCAAGACGCCGGCGGCGATTTCAGTGGCGCCGACACCGTGGGCATCGCTGACGGCGCACTGCGCATTTCGGTGCTGGCGGGCGCAATCAGCGAAACGCCGCTGCCCTGGGCGGGCGAAGACGGGGCCGGTGCGTCGACCCTGCTACAGCGCATCAACGAAATGGGCGAGTGGCTGGCACCGGTCACGCCAACGGAACTGGCCGAACTGGTCGAGACGGAGTGTGCAAGCCTGACGCTCAGCCTCGGAGAGCCGGAGCATCCGAGGCTCAGCATCTGGGGACCTCTGGAAGCGCGGTTGCAATCGGCTGACCTCATTGTGTTGGCGGGATTGAATGAAGATGTGTGGCCGGAAAAAACCGCGCCGGATTCCTTCCTCCCGCGCCGGTTCCGGGCGCAACTGGGTCTTCCGGACCCGGATCAACGTCTTGGGCTTTCGGCGCATGACTTTGCGCAGCTCGCCTGTGCGCCGCGTGTCGTGATGTTGCACGCAGCGAGGCGTGAAGATGCGCCGGCGGTTGCTTCGCGCTGGGTCTGGCGCCTGCGGACCCTCGTCAAGGGCGCCTTGCCCGATGCCGGCGCAAGCATTCTTTCGGGCGCGCATGGCGACCTGCCGGCCTGGGTACACGAGATGCAGTCGGACGGCATCGGCGCATTGGCCGATGGTTTCAACGTCGAACCTCGCCCCACCAAGCGACCTTCGGATTGGCCCAGGCGAATGTCGGTCACGCGCGTCGACCGGCTGCAGCGCGATCCCTATTCGATCTGGGCGGAAGATGTGCTGGGCCTGCGGGTGCTCGACCCGATGAACGGGCCGGTACAGCCGAACCTGAGAGGCACGGCCGTGCACAAGGCGATCGAACGGTTCGAGGAAGAAACGGGCCCGAAGACGCCGGACGCGCTTCTGGATCTGCTTGGACAGGAACTTCGCAAGTCGGGCGAAGCCGAAACGGACTGGCTGGGTCGCCAGGCCATCTGGCAGGACATTGCAACCTGGTTTGCCGGTTGGCGGCAGGGCCGGGATGTGTCAGGTGGCCTCTGTCTCGAGACGAACGGCGAGGTCACCTACGACATTGCCGGCCAGCCGTTCGTATTGTCGGCGCAAGCGGACCGGATCGAGATCGGCGCGAGCGGGCAGATCACGATCGTGGACTTCAAGACGGGCAACGCACCGTCTGATCCGATGGTGCTCTCCGGGTTCGATCAGCAAATGCCGTTGCAGGCTGTCATCGCACAGAAGGGCGGCTTCAAAGGCGTCGCGGCGGCGCCCGTGGCAGCGCTTGAATATGTCGAGTTCAAGGGCAAGCCGGATGCGCGGTTGATCGGGCGCGGAAGGCATCCAGAGCTGACGCCGGAGAAGATGACGGCGCGGGCCGAAGCCGGATTGCAGAAGCTGATCGCGGCGTACCGAGAGCCAGGCGCGGTCTTTGCGTCCGCGCCGCGTGTTCAGTTCGTGAAGTATGATTACGGGTTCAACCGGCTCGCGCGCCGCGCCGAGTGGACAAGTGATACGTCGGACGGGGACGACGGACATGAATGATCTCGCCCCGTCCGAAGCGCTCAAGGCCGCAAGCGACGCTCAGGCAAGCGCCGCCAATCCAACCGCTTCCGCATTCGCCACCGCGAATGCCGGGAGCGGCAAGACGAAGGTCCTGATCGACCGCGTCGCGCGGTTGCTGTTGCAGCGGCCTGACGGGCGGCCGGGCGCCAAGCCGGATTCGATCCTGTGCATCACTTACACGCGGGCCGCCGCCAGCGAGATGCTGTCGCGGCTATTCAAGACGCTGGGCGACTGGGCCGTGATGGAAGACGCGCGACTGCGGCTGACGCTTTCGGAACTGGAGCAGACGGAGCCAGACGATTACACTCAAGACCAACTGAAAGCCGCGCGGGCCTTGTTTGCCCGGGCGCTTGAGACGCCGGGCGGTCTGCGGATCGAGACGATCCATGCCTTCTGTGCACGGATCCTTCGCCGTTTTCCGCTGGAAGCGGGAGTGGTGCCGGGTTTCGTAGAGCTCGAAGATGACGATGCGCGCGCGATGTGGCAGCGGGCAAAGCGCGCCGCCATCCTGCGCGCGGCGGAGAGCGATCCAGAGGCGCTGGCCCTGATCGCCCGAGAGGCCGGACGGGAAGGGGCTTCAAGCGCGCTCGATACCTTGCGGATTGCGGGCGGCACACTGCGCGTATTTCTTTCGGCCTGCGGCCCGGATATTGCGGAAATCGAGCAGGCGCTGCGCAGGGCGATCCAGCCACCAACGCGTTCCTCTGCTGAACTGATTGAGCACGCGATAGGCGCAGACTTTCCGCGCGACCGCGTGCATCACGCGATCGGCGGACTGGACGGCGGCGCAAAGACAGACATCAAGCTGGCGGAGCAGTTGCGCGAAGTTGTCACCGCTCCAAATACCCGCGGAGCCTTTGATCTTTACTCGGATGTGTTCCTGACGGGAAAGGGAGAGCCCAGAAAACGTGATCCGTTCACCAAGGATGTTGGCAAAAAGCATCCCGTCGTGCCGGAACTGTTTGCTTTCGGCGACAATCCGGGCTCCGAGACCTTCCGGATGCAATCCTTGATGGGTGATCTCAAACGCGCCGAAGCGTTCGAGCGGACCCGTGCCCTGATGTGCGTCGGACTGCCAGCGCTTGCGGCCTATGCCGAGGAAAAGGCCCGGCGCGGCGCCCTTGATTTCGACGACCTGATCGAGCGCACGCGCGACCTTCTGCTCACGGATGGACTGGCCAGCTGGGTCTTGTACAAGCTCGATGGCGGGCTCAGCCACCTGCTGTTGGACGAGGCGCAGGATACAAGCCCGGCGCAATGGGATCTGATCCGGGCCCTGACGCAGGAATTCAATGCCGGTGCGGGTGTCGAGCGGCTGCAAGAGCCTCGCACAACCTTCATGGTCGGCGACGAGAAACAGTCGATCTATTCCTTTCAGGGCGCGGATCCCGCGCGGTTTCTGTTCGAAACGCAGGCACTGACGCTGCGCGATCCAAGGGCTGCGCAGGCGGACATGCGGATGTCATTCCGTTCCAGCCCGGAAATCCTCAACTTCGTCGATACGGTCTGGAACTATGCCCCAATCCTCGACGTGCCTGAGGCGACGTCGCCGCCGATGACGGCGAACCAGATCGAGCACACCGCGAAACGCTGGAACGAACCTGGTCTCGTGGAAATCTGGCCGGTCGTGCCCAAGGACGAGGCGCCGGAGACGGACGCCTGGGAGCGTCCGGTGGATGCGCTCCGGATCACGGCGCCTAAGGTCAAGCTCGCCCGCGAGATTGCAAAGTCGATCAAGCAGATGGTCTCCGGTGGCGCCTCCGTTTGGGCCGATGACCATGTGCAGCGTCCGGCCGGTCCGGGGGATATCCTTGTCCTCGTGCGCGAGCGCAGAGGCGGACTGTTCGAGGCGATTATCAATGCGCTCAAGAGCGCCGGTGTGCCGGTCGCCGGCGCGGACCGTCTTCAGCTGGCAGACTATATCGGCGTGCAGGATTGCCTGAATCTCATGCGGTTCGCGACGCTGCCAACCCGCGACCTGACGCTCGCGGAGATCCTTCGCGGCCCGTTCTGCGGGTTGGTGGACGACGATCGTTATCTGTTCAATCTGGCCGCTGGGCGGACGAAGGGTGAAACGCTCTGGTCGCGCGTGCTGGCGAGCGATGATCCGGATGTGATCCGTGTGCAGCCATTTCTCGAAGGCCTGATCGCGCATGCCGCACGAGCGCCCTACGAATTCCTGTCGGCGGTTCTGGATGTTCCGGACGAGACGGGCGTCACCGGTTGGGAAAAGCTGAATAGGCGGCTGGGCACTCCGGCCCGCGACCCGGTTGAGGCACTTCTGGCACGTGCGCTGGCACACGATTCATCCGGTCCGTCGTCGCTGCAGCGCTTTGTCGCCGAGATGGAATCGACGCCTGCCGAAATCAAACGTGATCTTGCAGAAGCCGCCGGCGAAGTGCGCGTGATGACGGTGCACGGCGCCAAGGGATTGCAGGCGCCGATCGTCATCCTGCCCGATACGACGGCGAAGCCAAAACTGACCAGCGAATCCATCCTCGAAGTGAGCGGTGCGGTGATCTGGGCGCCGCGCCAGGACACCGACATAGAGGTGTCCGCCCGCGCGCGCGCATTGGCCAAGGCGAAGGCCGAGGAGGAGCATCGAAGGTTGCTGTACGTTGCGCTCACGCGCGCGCAGGACCGGCTGCTCATTGCAGGATACTGGTATGGTGGCACGGGCGAAGCCGCGGCCGGCTATCATGACGGCTCCTGGTATGCGCTCTGCCGGAATGCGATGGAGCATTTGCCGTCGCAAGCCCTGGGGGACGGTTCCGTCCGATTTGGGAACCTCTTGCCGGTTTCGGTCGCCGGATCGACCGTGCCGGCAACTGGAGCGCCATTGCCAGAATGGGCCCGGCGGGCGCCGGAACCTGATCCAGCGGCAAGAACCCTGAGCGCGCCGTCCGGATTGCTGGGCCCGAAAACACGGGTGCTGGCACCATTCGATCCGAAGCGTGAAGCACGGCTGAAACGCGGCCGCTTGATCCACAGCCTGCTTCAATATCTGCCGGAACTGCCGCAAACCTCCCGATCCGCAGCCGGCGCGGCCTTTCTGGCGCGAGAGACCGCGTTTTCAGCCGCCCAGCGCCGAGAAATGCTGAAGGCAGCGGAAAGCATCCTCAATGATCCGGATTTTTCGGACCTTTTCCAGCCTGGCAGCCGCGCCGAGGCAGCCGTGATCGGGACATCTGCCAAATTGCCCGGCGGCATGGTGATCAACGGCCGGGTGGACCGGCTCGTCGTCACGCCGGAGCGGGTGCTGGTCATTGACTTCAAGACAGACCAACCTGCACCGGAAGACGTTTCAGAGGTCGCCGAAAGCTATATCGTACAGATGGCGGCCTATTGCGCAGTGCTTGAATCGGCTTATCCGGGCCGTGAGATCGGCGCGGTCCTTTGCTGGACCGACGGGCCCCGGATGATGCGCATTCCCGATGCGATGCTGTCAGAATCCCTCAAGTCTGTCTTGAGGGTGGTTTGACAGTCCCTCAGACTTCCTATCTATCAAGCACCCGATACGGGCCACAAAAGGAGCCAATATCATGGCTGGAATGGATGTAAGCGACGACGAATTTGATGCCCTGCTCGGCGCGTCAGACGTGCCGGTGGTAGTCGATTTCTGGGCTGAATGGTGCGGGCCTTGCAAGCAGATGGCGCCGCATATCGAGGCCGTTGCCACGGAACTCGACGGCAAGGTCAAGATCGTGAAACTTAACGTCGATGATTTCCCGCTGGTCGGCGCGAAGTACGGCGTGCGGGGCCTGCCCACCATGCTGCTGTTCAAGCAAGGCAAGGTGGCAGCCACGCATAACGGGGCAATGAACCGTCAGGCGCTGTCGAACTGGATCAGCCAGTCGCTCTGAACCGAGGCGTCAGGCCGGCGTCTTTTCGCTGGTCAGGGCCACAAACACATCTTCGAGATCTGGCGACTTTGTCGAAAGGTCCGCAATGCCGATACCGGCCGTGCGGGCCTTTTCAAGCAATCGTCCAATCCCGGTTTCGGCGGTCTTGAAGGTGATGGCGAGCGATCCGTCGCTGCGGAGTTTCGTATCGTGCATGGCCAGTTCGGCGGGGATGGCCGTGAGCGGCTCGCGCGGCACGATGATCAGGGTCTTGTAGTCAAGGCGCGACAGGAGCTGCGCCGTCGGCTCGCAGGCCACCACTTCGCCGTGATTGACGATGGCGATGGTGTCGCAAAGCTCTTCGGCTTCCTCGAGGTAGTGAGTTGTCAGGATGATTGTCGTGCCCTTGGCGTGCAGTTCGCGCACATAGTCCCAGAGCAGCCGGCGCAACTCGACATCGACGCCCGCCGTTGGCTCGTCGAGAATCAGCACGGGCGGATCGTGCACCAGCGCCTTGGCCACCATGAGGCGCCGCTTCATGCCGCCCGAGAGCTGGCGCACATAGGCGTCTTTCTTGTCGCCGAGGCCGAGGGCGGTGAGGATTTCGACGGTCCGGCGTTCTGCTTTCGGCACGCCGTAAAAGCCCGCCATAAGCTCAAGCATCTCGTAGGGCGTGAAGAAGGGGTCGGCGACGACTTCCTGGTTGACGACGCCAAGCGCTGCACGGCTCTGGCGCGGCTCGGCATCGATATCGAGGCCCCAGATGCTGGCGCTGCCGGACGTTTTCTTTACGAGACCGGCGAGGATATTGATGAAAGTGGACTTGCCCGCACCGTTGGGCCCCAGAAGGCCAAAGATGGTGCCCGAGGGTATCTGGAGCGAAATGCCGTCCAGAGCTTTTTTCTCGGGCATCTTGCCCGTGGCCGCGTAGGTTTTGCGCAGATCGCGCACTTCGATGGCAAATTCAGGATTTCGCATGAGGCCCTTTCATCGCGGCGTTCGGCACGGCTTGCAAGGCGGCCACCCAGACTCTAGTTAGGGGTCTAGCCGGGCAGGGGCAAGCGGGCCCCTCCGCCGGATTGACCGGAGCAGCCGTATGTCTCGCAAGCGCGACGTCTTCACCCCGCCGGAAATCTCGATGGTCACGAGTCGCAAGGTCTCCTGCAACGGCGGCGGCGGAGCACTCGGGCATCCCAAGGTCTGGTACGAGATGGGGCATGAGGACTTTGTCGAGTGCAAGTACTGTGATCGCCGCTTCGTTCTGATCGGCGGCGATCATGACCGATCGCGGCCCCGATAGCAGACCATCAGGCTGAACCGGCCGGGCGCGCGATGCACATCCTGATTTCTGGCGGAGGTATCGGCGGCCTCACGGCGGCGCTGGCGTTCCAGAAACTGGGTCACCGGGTGACGGTGCTTGAGCAGTCGCCGCAGCTGGATGAAGTCGGCGCCGGTCTTCAGATCAGCCCGAACGGCATGCGCGTGTTCGACGCGATCGGCGTGAGTGCCCGGGTGGCGAAGGATGCTTTCCGGCCTCGGGGCCAGGAGCTTCGCTACGGAAGCGGCGGTGCACGCATCCTGACCATTCCGCTACGTGACGCCTCGCTCGCGCGCTGGGGCGGGGAATACCTGCATGTCCACCGGGCCGACCTCGTTGAGGCGCTGAGAGGCGCGCTGCTAGACCGGCAGGGCGACGCACTGAAGCTGGCGCAACGTGTTGTCTCGTACACGCAGGATGAGCGAAGCGTGACGGCGCACCTTGATGGCGGCGGAGACGTCACCGGCGATCTTCTGGTGGGCGCGGACGGGATTCACTCGGCCATCCGGGCACAGATGATCGGTCCGGACTCGCCGCGCTATACGGGGCATGTCGCCTGGCGTGCGGTGGTGCCTGTTTCGGAACTTGGCGATGATGCCCCGCCGGAATCGGCTTGCGTGTGGGTGGGCGCCAGACGCCATGCCGTCACGTACCGCCTTCGGCGCGGCAGCCTTGCGAATCTCGTTGCCGTGGTTGAATGCAAGGAACGGCTCATCGAATCCTGGAGTGCGACTGGCGCCCGTGATCAGGCCCTAAAGGATTTTCGCAAATGGTCGCCGGTGATCCGTTCGATCCTGTCGAAAGCGACCGTGCTCAACCGCTGGGCGCTTTATGATCGAATGCCGCTCAGCAAATGGTCCGACGGGCGCGTCGTGTTGCTGGGAGATGCCTGCCATCCGATGCTGCCTTTCCTTGCGCAGGGCGCCGTCATGGCCATTGAAGATGCTTATGTGCTGGCGGGACTCGTGTCCGCGAAAGGCACGCTGGGCGAGGCGCTGACCCGGTATGAAGACATGCGCAAGCCCCGCACGTCGCGCGTTCAGGCCGGGGCGCGCAGCAATGCGGACCTGTTTCACCGGACGAACCCGATTTCGCAGCTGGCGACGTACGGGCCTATCTGGCTGGCCGGGCAATTGCTTCCGTCTGTTGCGCAAGGTCAGTATGACTGGATCTATTCTCATGACGTGACCGATCCGGCACAGTTCGTCGGCTGACGATCGCGCCGGGCAACCGGACAAGGAATCTGGCGCATGCTTTCGGTCCTCGACCTCTTCCGTATCGGTATCGGACCGTCGAGTTCACATACCGTGGGCCCGATCCGGATTGCTGGCCGTTTTCTCGGGGAGCTGGATCTCGCCGGCGTTCTGGGCCGGACGGAACGGATCGACGTGGAACTTCAGGGCTCGCTGGCCTTGACCGGCGCCGGGCATGCGACACCGAAAGCGGTCATGCTGGGCCTCCTTGGTCTTGATCCTGAAATGCTGGATCCCGAAGATGCCGACAAGCGGGTCGGCGTGCTGGAGACATCGAAGACGCTCCGCCTTCCGGACGGTCGTGATATCGGTTTCGACCCGCGGCAGGACATCCGTTTTGCGTATGAGGTTTTTCCGAAGTTGCACCCCAATGGCATTCGGCTTCGCGCCTTCGACGGGGCAGGGGAGACACTCGCTGACTCGACCTGGTATTCCACCGGCGGCGGCTTCATTGCCTCTCACCGCCAACTGGAACGCCCGGTGCGGGATGACACAGTACCGGCCGGACCGCCGGTTCCGCATCCGTTCATCTCGGCGGGTGAGTTGCTCAACACCTGCCGCGGATTGTCCATGTCGATCGATGCGGTGATCGCCGAGAATGAACTGGCCAAACGAAGCGTGGAGGATACCGAGGCTGCGCTGGACCGCATCGCGCAGGTGATGATGGCGTGCATTGATCGCGGCCTCTCACGCACAGGTGTATTGCCGGGTGGATTGAAGGTACGCCGGCGCGCGCCGGAGATCTGGCAGAAACTCGTGCACGCGCCGCCGTCCAACGAACGCGAGCAGCTGTTCGACTGGCTGAACGTCTATGCAATGGCCGTGAACGAGGAGAACGCAGCAGGCGGGCAAGTTGTTACGGCACCGACAAATGGCGCGGCGGGAATCATTCCTGCCGTGATCCGGCACTACTGCTGGGACGCCGAAGATCGGGCCAACCGTGTACGGAAGTTCCTGCTGACCGCCGGCGGAATAGGTCTGCTCTACAAGCAGCGCGCATCCATTTCCGGGGCAGAGATGGGATGCCAGGGCGAAGTCGGAGTTGCGTGTTCCATGGCGGCGGCCGGGCTTGCTGCGGTCTGGGGCGGCACGCCTCAGCAAGTCGCAAACGCGGCCGAGATTGGCATGGAACACAATCTCGGCCTGACATGCGACCCGGTTGGCGGCCTGGTTCAGATACCTTGTATCGAGCGCAATGCGATCGGTGCCGTCAAAGCCGCAAATGCGGCCCGGCTCGCTCTGCATTCTCTCGAGCAAACGAAAGTGTCACTCGACCAGGTGATCGAGACGATGCG
>JAIXRO010000090.1 GCA_027485145.1 Hyphomonadaceae bacterium | reverse complement strand
GCGAGCGTGCCACCAATCATGCCGGAACCAATGAGAGCGATCTTGCTGCGGGCCATGTGGGGTCTCCTCGGAATGGGCCTGGGACGTCTGTCGCGGTTGCCCTAGCCGAGGCGGCGCCAACGCGCAATGTGGCCGGAAAGCAAACGCCCGTGAGCGGGGCTCACGGGCGAGCATGTCAGGTATCCGTATCCGGATATCAGTCGTTGCTGGACAGCATCGACATCAGGATCGTGAAGATGTTGTAGAACGAGATGAAGAAGCCGAGCGCACCGAAGTTGGTCATCACGGCGAGGGAGCGCGTGTCGCCCTCGTTCTCGAAATAGCTCATCTTCAGGTTCTGGGTGTCAAAGGCGATCAGGATGCCCGAGACCGCCAGCACGCCGCCCATGATGGCCACTTCCAGGAAGCCCGAAGGCGGGAAGAGCAGGCTGACGAGGCTGAGGCCAATCAGGCCGAACAGCGCGAACACGGCGAACACACCGATCGGCTTCAGGTCCATCTTGGTCGTGTAGCCGAACAGGCTGAGCGCACCGAAGGAAGCCGACGTCAGGAAGAAGGCTTTCGCGATCGTCGTGAACTCGGGGCTCATCGTGCGGCCGGCGCGCGAAGCCATCTCGACGTTATTGGTCGCGGCATAGACCCAAATCGACAGGCTGAGGCCGAGCAGGGACACGATCGTCCAGTACACGATCCCGGTTGCGAGCGGGGACGGGCGTTTCATGAGGAAGGCCGAGCCGAGGATCAGCACAAGGGGGGCGAACTGGATCACAAGGCGCAGCGGCGAGAACAGCACGGCCTGCGTCAGCGCCGGCACGAAGTTCGCGCCGACCACGAATGCGAGCACGCCCGCCAGCGCGATGCCAAGGGCGAGCTTCTGGTAGACCCCCAGCATGAAGGTGCGCAGACCCACATTGACTGAGGTATCGGCCGAGCGCGTATCGATCGCGCCGAAAGTCCGGTTGAAGTCGTTCATTGGTAGAGAAACCCTTTCCATAGTCGCGTCGCGCCCACAGGCACTCCGTTTGCCGATATATGGAGGCTCTCCCCCGTTCCTGCAACGGCATCCGGCAACCAGAGTGCCCACGGGCTTGCACTTTCGGGGTGCCGGAACGGGCAGCAAGCCCGCTGGCAGCGAGCATCTCCCCCAACATTAAATCCAAATTAAAAACGAGACCCTGGCCCACCCTCAACTTTTGAGGGAAATTCCGTTCAATCCGGAATGATATTGGCATTGGCAGCGTCATAAGCGCCACTGTACGGGATATGTGTGTGACAGTTGACTTGAATTTCGGCGTGCTTAGCCTTGTTCGACCGGTGGCAAGGGGCCTGCAACCGCCGGTATTCAAGCTATAAGGGGAAAATAGTGGCTGATGCATCCGCATACGCAGACAATATCAGAAAGCATACAAACGATTACAATCAGGCGGCCGCCGAGAAGATCGTCGGTCACCTCGGGATCGCGCTACGCAACCGGGACAGTGCCATTGTCTCCTGCACCGACGATGTCGAGATGAGCCGGATCCGCGAGAAATGGTGCCGGGGAAAGCTCGGCGTCTCGCTGAACCAGCAGCAGATCGATGCCGTCATCCAGAAAGTCTGCGACACGATGAAGGCCGAAGGGGGCCAGAAATCGCGCGTGACCTTCTATTACCTCCTCGCGCAGGAACTCGGAAAACTGGATCACCTCGCGTCCCGCTGACCGGCCGCTGAGAACATACCAAAACCCGGCCCCGCAAGGCCGGGTTTTACTTTGCCCGCGCGCCGGGCGAAAACGCCGGCCATGCTTCGCCTGTTCACCGCCCTGCCCGTTCCACCGGACGCCGCCCGCGAGCTGCGTCCGCTCCAGAATGACCTTGCGGGTGCCCGCTGGCGGCCGGAGGAAAACTTCCACATCACGCTCTGCTTCTATGGCGAAGTCGCACCGCAGCGTGCGCATGACCTCGACGACCTCATCGGCGAAATCGACATGCCCGCCTTCGAGGTCACCCTCGAGGGTGCCGGCTGGTTCGGCCGGCGCGAACCCACCGCCGTCTGGGCCCGGGTGCGCGAGACCGACGCCCTCCGCAGCCTGGCCGCGCAATGCGAGCGAGCCGGCCGCCGCCTGGGTCTCACCATCGAGCGCCGCCCGTTCACGCCGCACGTGACCCTCGCCTATTGCCACGGCACACCCCTTGAAGATGCACGTGCGTGGAGCGAGCGCCATCAGGGGCTGCGCACCGATGCCTGGCAGGCCGATGTCTTTCACCTCTATGCCAGCTATGCCCGCGAGACCGGCCCGAGCCGCTACGTCGCCGAGGCGGACTATCCCCTCGGCGCCGTCACCGGGCCTGGAGGAATGTATTGAGTGTCAGCCGCCCGGCCTTCGGGTCCGCCGTCAGCGCGAAGCCCGGCGGCACGGTGCCGGAATGCAGCGTCCAGCCGCGATAGATCACGAGCCGGTTGAATACCGCCTCGACCCGGTAGGTCTGCTCGAACAGCGCCGTGTCCCCGCGCAGATACTCCGCCTTCGGATCACCGTGCCGGGAAAGGTCTGCGTCCAGCCTCTCCGCGTAGTCTTCCATCCGCGACAGGCTCACGGTCTCGAACCCGGTCGTGCGGTGGCGATAGAAGGCCGTGCCGCCCGCGGGCGATCCGCACAGGTAATGCAGCACCGCGATGCGCCCGGGATCGGCGGCATCGAAATGCGGCAGGCGTTGCAGCGGCGTCAGTGCCTCCGGCGGCGTCGTGACGATCGAGAAATTGCACTCGACCAGATCGGCCCCCTTGCTGTGTCCAAACACGTCGGACATCAGCCGCATCAACAGGTCCATCCGCTCGGACAGGTATTGCCCCGCATGCGGCGCGCGCACTCCCGGATAATGCGCCCCGCGCATCGCATAAGTCTGGGATGCAGCGGCCTCGACCAGCCCGGCCGGATCCGAGCTGAACCCGTCGATCACGACAATGGGTTCGCGCTCATGCCCGATGCGCCCGATGGTGGCGGCCGGCGCCGTGATCATGGAAAGGTCCCCTGCGCGCCGGATGTGGAAAGAGGCGGACGTTCTTCGGTCCCGTCCCGGCAATGCGCCAACATCCGACGGACACGGGCCCTGATCAACCCGCAAACACAGTTCGCCCCGCCGCTCAGACCGGCGCGCGCGTGCGCCGGGTGAACTTGCGCGGCCGTGTCGGATAGGGGTTGCCGTCATTTGACAGCAGCACGGCCAGCCAGCGCGTGCTCCTGAACTCTGCCAGGATCGCCATCGCCGCCACCGTCAGCGGCGTCGAAAGGAACGCCCCCGTCGCGCCCAGCAGCACGCCCCAGAAGGCCAGCGACAACAGCACCACCACAGGGTCGAGGTTCAGCCCCACGCCCTGCATGCGCGGCTGGATGATGTTGCCCACCACGAAGCCGATCACCAGCAGCGCCGAGAGCAGGATCAACGGTTTGCCGAACCCCTCGAACACCATCACGCTGAACAGCGCCGGCACGAAGATCGCGACCACCCCGCCGACGATCGGCACATAACTCGCTACAAAGATGAGGAACGCCCAGAAGATCGGCTGGGGCAAGCCGAGCCACGCCATCACCGCCCAGGACGCGGCGGCGATCATCAGGCCGGTCGTCGTCTGTACACTGACATAACTTGTCACCGCCTTCTGGATCCGGGAGAGCACTTGGTCCACATCCACCGCCCCCTCGCCGGTCGGCCTCAGGATGTTGACCTTGACCGCGAAACTGCGCTGCGAAACCAGAAGGAAGCCCAGATAGATCAGCACGAAGGCCGCCGCCGAAAGCCCGCCCTGCAGCCAGGCCGCCACCGCGCCCGCGACCTGCGGCGTCTGCGCCGACTGGATCAGGCTCTCGAAGCTCGGGGCCTGGCGCACGCCCAGCAGGTCCCCCGTCGCCCGGAGCACCGCGTTCAGCCGCTTGTCGAAGTCCCCGCTATCGGCAATCAGGCCCGTGAGGTTGTCGATCAGGAACAGCGTAACCATCACGAACGCCGCCGCGATGATCAGCACCGACAGGCCGGTCCAAAGCCGCATCGGCACCTTCGGCACCAGCCGGTGCAGCGTGCCCGCCATGTCGGCCACCATCACCAGCAGGAACACCGCCAGCAGCAGCGGCGAGATGATCGCCTGCAAGGCATACACCGCCGCCCCGGACAGCAGCACGGCAATCAGCGTCAACGCGCCCGCCATGGATCCGTTCATGCATCGCTCCGGCCTGTCGCCCACCCCGGGACACCGAGCGTTAGGCCCTTTCCGGACAACGCGCAAACCGGCGCGAGATCAGGGTCTCTCTCGAACACGGTTTGACCTGAACAGCCCTGAGCGCGATCCAGGTGAGCGCAGCGATACGGGATCAGACAAAAAGTGGTGCCCCTGGCCGGACTTGAACCAGCACTCCTTGCGGAAGCGGATTTTGAATCCGCCGCGTCTACCATTTCACCACAGGGGCACGCGCCGCGTGCGGGCCGTTCCTGCCGCACGGGGCGCCCCGCTGTCAATCGCGTGTCCGCCTCGCCCCCGCTCGTGACGCTCCGCCGCATTGCGGGCCCCGGCCCGATGGCGTGAAAGGGGCGAATGATGGCGCTCTCGCCCCTTCTTTCCGGCTGGCGCTGGCCGGTGCTGGCAGTCATCGCTTCGGCGGCGATGCTGGCGGGCGCGCATGCCTTCGAAACCTTTGGCGGCCTCGCCCCCTGCCCGCTCTGCCTGCGCCAGCGCGAGGTCTACTGGGCCCTGATCGCCATGACGCTCACGGGCCTCGGCATCTGGCGCCTCGTGCCGAAGCGGCGCTTCCTCGTCGCCCTCAACGTGCTGATCGGTCTCGTCTTTGTCACGGGCGTGGTCGTCGCGGCCTATCATGCCGGGGTCGAGTGGAAGATTTTCCCGCCGCCGGCTGGCTGCTCGGTCGTGAATGCGGGGGTCAATCCGCTGGACATGGGCAGCCTCGACCAGCCGCTCTTCATCCCGCGCTGCAATGATGCGCCGTGGCATTTCATCGGCCTGTCGATGGCCGGATGGAACGGTGTAATCTCGCTGGTATTGGCGGCGATCAGCTTTGCCGCCGCCGCGATCACCCTTCGCAGCTACAAGCCGGCGTAGGACGCCGCGCCGGCGATCAGCGCGGCAAACGCGCCGAGGGTTGCCACCCGCCGCACCCGGCGCATCCAGAACGGCAGGCCCGCCCCGTCCGAATCCCAGATGCCCTGCATCAGGTGCGCCAGCGCCAGCGCGCCGAACACCGGCCAATCGAGCGTGCCCAGCACGCCGTACAGCACCGCCGCCCAGCCCGCGAGCGAGCCGAGCACCGACAGGCCCATGATCCCCGAGCGCGGCAGCCCGCCGCCCTGCGCGTTGACTTCCGCGCCCCAGCGCACGCCGCCAAGGAAAGACAGGATCACCGCGCCATAGGCCAGCAATGCCAGCCCCGCCTGCGCTTTCAGCACGGGGTCGCCCGCTGCTGCCCACATCACGCCGGCGCCCGCCGCAAACGGGATCAGCCCCGCCAGCGTCAGGGCCAGCGGTACGCCCGGTATACCAAACAGTCTCATGCCCTACAGCCCCAGCACCTTGCGTGCGATGATATTCTTCTGAATCTCGTTCGTGCCGCCATAGATCGATTGCGCGCGCCCACCAAAGTAACTGGCCACATCACGCCCGCTCGTCCCCGCCGACGGCGCCCTGTGTCCCACGAACGGGCCCGCCGCTTCAAGGAAAAGTTCCGTGATCGCCTGGTGCGTCTCCGTCGCGAGGATTTTCACCGTCGAGGACGCATCCCCGACCGAGCCACCGGACACCTGCGCCGAAAGAATCCGGAACACCGTCATCTCCAGCCCGTCCACGGCAATCTCGGTCCGCGAGAGGCGGCCCGCAAATCCCGCATCGTCCATCAGACGGTCATTGCCGCCCTCCGGCACGGCCGAGGCCAGTCCCCGCACATGCCGCAGCATCGCCCGCTTGCCGCCGATGCGCGCATAGGAGGTCCGCTCGAAGCCGAGCAGGTATTGCGAATAGGTCCAGCCCTTGCCCTCTTCCCCGATCCGGTAGGCCTCCGGCACGGTCACATTGTCGAACAGCACTTCGTTCAGGGCATGCGCCCCATCGATCGTGATGATCGGCTTCACCGTCACGCCCGGCGCGTTCAGCGGGCAGCAGATGAAGCTGATCCCTTCCTGCTTCTTCTCGCCCCGGCTGGTGCGCGCGAGCAGGAAAATCCAGTCGGCATGCTGCGCGGCGGAGGTCCAGATCTTGTGGCCGTTCAGCGTGTAGACGCCGTCCTTCAGCACGGCGGAGAATTCGAGGCTCGCAAGGTCCGATCCCGCGCCGGGCTCGGAATAGCCCTGCGCCCATCCGACCGACCCGTCGCGGATGCCGGGCAGCCATTGATCCTTCTGCGCCTCGCTCCCGAACGTGTAGATCACCGGCCCGACATAGATCACGCCCATCGGCGTCACGGTCGGCACGCCGGCGCGTTCCAGTTCCTCGTCGAACACATACTGCTCTTCGATCCCCCAGCCCGGCCCGCCATATTCCACCGGCCAGGCCGCTGCGAGCCAGCCCTTGGCGCCGAGCGCCATCTCGGACTTGCGCACGTCCGCCGTCGTCAGCGGCGTGCCCGCCTTGAACTTCGCGATGATGTCCTTCGGGAACTCGGTCTCGAACCAGCGGCGCACATGGGCGCGGAACGTCTCGGTCTCGGGCGCAAATTTCAGGTGCATGTCCGTTATCCTCACATCCGCGCAAACCGTATGCGGATGCCTGCCGGAGACAAGAGGTCACGCGGGGAGAAGTCCGGCCAAACAAAAAGCCCTCCCCGTTTCCGGGAAGGGCTCGATGTCACCGGTCGCACACCTTACTCGGCGGGCGCGGCCTTCACGGTCGCAATCCACTGGTCGACTTTCCGCGTCAGCACGTCGAGCGGCAGGGCGCCGCCGCCGAGCACCGTGTCGTGGAAGGCGCGGATGTCGAACTTGTCGCCAAGCTCGGCTTCAGCCTTCGCCCGCAGCTTCTGGATGTGGATCATGCCGATCTCGTAGGCCGTCGCCTGGCCCGGCATCACGATATAGCGCTGCACTTCGGAACGTGCCTGCGCTTCGGTGATCGCAGAGTTGGCGAGGAAGTACTGAACGGCCTGTTCCTCGGTCCAGCCCTTCGAGTGCAGGCCGGTATCGACGACGAGACGGATGGCGCGCCAGATTTCCGACCCGAGGCGGCCGAAGTCCGAGTACGGACTTTCAAACGTGCCCGGCATTTCGGACGCGAGCTTCTCCGAATAGAGGCCCCAGCCTTCGCTATAGGCGGTGAAGCCCGCCTGCGTGCGGAATTGCGGCACGCTGGTCAGCTCCTGCGCGATCGAGATCTGCATGTGGTGGCCCGGCAGGCCCTCATGATACGCGATCACTTCCAGCTCGCCCTTCGGCATCGCCTTCATGTCCGACAGGTGCGCGTAATAGATGCCGGGGCGCGCGCCGTCCGGCGTGCCCGGGAAATAATGCTGGGCGGCGCCCGGCTGTTCGCGGAAGGCCTCGACGCGTTTCACGACGAGGTCCGCCTTCGGCAGGATACCGAAATAGTTCGGCAGCTGCGCCTTGATCTTCTCGATGGCGGCGGTTGCGTCCGCGATATAGCCTTCGCGGCCTTCATCCGTATCCGGATAATAGTGAAGCTCGTTGGTCTTGTCGTCGCGGATGCTGACAAAGAACTCCTGAAGCGTGCCCGTAAAGCCCACTTCCGCCTTGATGGCCTCCATCTCGGCCTGGATACGTGCCACTTCCGACAAGCCAAGCTCGTGGATCTCGTCGGCCGTCATCTTCGTGGTCGTCTGGTTGGCGAGACGGAAATTGTAATAGGCCTCGCCGTTCGGCTGCAGGTTTGCGCCTTGCGGGCCGGCGGGGTCCGGCGAGTTTGCCATGTCCTCGGTCGCGAACGCGATCAGGTCATTGTAGAAGGTCAGGAACGGGCCTTTCAGCGCCGCTTCGGCCTCGGTGGTGAGCTCGGCAGCGACTTCCGGGGTTGTCTTGCCGGCATCGACCAGCGCCTGCAGGTCGGTCTTGAAGTCCGCGAAGATCGCCGAGTCCGGGCCCTCCGTGAACGGAGCGCCCGTGATGATCTTCTGCGACTGGTCGATCACGCCTTCATAGGCAAACTTGGGTGCATGCACGCCCTTGGCGGCATTTTCCTTGGCAATGGTCAGCGCGTCCTGCAGCGAAGCCGCCGCCGCCGTATAGCGTTTCACCAGCGCGCGGGCGTCGGCTTCTTCGTCCACGGCGTGGAACTGCATCAGGAAGGTCGGCGCAAAACTTTGCAGGCCGTTCATCTGGTCAAAGACAAAGCCGTTGTTGCGGTAGGCAACGCCTTCGGCCGCCAGATCATACTGGTACATCCAGAGATCGTAGGAATCCTTGTCGGCCGGTGACAGCGTGTCGTAGTCAAACTTGGCCTTGAGTTCATCGACCGAGGCCTTCTGCAAGGCCAGCTGTTCATCGGCGCAGGCGAAGGTGAAGCAGTCGATCTGGTCATTCTTGTCCTTGCGGCCAAGGAAAGTCATCTGGATCGGGCTTTGCTGCAGCTGCTCTTCATACTTGGCATCGAACCAGGCGTTCAGTTCGGCGCTGACGGCGGCGGCTTGTTCCGCCGAAGCCTGCTTGTTGAGCGCTTCAGTTGTAGGATTTGGCGTGCAAGCCGCCAGGGCGGCAATCAGGGCAAGAGCCGAAACGGCGGTGCGGATCATTGGAGGTCTCCTGAAAACGGACTTTCCGTTTAACGATAAATTCCCGTAACCTTCACCGCGGCCCGCGTCAATCCACCGCGAAAGACGAACCGGAACGACGCCTGAATTGGCAATTCCGAAATCCCCGGCTAAGCAAAAACGCATGACCGATACAAAATCCGCCTCCGCCCCCCGTTCGATCCGTCTTGGCACGCGCGGCTCGCCGCTCGCCCTCGCGCAAGCCCACCAGATCGCCGCGAGCCTCAAGGCCGCGTCCGGCGGCGCCATCGAGGCCGAGATCGTCACCTTCACCACCACCGGTGACAAGCTGACCTCCGAGCGGCTGATCAATTCCGGCGGCAAGGGCCTGTTCACCCGCGAACTCGACGACTCCCTCGGCCAGGGCGAAATCGACATCGCCGTGCACAGCCTGAAGGACGTCCCGTCCCTGCTGCCACCCGGCCAGGTGTTTGTGGCTTTCCCCGAACGCGAGGATCCGCGCGACGGCTTTGTGTCACACACCGCCAAATCCCTGCGCGATCTTCCGCACGGCGCACGGCTTGGCACCGCGTCTCTGCGCCGCGAAGCGCAGGCCCTCGCGCTGCGCCCGGACCTGCAGGTCGTCACGTTCCGCGGCAATGTGCAGACCCGGATGCGCAAGCTCGAGGAAGGCCAGGCCGACGCGACCTTCCTCGCGATGGCCGGACTGCGCCGCCTCGGATACGACCATATGGCGACGCCCATTCCGGTCGAAGACATGCTGCCGGCGGCTGCCCAGGGCATCATCGGCGTCGTCGCCCGCGACGATGCGGACAATGAGCTGCGCGACGCGCTCGCGAAGCTGAACGTTGCCGTCAGTGAAGCCGCGGCCACGGCAGAGCGCTCGTTCCTGGCGATGCTCGATGGCAGCTGCCGCACGCCCATCGCCGCGCACCTCTTCGATGAGGGCGATAGCTGGCGCCTGACCGGCGAAGTGCTCAGCCCCTCGGGCGACCAGCGCTGGGCCGCCACAGGCACCGCCCCCAAAGGCGCATCGATGAACCAGCTCGCCGCGCTCGGACGGGACGTGGCGAGCGAGATCCGGGAGTCGGCGCAAGGCGGCTTGCCCGTCTTCGAGGACAAGCGGTGAGCTTGCCCGTCATCGTGACGCGGACGCTGCCCGGCGCCCGTGACACGGCGGACACTCTCGCGCGGCTCGGCTACGCGCCCATCCTCTCGCCGATGCTGGCCATAGAGGAAACCGGTCTCGATGCCCGCGATCTCGCAGGCATCCGGCATCTCGTCTTCACCAGCGCCAATGGCGTACGCGCCGTGCAGCACGCGTCGCCTGACCCGGACCGGACCGCCTGGTGTGTCGGCCCTTCCACCGCCGAAGCGGCGCGCGCCGCAGGATTTGGTTCGATCATCGAAAGCGATGGCAACGCCGATGATCTCGCCCACCGCATCCTCGCCGCGCACCCGGAGGGTCCGCTTCTCCATATCGCCAACGAAGCGGCGGCCGGAAACCTCGTCGCCGCGCTGATCGCCGGCGGCCTCGATGCGAGGTTCAACGCGCCCTATCGCACGCGCGCCGCTGACAGCCTGAGCCCCGACGCCCTCACGGCGCTGGCCGGTCCGTCTCCCGTGATCCTGCTCGTGCATTCGGCGAAAGCGGCCAGCGCCGTCGCGGCAAGCCATCCCGGCCTTGAACGCGCGGGTCTCGTCGCCATTTCCGTGACGGCGCTCGCACCGCTGAAAGGCGAGGCGGGTCGGGGCGAATGGATCGCCGAGCGCCCGAACGAGGACAGCCTGATGGACGCCCTTCGTGAGGCCGCGCGTGCACTTTGCCCTTGAATCGCCGCTATGCCACACTCTTTCGCAACCTGAATACGCCATAGTGACTGCATGAGTGACGACCCCTTCCCCGATCCGGACCGCACGAACGGCCCGATTGACGCCCAGTTCGAACCGGCCCCGGCCGGTCCGGCCAAGGCTGCGCGACCGGGACCCGGCTGGATCGCGCTTGGCACCGCGACCGTGATTGCCGCCTTCACCGGCGCCGCTGCCGGTATCTATGGCGCCGACCTCGTCCGCCCCCGGACGGACATCGAGCGGATCGACGCCCGCCTCGACCAGATGGCCGCCGTGCAGTCTGCGATCAGCCAGAAGCTTTCCGAGCCGGCCGCTGCATCGGCCGAATTGGCGAGCCTGATCGGCGAACTCGACACCGTCTCCCGCCGTCTCGACCAGGCAATTGCGGCTGGCGGCAACCCTGAAGCGTTTGCCACCCTGACCGCCCGGATCGACGCGCTGGAAGGCCGTGCGCCCGTCTCGCCGCTGGCGGCCGCAGGCGCGGATGTCAGCATACTGACAAATCGGCTCGCAAGCCTTGAAGCGGCCTCGCGCGAGGCCGAGCGGGAATCGGCCGCAGCCGCCGAAGTGAATGACAACCGGGCCGAAGCCGCGCTCGCCCTTTCGGCGATCGAAGCGGCCGTCCGTCGCGGGGCCAGCTTCGAAGCCGATTACCGCGCCCTGCGCAACGCCGCGCCGGACAACGCCGTGATCAAACGGCTGGCACCCTACATCGCGGGCGTGACGGCCCTGACACGTCTTCAATCGGAATTTGCCGCGGTGCGGACCGCCGTCCTCGCCGCCGAGGCCCCCGAAAAGCGGTCCGGCCGCCTCTCCTGGATCGACAAGGCCTTCGGCGATGCCGTCAGTGTACGTCCGGCCGATGGCAAGCACGCAGCGCTCGTCAAATCGCTCGACACGGCCGCCGCGGCCTTGTCGGCGGGCGACCTGGCCAGCAGCGTGCGCGCACTGGCCGGCCTTGAAGGCGCGACCGCCCGTGCGGCAGAAGACTGGATCCGGCGCGCGGACCGCCGCATTTCCCTCGAAGCGGCGCTCGAGGATGTCCGCCTCAGCCTGAGTGACGGAGCCACGGACGCACCATGAGCCGCTTTTTCCTCTTCTTCTTCGTGATCATCCTGGTGATGGCCGGCGCGGTTCTGGCCTGGTGGGCGTTCAGCCTTCCCGGCGAAGTCACCTTCCCGGTCGGTCAGGAAATCGTGGCCGTCCGGTCCGGCGTGGCCGCGATGTTGATCGTCCTGCTCGGCGGACTGCTCGCCCTCGTCTGGTGGCTGGCGACCGGCCTGCTCGTCCTGCCGGGCCGCATCTCGAAAGCCCGCCGCCTCGCCCGCACCCGCAAGGCCAATGCCGCGCTCGCCGAAGGCTTGCTGGCGGCCGAAGGCGGCGACGCGAAAGCCGCGCTGAAACTCGCCCGCCGGGCCATGCGCCATGCGGAAGATGAGCGTCTCAAGCTCCTGCTCGAAGCCCGCGCCGCCGAGGCCAACGATGACTGGGCCGGGGCCGAACGCGCCTGGGGCCTGCTGACCCGGCTGCCCGGCGGACAACTCGCCGGCCTGCGCGGCGCCGCAACGGCGGCGTCGGAGCGCGGCGACCAGCTGACCGCCGAAAGCCGCGCCCGCGAAGCCCTCGCCCTCAAGTCCGATGCGGACTGGCCGTTCAATTCGCTGTTCGATCTGCAAGTCTCCAAAGGCGATTGGGACAAGGCGATCGAAACGCTGGTCCTCGGCGAAAAGCGCGGCCTGGTCGAAGGCATCAACGTCAAACGCCGCCGCGCCGTTCTCTATACGGCCAAGGCTGTCAACCTTCAGCACACGGAAAAACTGGCCGCCCATAAGGCCCTGGCCGAAGCGATCCGCGCGGCGCCCGATTTTCCGCCCGCCGTCTACCATGGCGCGCGCTTCCTGATGACCGATGCCAAGGTCAAGGCCGCGCAGGGCGTGCTCGAACTCGGCTGGAAGGCGCGGCCACACCCCGCCCTCGCCCAGCTCTCGCGCCGCCTCGTGCCGCAGGACTCCCGCTTCAACATCGCGGCCCGCCTGAAGGCGCTCGCGAATGTTCACCCCGACCACCGCGAAAGCCGTATTCTCGCCGCCGAGATCGCGATGGACACGGCCGACTGGGTCGGCGCCATCAAATCCCTCGCGCTGCTCGTCGAGGAGAATCCCACCGCGCGGCTTTGCCTTCTGATGGAGCGCGCCCTGAAAGGCTATGGCGATCCGGTCGAGGCGCAGCGCTGGGGCCGGATGGCGGCGTCGGCGTCCCGCGAGGCGGACTGGTCGGACATCGACCCCAAGGGCAATGCGTTCGACTATGACCGAGCCGGCTGGAGCCGTCTTGTCTATGCCTTTGGCGATGTCGGCGATCTCGTGCATGCGCGTTATGAAACTTATGGCCGCGAACTGGAAGCGGGCCGTGTGCTCGCCCTGCCGCTGGCCGACGAGGGCCCGCTGTCCACGCCGAAACCGCCGCAAGGGCCGCTGACCCAGCCGCTGGACTACGCCCCGAACGACGATTGACCCGCCCGTGACAGGCGCAAAACTGGCCTTGCGCCCCCCATGCCCTGCCAGTATATGCGGGTCCTCAAAGACAGGGCCGCTTTAGCTCAGCTGGTAGAGCACCGCATTCGTAATGCGGGGGTCAGGTGTTCAAGTCACCTAAGCGGCACCATCTTCTTCCCCCTTTCCTGTTGAGGCCGCCGGGCTAGCTGGAACGGCATCATGATCGCTGTAGTCTTTGGAAGTTCGGGCGGGATCGGGCGGGCGCTGACCGAGGGCGTGATTGCGTCCGGCGCCTATGGCGCAGTTTACGCCGTTTCGCGCTCCGGCGCGGACATGGACGGCGCGGCGGGTCTGGCCGCCGACTTCACTGATGACGCGCAGCTCGCGGCGGTGGCAGCCGAAATCGGCGCGTCGGGACCGGTGACGCTGTGCTTCGTGGCGAGCGGCCTTTTGTCCGGGGACGGCGTATCGCCCGAGAAGACCTACCGGGCGCTGAGCGCGGACGCCTTCATGCGCGTGTTCGCGGCCAATACGATTGCGCCGGCGCTGATTGCGAAACACATGCTGCCGCTGATGCCGAAGGCGGAGCGCAGCGTGTTTGCGGCCTTGTCGGCGCGGGTCGGTTCGATCTCGGACAACCGGCTGGGCGGCTGGCATGCCTACCGCGCCTCGAAAGCCGGGCTGAACATGTTGATCCGAAACTTTGCCATCGAGCAGGCGCGGCGGGCGCCGGGGAGCATCTGCGTCGGGCTTCATCCGGGTACGGTGGATACGGGTCTCTCCAAGGCGTTTCAGGGCGGCGTTCCGGGCGAGAAGCTGTTCACGCCGGAGCAATCGGCGACTTATCTTCTGGGGGTCATCGATCGTCTGACTCCGGAAGATTCGGGAAAGTGCTTTGACTGGGCGGGGAAAGAGGTTCCGGCCTAAGGCCTGCCCTCTTCCGCCGCCTCACAATCAAGGATACGCTGAAGAAACACCAGGTCCAGCCACCGGTCGAACTTCCAACCTACCTGGCGAAACGTTCCGACCCGGGTAAAGCCAAGGCGCTCATGAAACCGCAGCGAGCCCTCATTTGCCGCATCGACCCCTGCAATCATCACGTGTTTGCCGATCCGGCCGGCCTCCGCCAGCAAAGGTGACATTAGTGCCGTGCCCACACCCTTGCCCCGGCAGCCCGAGCGCACGTGGATCGAATGTTCGACGGAATAGCGATAACCCGGCCAGGCGCGGAAATCTCCGAAACTTGCAAAGCCCGCGACACCGGATGCGTCCTTGGCAACGAGCACGGGGTATCCCTGCGCCTCGCGGGACGCCAGCCATGCCTTGCGATCTGCGAGCGTCGCGGGTGCGTCTGTGTACACTGCGGTCGTCGTTGCAATGACGTCGTTGTAGATTCCGAGGAGTTCCGGAAGATCGTGTTCTGTGCACGGAGCGATGATCATGGATCAGATCCTGAATGTTCCCTCGATGACCGTTATTGATGAGCCGGTGAGCTTGCAGCGATCCCCTTCCAGCTTCGCGCCGACCCAGGCGCCGCGGCCGGGATAGGCCTGGTAGCAGCGGGCTTCCGGCTTGCCGAAGTTTTCGGCGAGGATGCGCGAAAGCATCGTGTGCCAGCTGCCCGTGGCGGGGTCTTCGTCGATCCCGGAGCCGGGGGCAAAGAAGCGGGACGTGGCGTCTGCACCGTTCTCACCGCCGAGGGCGAAGCAGCCGAAATTGCCGCGGTCCCAACCGCCGCCTTCCGCGCCGAGGGTTTTCAGGGCGCGCTGGTCGGGCTTGAGGGCGCGAACGTCGTCCGGCGTCTCGAACCGCGCGGCGTAGAACATGCCGCCCCAGGCCTCGACGGGGCGCGCGCCGAGGGCGGCGGCGATTTCGTCCGTAACCGGAACAGGGCGGACGGGGGCGGAAGGGAAATCCATTTCGAGGCGGCCGCCCTCGAGACGCTTGACGAGAAGGCGGCCGGACTTCACCGTGTCGAACGCGATGGTCTCGCCGCCATATCCGGCGTGGGCGAAGAGAACGTGGGCGGCGGCCAGCGTCGCGTGGCCGCAGAGCGGCACTTCGACAGCGGGCGTGAACCAGCGCAGCTTCCAGACGCCGTCTCCGGCCGGCACAAGATAGGCGGTCTCGGCCACATTGTTCTCGGCGGCGATGGCGAGGAGGGTTTCATCCGGCAGGAAGGCGTCCAGCGGCATGACGCAGGCCTGGTTGCCTTCGAAGGCTTTGGACGAGAAGGCATCGACCTGAAAGAATGGTAGCGTGGGCATGGCGGGGGCTCCTTCCGGCGCCGGTCTGTTTGCATGCCGTCCGCGCCCTGACAAACGATGATTTCTGAAAGGGTCTTGAGATGCGCTGACAGCTGCACGGGTGGCCGCAGCGGCGGGGCCGTGCGGTTGTGGATGTGAATTTCAAGAAAGAACCCCGCCCTCTTGCTCGTGAAATCGTATACGATTTCTCGTACTCGCAAGCTCCCCGCAAGCGGGGAGGGGACGGCTCAGCCTTTGGGGAGAGTGGGGTCCGCCTAAGAGGTGTCGTGATGCACGAGGGGCGACTTGACGTATACGGAGTATGCGCGCGTGCGATGCTCGGGCGCGGGCGGTTCGGGAACGGGTTCTTCTGTGAGCGCGAGCGCAAGGCGCGCTGAAGTGATCGCCAGGGTGAAATCGAACTTGGTGGGCTGCAGCGACCCGTTCGCCGAATAGCTCCAGGTGAAGTCGATGGGCATGTGTTTCAGGGAGACGATGCCCCAGCGGCTGATCTCGTACCAGTAGGGCACGCCGGGGCCGTAGTGCGTGCGCACCCAGGCTTTCAGCGCCATCAGCTGCACGTAGACCAGCGGCCAGATGAGGCGCGGCCAGCCGGTCAGGCCGGCGGGGGGCTGATGCAGCGTGTAGGTCATCGGGGGAGAGAATACGCCCGGTGGGAATGCAGCAGGGTTGGTGCGAGCAAAGTTTCTTCAGTTCCGTGTCATCCTGGCGTCCTTCGGCAGGCTCAGGATGAGCGCCGGGACACGGAAGCGCAGCGTGCATCCAGCCAGTTTCTCTTTGAAAAACTGGCCTTCTCGGGGAAATCGCAGTGCGATTTCTGATCCCTCGAAGGGCCCCGGCTTTCGCCGGGGTGACAGGAAAAAAAGTTTGGGGAGCGCCCGGGGGGTGCGATTTCGTAGGCGCAAGTCAAAGCTTGTGCGCCGAAATTTCGGGTCCGCCGCGCGGGTTTATCTTTCGCGGTCGTCCACAAGCCAGCCGTGATGGACGGGGCCGTGGCCCTTGCCGAGACCTTTGGCGGCCTTGATGGCCCCGAACAAGTAGTCCCTGCCCTGCTCCACCGCTTCGGGGACGGAGCGGCCCTGCGCGAGGAGGGCGGCGATGGCGGAGGCGAGCGTGCAGCCGGTGCCGTGGGTGGAGGTCGTCTGTATACGGGGGGATTCGAAGATCCATTCGCCGGTGGTGGTCTGCAGCACATCGTGAATGACCGGGCCGCCGATATGGCCGCCCTTCACGAGGGCGCCGTGCGCGCCGAGTTCCAGCAGGCGTTCGGCGGCGCGGCGCTGGCCGTCCAGGTTGACGACGGCCTTGCCGGTGAGCACTTCGGCCTCCGGCGCGTTCGGCGTCACGAGGCGGGCGTGGGGGACGAGTTCGGAACGGATTGCCTCGATGGCGCGGGCGTCCACCAGCCGGTCTCCGGAGGTGGCAACCATCACGGGATCGATGATGCGGGGGACGAGCGGGGCCTGCACGCTGAGCGCTTCGGCAACCGCTTCGACCAGCTGGGACGTGCCGAGCATGCCGGTCTTGATCGCATCGGCGCCGATATCGGCGAGCGTGACCTGGATCTGGCCGAGGACCGCCTCCAGCGGCACGGGCCAGACGCCGTGGACGCCGCGCGTGTCCTGCACGGTGATCGCGGTGATGGCCGTCATCGCATAGCCGCCGAGCAGGGTGACGGCCTTGATGTCCGCCTGGATGCCCGCCCCGCCGCCGGAATCGGAGCCTGCAATGATCAGTACACGGCCGTTTTCGGATGGCATCTCTGGCGCTTCCCTGGCCGCGCGGCGCCGGGTGGCGGGCGGCCGATGATCGAGAGGTCACGGTGTTCAAAGCATCCGGACCCCGCGGATGCCGCCTCGTTGTAGCGGCAGAAAACCCGGCGACAATAAGAATCCGTAATCCGGCGGAACCTGTGCGGACGGGCGCGCGTTAGATTCCGGCAGCCGATGGTGGCTGCGACACGAAAGGCAGTCCCATGTCGAAACCCAAAGACCAGCCTACAGACGCCGCCGAAGCCGGACACGCCAATTCGCCCGTCAGCGATGACCGGCGGGGCGCCACGCGTGAAACCGAAATGGACGACGAAGAGTCCGTTGACGATGACAGCGATGATGATGCTGACGCGGAAATGCCAGAACCCGGCGAAACACGGGCGCCGGAGCTGCCGGACGAAACGCTCGCCGAGCGCGACTAGGCCATAACGATCAATCCGAAGGGGCGGCGGCCGGGCGTGTCCGCGCCGGTGCTCCGCCCTTTCGAAACTACCGGCGAATGAGGCTTTGGACGAGCCCGACAAGATGTTGCGGGACCATCAGAATGAGCCCGATCAGGAAAAACGGGATCGACACTGCGATCATGATGGCGGTTTCACCCGGCGACGCGCCGTGTCCGTTGCCGAGATAACCCGGCAGGATCACGAGCACCACCCCAATCGCGGCGCTGCCGCGGCCGATGAGCGGGCCCCAGGTCAATGGCCAGGCGAGCGCCGGCCCCATGAGCAAAAGCGCCCAGAAGAGTGTCAGCAGGGTGATCCCGACATGGGCGGCCCAGAGCGAGGCGATGAAGGCCGCCGCGATCACGGAACCCGCCACCCATCGAACGAGGCGCCGCGCCGGTTCGCGGCTTGTGCCCAGCAGCCAGGATGTCATGCCGTCCTCCTCAAGGAAGGCCAAGCCTGACAGAGGTGGGTTGAGATTCCGTTCAGTTGCCTGCCAAAATTGGCTGATGACAGGTTGCGCCCTCACCTCCAACCGCTACGCAATGGGCCCCTCCTTGCACGGGCAATCGCGCTGGCGGGAGGGGTCAAGGGTCAGACCTTGATGCCGGCTTTCTTCGCGTCGGCGAGGAAGATTTCGAGGCCTTTGTCCGTGAGCGGATGGTTGACCAGCGACTTGATCACGGCGGGCGGGGCGGTCATCACATCTGCGCCGGCGAGCGCGCAGAGCTTGACGTGGTTGGGCGTGCGGATCGACGCGGCGAGGATTTCCGTGTCGAAGAGGTAGTTGTCGTAGATCTGGCGGATCTCGTGGATGAGGTCCATGCCGTCGAGGTGGATATCGTCGAGACGGCCGATGAAGGGGGAGATGAAGGTGGCGCCGGCCTTGGCCGCGAGGAGCGCCTGGTTGGCCGAGAAGCAGAGCGTGACGTTGACCTGCGTGCCCTCCCCCGTCAGCGTCTTGCAGGCCTTGAGGCCGTCCAGCGTGAGCGGGAGTTTCACGGTGACGTT
>JAIXRO010000180.1 GCA_027485145.1 Hyphomonadaceae bacterium | reverse complement strand
GCCCGGTCTTCGGAAAAGATCCGTCGGAAGAAAAGATGTAGCGCCGCGAGTTTCAGGCCGGCCCAGAGGCCGGTACCCGGGACGCAGAGTGTGGCCGCGACGTATGTTTCGCCGGGCTTGGCGGGCGTGAGGCGGAAACGCGCCGCGAACGCCGTCTGACCATCCCGGGAATAGGTCACTTCGGCGATGGCCGGCGCGCGGAAAGTGTCGGTGATCGTGTACTGGTGCGCCCCGAGCAGGCGTGCACCCCAACCGCTGGGCGCGGCTCCGGGCGGATAGGTGGCTGCGATCCAGCCGTCCCCGGATGAAATCTGCGCCTCGACGCAGCGCCGATCTCCCGGCCGTCGCAGATAGTCCTGGTGCACCACGCTCGTGTGCGTCGTGTCGAGAATGTTCTCGGCCACATCGCTGATCCGGGCGCAGACATACCCTTCCAGATGCAGCTGGCGGTTCGGTCCCGCGCACAACTCGGTCTCGACGGGCTCGTCCGTCTCCGGATGACCGAGAGCGGCGAAGATCCAACCGGAGTGCTCGGCGACGGATCGAGGCTGACCGCTCTTCAGGCAACGTCCAAATGCTGTCCGCGCCGAAGTTCGATACAGCTCGATCGGAGTGCCGAACAAGTGACGCACGACGCGGCCAACATCAAGATCACGCGCCCTCAGCAAGGGATACCACCCTGAAGGAAAGCCTGGCTCCGTCATGAGAGCGCTCCCGTCGACCGGATGACGCGGCGAAGCTTTCCGCCTTGTGGCGGAAGGAGCGGCGCGGTCAGGGTATCGATCCGTGGGCGCGCACCGTGGCGGGCGAAGAGATCCTGCAAGGCGCGCTCGGCCGCCGGAACTTCAGCTGCGAGCTGGGGCGGCAGCGTCAGCGCCATGGCATCTGGCGCGGTCTGAACGACGCGGAAATCCGTGATCAGCCGGCTCGCGGAGACCACGGTGTTGCGGATCACATCCGGCGTCAGGCGCACGATACGCCCATTCTCTCCTGCCAGCTCGAACGTGTCATCATGGCGCCCGGCAATGGCGGTGACGGCCTGTAACGGCGAGCCGCAGGGGCAGGGCGACTCGGACAACTTCAGCAGGTCATTCATCCGGTAACGGATCATCATCTGCGTTCGGCGGGTAAAGTCTGTGACCAGAGGCGCGGAGAGATCCCCCGACGGCTCCCATTCGAAAGCCACGCAGTCTTCACACAGATGCAGCGTGCCCTGCGTGCAAGCCACGCCGAACAGGCCTTCGGTCGCCATGTAGATTTCCCGGACGACAAGGCCAAACCGCGCTTCGATCTCATGCCGGTCCGCGGGATCTAGGACCTCGGCACCGGAAAAGACATGCAGCGGCGCAAGCGTCAGATCAGCCCTCGCCAAGGCGAGCAGTGCATGTGGCGGCGCAACGAGTACGTTGGGCCGGAACGCGGCAACCGCGGGAAGCTGCGCGTCCAGCCCGTCGGCGAGGTCAAAGAACTTCAGGGTCAGTCGTCCCGACTCGTTCGCCGCGTCGTAAAGCCGGCTGCTGCGCGGCAGCATCACGGCGATCCGGTACCGGGCCGACAACATGTCCGGCAGCGCCTTGGCGAGCAGGGTGCCGAGCCAGAGATAGCGTTCGGGATCACTGACGAGGTACAAGCCGCGATTGCCGCTGGTGCCTGTGCTCGCGCCCACCGAGAAGCGGCCGATCCGGCCAGATGTCTCCAGCGCCTGCCAACCCGCCTCTGCGGAGATACGCGATACGTTGTAACGGTCAAAGCCGGACATCAGGGCATCTTTGCCCATGACCGGATAATCCGTGAGCCGATGATTTCTCATATCGGAGAACGCCGCAACTCTTGGCGCTGTTCTCTTGAGGAAGTGCTTCAGCCGGATAGATTGCCATTTCAGCAGCTGATCGCGTGTGCGCAGCCGCTTGGCGCGGGCGGTCGTCCGCCAGAAGGCCGACAGTGTCAGCGCGAATGCCATTGGTGACGCACCGTTCATGTCAGCACTTCCGGGTCGTGGCACAGCACAACCTTGCCGCCCGCTGCCTCGAACGCGTTCAGCCGGTGCGCGGTGGCCTCGCCCGCTTCGGGATCGTCAAGAATCCACCGGGCCGGTGCGCCGGGCGACCTCCGCTCCCGGATCGCCTTGGCGAGCCAATCTGCATCCCCCGCATACAGAACGGGGACGGGCAGCTTCGCGAACAGGAAGCCGGTATGACCCCGCATGTGTCCGGGCAGCGGCACCGCGAGCACGTCTCCATCTCCAAAGACATCCCGCGCGGGCCCGAGACGGAACGGGGCCTCCACGACGGGCAGCGACTCAAGCGGCACAATCCGCGCTGCCAGATCGTCCGGCAGGAGTTCCCGGAACACGCCATGCCGCGTTCGGCCGAAAGCCCCGGCCGAAAGGAAATGTGACACCGACTCCGCGTCCGCAATAAGCCGCGCCTGTGGATAGTCCCTCAGCGCTGAGACATGATCCGCGTGCAGATGGGTAAGCAGTATGGTTGTAGCGGTTGGCGACGCGTCTGGCAGAACGCTTTCGGTCAGCCGCGGCCGGAGGGCCGCGCTGTAGAGCGTCAAGGGAAGCGACCGGCGCCCCGCCGTAACGCGGCGCGAGTATCCGGTATCAATCAGACAGGCGCCCGCCTGCGCGTGGACAAAGCGCCCATATCGCACGGCAAGATCGACTTGCTCCCATCGCCCGCCTTTCAGGACGAGGCGTTCCGGCACGCGAACGCTGGCACTGTTCGGAAATTCAAGTCCGGTGATCATGCCGGCGCCTCGAAGGTGCGCCGGAGACCCTCATCGAAGGATACAGCGGGGCTCCAGCCGAGATGCGCTTTGGCGGCCGAGATATCGAGTGTCTGGGTGAACGCGAACAGGCCCGCGCCATAGGCGGTGATGCGCGGCTCCGGCCGCTCGCCCCGCATATGGCTGGCCACTTCCATCGCCCTTGCTGCAAGAAGCAGGAGCTGGGCCGGCATCGTCCGCCAGCGGACGGTCACGCCCGCCCGCGCGCAGGCGGCCTCTGAAATCGAGCGAATGGATTTCGGCTCGCCGCCGGATATGTTGAAGACCCGCTTCGGGAGTCCGGTGGGTGCGCCTAGGGCAGCCAGAACAGCGTCCACAACATCATCGATGTGCGTCAGGTCTGTCTCGGCCGATCCGTCCCGCACCAGCGGCAG
>JAIXRO010000040.1 GCA_027485145.1 Hyphomonadaceae bacterium | reverse complement strand
TTCCTGGCTGGGCGTTCCGATCATACAGTTACCGGAAGACATGATCCGGTATCAGGAAGCGGTGTTTGCGCTCAAGCCTGACGTCATCATTGAAACGGGCGTCGCACACGGTGGATCGGCGATCTATTCGGCAAGCCTGTGCCGCATGATTGGCAAGGGTCGCGTCATCGCGGTCGATATCGAAATTCGCCCCCATAACCGCATGCGCATCGAAGAACATCCCCTATTTGATCTGATTACCCTGATCGAAGGTTCATCGACGGCGCCGCATATCGTCGAGCAAGTCCGTTCGCTCCTCAAGCCAGGCGAAACAGTGATGGTCGTTCTGGATTCCGATCATTCCTACGAGCATGTGACTGGGGAACTGGAGGCCTATGCGCCCATGGTCACCCCGGGATCTTGGATTGTCGCGACCGACGGCATTATGCGCGATCTGGAGGACGTTCCACGCGGCAAGATGGGGTGGGGAACAGACAATCCTTCGCAAGCAGCTCTCGACTTCGCCGCACAAAACCCTGAATTCATTATCGGAGAGCCGACTTGGCCCTTCAATGAATCGACTTTGAGCGGCAACATAACGCACTGGCCGAATGCCTGGTTGCGTCGGAGCTAAGACCCGCCCCTTCGGAAAACAAAAGGCGCAAGAATGTTTTCTCCGCCATCGGCGCTGATGCGCGCACCACTGCTGCGCAGGCTGATCCCCAGCCTGCTCAGACGCTACGCGAGGCTTTTCAAGCATCGCTATTCCATCGAGAGACGGATGGGCGCTCTTTTCCTGCTGGATCAAAAGAACTCGGTGGATCGCAACCTTCTCATCAAGGGAGCGTGGGAACCTGAGCAGATCGAAACATTGTTGCAAGCCGTCAAGGCACACCATCATAAGGGTGAGAAAGTCGTCTTTCTAGACATAGGCTCGCTCGCCGCACTCTATTCCATCATGATTGCGCGGCAGGGCATTGCAGACCGCATCGTCGCCTTTGAGCCAGAACCAGGCAATCTCGTGCAATTGCGGGCTAATTTGTTCCTTAACGGACTCCTTGACCGGATAGAGGTGAAAGATGTCGCGGCGGGCGACAAGGCGGGTAAGATCCCGTTTTACGTCGCCAAGGACGCCAACAAAGGCACCTCTCGCATGACGGCGACCGACATGCACATGATCGAACGCCAGATCGAGGTCGATACATTGCCAATCGATGAGATGATCCAGGCTTCAAGACAATTTATCGTCGCCAAGATCGACGTCGAGGGCAGTGAACTGACTGTGCTGGCGGGAATGGAAAAGCTTATTTCAAATAATCGGTGCCTCTTCCAGATTGAGAGCTTCGGCGAAAAGGCCTCTGACCTCAAGGCGTGGCTCATCACAAAAGGCTTCACCCATTTGACTACGGTAGCGTTTGACCACTATTTTCTTAAGGAGGCATGATCCTCGATCGCGCGCTCCACTTGGGCTGAGAACAATTTTGCGATCTTGGGAAAGAGGAAATGTTCTTTGCAATACGCATACCCCGCGCTTGCAAGGCGCCAGCAGAGATCCGGATCGTCGGCCAGCCGTTCAATCGCATCCGCCATTGCGGTTGGATCTTCAACGGGAACGAGGATGCCGGTTTCCTCATTTCTAACGATCCGCCTTGGACCAAGGCAAGCCGTCGCTATGACAGGCAAACGGGCGACATTCGCTTCAACGATACCGATTCCCCACTCTTCCGCGCGTGACGGCAGAACATAAATGTCGAGGCTGTCGAAGAATGCGGCCTTGTCGCCAATCCACCCACTGAATTCAATGAGGTCGTCAAGGCCCTCTCTGGTCACTTGGGCGCGTAGTTTTTGCTCCTGACTTCCAGTTGAACCGATCCGCGTGGTGAACCTGCGGCCGCGCTTTGCAAGAATCGCGATGGCGTCGATCAGCACATCGACGCCCTTCGCAGGTTCGAGCAATCGCAAAGTACCGACAATTGGTCCATTCGCTGTTGGAGGCTTTGGTGTGAAATCCGGAAGATAATCCAGGGGTACAGCGTTATCGACGACGGCGATCCGTTCAGCGGGATAACCATACCGTTTTAAATATTCGGCCTGCTCGTCGTTAATCGTTATGACCCTATCCGCCTTAAGATATCTCGCCGTTTTGCCGCCATGGTAGATGGCCATCATGGGCAGTCCCGGAAGTAGCAGCTTGAGACCACGCACATGTCTACCGTTGTTCAAGATGATGACCTGAACTTTCGCCCTGCCTATGCTGATAGCCAACCCAACCATCTGTTTGACAAGATTCAAGGCGCCGCCATGTTCAAGTCCGGCGATCTCGTGAAACTCGAACGCTTCAGCGCAAAGCCGCGTGGTGAAGACAAACCCCTTAGGAACGAAGGCGACAGGTATGAAGCCATTCCCCGCAAGCATGTGCAAGCTTGTGATAAACGCCTCGCTGATGCCCCCGCCAGATGCAATAGGGCAGACCACGGCGCAACGAATGCTCATTTTTCAGACCTGAAGAGAGTATAGGGCTTATATCTCTTGCGCAGATCAAGCCAGTTGAAAAACCGGGTTACAATGTCTTGCTTTGCAATTTTCCTGCGGAACAAGATCTTGTCAAGGATTTGGAATGCGGACATGACATCGTCACGACCGTCTTCCCTGGTTTCGATCATCAACCGGTTGAACTTCTCGGAGAGTTTCGCCCCCGGGTTATGCGGCGGCTTTGCGCCAGGGATGATCGTTGCGTCACCATCTATGAGCGCGATGATTTTCCTATCGAGTTCGAATGATGGATCGAGTGAGTCTTTCGCCGCGTGGAGATCGCAATAGGCTTTCGCTTCCGCAACAATGATTTGGGCCCAGGCATCCAGATTTACTTGATATGGACTTCCGTAAAATTCGTTCGCAACTAAGAGGGCGCTCGCGGTATAGTACTGAGAGGCTCGGAGGTGTGCGTTAAATGGCCGTGCGACGCCTGGGTCGCTGTCGGCTTCACTAACGAAGACCTGGTGCGGTGTCGGCTTCTTCCCATCTTTCTCCGTCGGCGCAACGTCGCCGAAAAAAGAAAAGCCATTTGACGCAGGGGAAACTCCGCTGATGGACAAAGGATGATCAAAATGTGCGATTGATTTCGTAGCAAACAGAAACGCGGCGCAAGCATAGACATCAGGCATATGACCGGCGAAAACTTGACCCGTCTTGCTGCGCACCTCGTCAATGACGCGCCGACTTACACAGCCGTGGTAAAGGTTACAGCCGTAAATGTAATTGGCTGTTTTGCCGCTCATGAACGCAGCAAGGCGCGATGCTGGGTCGATACGCGTCAACGTACCGAAGATCTTCTGGTACTTGAAAACAATAAACCCCTGATCCTTGATCAATCTCCCTGGCCAATAATAAACGACACCGGTCCAGTTGAGCACGTCGACAGGATCTTGTCGCAAAAATTCTGCCATGGTCGCAATGGCGTCCGGCATAATGCCGTCGTCATCACCAATCATGATTATATAGTCACCACTTGCCTGATTGATCAAAAACTCAAAGTTCTGACGCATACTTATGCGCTTTTCTTGTCGAAAATATTTCAATCTAGGATCTTTGAAGGCATCCACTATCGTGCGCGTTTCAGAGCTGCTTGCGTTATCAGACACGAGAACTTCGAGATTGGCATATTTTTGCGCCAGACACGTCTCAATACACGGCCCGAGCGTCGCAGCTCGCTCACGCGTCGGGATCAAAATACTGAATTTCAGGTCCTGCATACCAAGCTCCGACGAGTGGATGGTTTCACTTATGGCAAGGCGCGAACAGGCGCAAGCGGTGCGACTGCCAAGAACTATTATCTGGTTTGTCTGGCTTTTGCGTCAAAAAGCATAAGATTCGCCCGGAATGGGACAGTTATCGGTTGTGTAGCGTTTCCCAGCGAGTAACATAATCCGACCGGAGGCAACCGATCAGTAACTACGGAATGAGCTGCACCCGTGCGACAACCCTCCCCTCACGCAAGCCCACAGGCCGAAACCGCTTAAGTCTGAGCGCGCCACCAGTCATAGACATCTGCGAGACCAGTTCGCAGATCGAAGTGGGGTGTGAAGCCGACTTCCTGCCTGAGCCGTGTGACGCTGGCCGTGATCCGCGGGGGGTCATCCGGGCGATCCGGCAGGGTGCCCAAATGCACGAGATCTCCTCGGCCCGCCACTTCGCCAAGGGTGCGGGCGATGGCAGCTATGCGCACGGGCTCCCCCGACGCTATGTTCACCACGCCCGTCGCCTCGCAGGCCACAAGCGCAGCAAGGGCGGCTCCCGCATCTGCTACATGCATATAGTCCCGCAGGACCTGTCCGCTGGAACAGCGCGCCGCCTCCCCGACGCTGAGCGCGCGGGCGATGGAGCCTACGAGTCTGGCCGGGTGTTCACCCGCGCCATAAAAATGGAAGAGACGCCCCCAACCGAAGGAGACGCCCTTTTCCTGGCACAAGGCCTCGGTCACCCGCCTGCAGGCGTCTTTCGTCGTGTCGTAGAGAAAATGATTTTCCACCGGCGTTGCGTGCTCGTAACAGTCCCCTTCAGGGAAGGCATATTCGAAACAGGTGCCGGCTATCACGATCCGGCGCACGCCGACCTTCGTCGCGGCCTCAACCAGGTCGCAACTCCGGGCGAGCCAGGTGATATTGGCCGGCTCGCGCCAGAATTTCCCGTGTTCGGTGCACCAGGCTAGATGGAGCAGCGCATCAGGGCGCACCTCATGCATGAGGGCGGCCGCAGCGCCAGGCGCAAGCAGATCGGCGACCCGCCAATCGATCAGCAGATCCGGTGAGGGCGTCCGGCAGGCGCCAACCACCTCATGGCCCATAGACAGAAGCCGGGCGACGACATGCTTTCCGATGAAGCCGGACGCTCCGGTTACAAGCACGCGCATGACATTCTCATCTCTTATTCCACGCCATCCCGATTGCATGGGACAGCAGCTGCCCCCACACTCTGGCGTAAGCGATCGTAGCGCGCAAATCCTGACCTGCCAGTGCGTATCTCCCCTGATCTGCTCCCAAGAAACTGGACCGTTTTTAGGAAGAGTTTTCCGCGCTAGGCTGCCTGGGCTAGGAAGAGCGGAAGACAAGGAAAGCCTCGAAGTTTTCGGACGTTCAAAAGGCGTTCATTCTCAAGCAAGGCGCTGACGGCGTACCCGTGGCGGATATCTGCAGGAAGGCAGGAATTAGCCAGTCTACCTACTTCAACAAGAAAAAAGAGTACGATGGGCTTTTACCGACCGAGATGCAGCGTTTGAAGCTTCTCTGGGACGAGAACGTCAACGTGGAAGTTCGAACGTTACGCCAACACTGCCGCAACATTGCTTCGCCTCGCGATGATCCGCCTCACGCTCAAACTCAATACGAGACTCACTGCTTTTTTATCAAGCCATTCTT
>JAIXRO010000075.1 GCA_027485145.1 Hyphomonadaceae bacterium | reverse complement strand
TTCCTTCATCACCGACTTGAGGCGCTCTTCGAAGTCGCCGCGGTAGCGCGTGCCGGCGAGCAGCGCGCCCATGTCGAGCGACCAGATGATCGCGTCGTCCAGGATTTCCGGCGCTTCACCATCGACGATGCGTTTGGCGAGACCCTCGGCGATCGCCGTCTTGCCGACGCCGGGGTCGCCCACCAGGATCGGGTTGTTCTTGTTGCGCCGGCAGAGCACCTCGATGCACCGGTTCACTTCCATATCGCGGCCGATCAGGGGATCGATCTTGCCGGCCCGCGCGCGGGCGTTGAGATTCACGCAATACGTGTCGAGCGCTTCATGGCCCTGCTTCACGGGCTCTTCCTCAGTCGAGTCTGCGCCGCGCGGTGTGGTCGGGCGCGACATTCCGGGTTGTTTGGCCACCCCGTGGGAGATGTAATTGACCGCATCATAGCGCGTCATGTCCTGTTCCTGGAGGAAATAGGCGGCATGGCTTTCGCGCTCGGAGAAGATCGAGACGAGCACGTTCGCGCCCGTCACTTCCTCGCGGCCCGAGCTTTCGACATGCAGGATCGCGCGCTGAACGACGCGCTGGAAAGCGGCCGTCGGCTGGACCCGGCCATCGCTGCCATCCACGATGAGGCTTGAAAGCTCCTCGTCGATATAGCGCGTCAGGTCAGTGCGCAGCTCATCGATGTTGACCTTGCAGGCGCCCATCACGTCGCGCGCATGCTCGTCTTCGGTCAGAGCCAGCAGCAGGTGCTCGAGTGTCGCGTACTCGTGGTCGCGTTCGGACGCGAGCGAGAGTGCTTTTTCAAGAGCCGTTTCGAGAGATTGCGAGAGACGGGGCAAGGAGTGAGCCTTTTCGTAAGGTCGTGTTTCAGGAGGCTGGTTCAACAGTCATATGGGTAGGCTAGTCGTCTTTCTCCATAACGCACTGGAGAGGGTGTTCGTGGCGGCGGGCTAGGTCAAGCACCTGAGCCACCTTGGTCTCGGCAACTTCATATGTATAGACCCCGCAAAGCCCGACACCCTTTTGGTGCACATGCAGCATGATCCGGGTCGCTTGCTCGCGCGATCGGTTGAAGAACCGTTCAAGCACGAACACGACGAATTCCATCGGCGTGTAATCGTCATTGAGCAGCAGCACCCGGTAAAGCGAGGGTTTCTTGGTCTGGATCCGGGTTTCGGTGTCGAGGTCGAGGCCAATGTCGTTGCCGCCCGGCGTCCCGCCGCCGGGCGCGCCCGGCGCAGGCGGTCCGGCCATCCGGAGCGGGGGAAGAACATGGCTCATGTCAGACAAGATATACGTTCCTGCTCGAGAATGAAGATGCAATTGGCGACTGATCACAGCTGTGCCCGCTTTCAGGTCGTCTGAAGGGCCTTGGCGAAGGCCTCCAGGCGCTTGCGGTTGGCGCCGAGATCCGAATACCCGACGCGCGATCTGGAATAGGCCGCAAAGGTGGATTTGCCGGGCTGCCCCGGCACTGGCAGCACCTTGACGTCGATATCGTCCTTGAACCGCATCAACGGGGTGACCGCGATGAACGTCACGTGCTGGGCATTCGCATCCTGCGTGCCGAGCTGCCATTCACGCCGTTCTCCGATCAGGCGAAGCACGCGCATGTAAAGCTCTCCCGGCGGCAGGTCATAAACCGGCGAGACCCCGTCCGGCGTCGCGCCGTCCGCAAATCCGGCCGGCGCATACAGGGCCGTATTCGGCGAGGCGGGCCGCTGGAGTGTCTTGAAATCAATCAGACCCATCATGAGAAACTCTTCCTTGAATTGCGTTCAGTGTCAGTGCGGGCGCAAGCCGGCGCGCCGGGCGAATGCAAGATTGATACGGCTGTCCGGGCGCAGAGCGAGTCTTTCCTGAACCAACGCCCGCGCCAGCGGCAGGTTCCTGCCCCGGATCGCCGCCTCGGCCAGCGTCAGGTCTATGACATCGCGCTGGGCATGGCTGCCACCAAAGGAGCAGGATATTTGGCGTGCAGACAGCAACGGTTCAATGGCCGCCGCGAATTCGCCGCGGTCAAACAGCAGGATACCGTCGATCAGCGGCGCACCCGTCTCCCGCATCCAGCGGTTCATCTCGCTCGTCAGGCTGCCTTCATGCGCGATCTTCACCAGGTCGGTGGCATCGCTGCGCCGCCCTGCCCCAACATACGCCAGAGCCGCATGAACATCGTTGAAAGGATAACACTTGCCGTCAGCGTGCTGCGTCCAGGTCTCCGCCAGTTCGTCCCAACGATCGCCGAGATCCACACCCAGCAAGTGCAGGCGCCAGAGCAAGGCGGAGGCGTCGACGAGGTTCTGCGCCACCGTGGTCGGCTCCCCGCGGATTTCGTCGTCATAGAGCGCCAGCGCCTGGTCGGCTTCGCCCAGCTCGAGATGGCAGAGGGCAAGGTGCCACCAATTGTGGACCTTGAGGAAGTTGTCCGCCTGGGCCCAATGGGCACGGCGCTTGCGCAGGAAGTCCCGGCCGTCCGCAGCCCGGCCCTGCATTTCCAGAACGTGCGCAACGGCATGCAGTGCCCAGCTGTCATCCGCGTCGGCCTCGAGGGCCTTCATCCCGGCCGCCTCCGCGCGGTCATAGTCGCCCATTTCTTCAAGGCCGAAGGCGAGCATACCCAGCAGATGCGAGCGGCCCGCCACCCCGTCCCAGGCCGGCAAGGTGCGAGCAATCCGGTCGCGCAGGTTTCGGGCATTCGCAGTCAGGAAATCCACCTGATGGCCGGCAAGGATACCGATCAGGTCCAGCGGAAAGGCCGCGTTGTGAATGTCCAGCTGACGGGCCGCGAGGCTCCATTCCGTATGCGAAGCAAACTTGAGCGCCCGAACATGCCCGGCTTCGCGGGCGCCGAGCGGCATGGCATTCAGATCGTCGACCATCCGCCGCACGCTGGCGGTCGCCTGCGGTTCGGTCGAAAGGACGTAGATCCAGGCCTTGGCGATCAACGCCATCGCGAAGTCCGGCGAATCGGTCAGTGCGTCCCTGAGGGGTTCGAGCGGATCGCCGCAGAAATGGGCGAACCGTCCCACGGCCAGGTCAAACAGTTCACCCGCGCGGGCGGATGCTCCCGTTAGTTCGCCGCCTTGCCGATCCAGAATCGTCATCGCCCGGCTCCCGCCCGCGCCGCCTCGACATATTGTGCGGCCAGCGGAACCGAGTCGCAAGCTTTCCGCGAGGGCCAGCCCGGCGGGAGGCGCCTGAACCACATCCGGAATCAAAAAGGCCGGACCAATAAGGTCCGGCCTTCGAAATCTACGCACTCACTCTACTGAAGGGCGCCCGGAAGGCAGCCCAACCTCGAGACTTACTTCGAGAGCGGAGCCATAAACGGTTTTGCGGCATTGCGCCATGCGTTCACGCAGAGCTCGGTCTGGGCGGTCAGCTCGGTCGTGTAAGCCGAGAACATCGACTTCGCGAACGCGCTCTGAAGTTCGAACATCTCGCGAGGATCGCGAAGATTGGCGAGCGTCTGGGTGAGTTCGACACTCTGTTCCATGGCCTGGGTCATGAAGGTCATGTTGCGTGTGCCGAGTTCGCGCATCACTTCGGTGGAAGCAGCGGCGGTTTCGGTCAGCGCCTTGACGCTGCCTTCTGCATAGTCGGTGAACTTGCCGGCATAGCCTGCCATCTTGTCCATACCGTCTTCGATCGGCTTGGTGGTCGCGGTGTTCGGACGGGCTTCGGCTTTGGCGCGAGCCGTCGATGCAGTGGTCTTGGCCATCTGAACTATCCTTTTTTGACTGGAGTGTCTGAGATAGCACACCTTGCTCGCAGATGCAATAAATTTTGTGCGCTGCAACATTAAGCATTCGGCGTTAGAATTGCATTCATTCTGCATCGCTTACAAAAGTGTCAGCCGATGGCCTGCGTTAAGGTGTGGTCAATGGGTTTGTCCGAATCTATTGTCTTCTCGGGGTATCCGGGGTTTCTGCATACTGGAGGTTGCCGTTCATGGCGCTGCTGAACCTGTCACTGTACCGTGTGGCTGCCCTGACAGCGGCCGTTGGCACCAGCGCCACGGTGTTCTCTCCGGTTGCTCTCGCCGAGAAATACGCGGCCCTCGTGATGGACGCTGACACGGGCGAAATCCTGCACCAGCGCAATGCAGACGCCGCCCGCTATCCCGCATCGCTGACGAAAGTGATGACACTCTACCTTCTGTTTGACGCCATCAACGCCGGCGAAGTCAGCCTCTCCGACAAGATGACCGTGTCGCGCAATGCATCGAAACAGCCGCCGTCGAATCTCAAGCTCGCTGCAGGCTCCAAGATCAAGGTCGAGGACGCGATCCTTGCGCTCGTGACCAAGTCGGCCAATGACGTGGCCGTTGTCGTCGCCGAACACCTTGCCGGCACGGAGCGCGCTTTCGCGGTGAAGATGACCGAGAAGGCCCGCGATCTCGGCCTCGAGAACACCACTTTCAAGAACGCGTCCGGCTTGCCGAACACCGCTCAGGTCACCACGGCCCACGACCTCGCCCTGCTCGCCGATGCGCTGCTCGAGCAGCATGCGCAGTACTACCACTATTTCGAGAACAAGAAGTTCAACTGGGGCCGGATGGTTTACAAGAACCATAACGAGCTGATCGACGAAGTGGACGGCGTGGACGGCATCAAGACCGGCTATACGCGCGCCTCCGGCTTCAACCTGATGACATCGGCCGAGCGTGACGGCCACCGGGTGATCGCTGTCATGCTCGGCGGCGCGACCTCCAAGTCACGCAATGAGCACGTCAAGGCGCTCGTCGAAGCCGCCTTTGCAACTCTGGCGGGCCCCGCCGATCCATCGTCGCCGCAATTGCGCGGTACCGTTGAGTTCGCCTCGGTCAAGACGCCGGCCAATCCGAACGCTGCCGCCGAGCCGATGCTCAACGGCGTACCCTTCAGCGCTTTCCAGACCGCCGCCGTCAACCTCACACTCGCCCAGGCGTCGGCCGAAGAAGTTACGGACGACATGGTCCTGGTCGAAGGCGACAGCGCCGAAGACATGGCATCCGTCCAACCGTCGCCGGCCCTGCCTGCTCCGGGCGCCAGCTTCTCAGTCACCGAATATGAAGCTCGGCAGGTCACCCAGGCCGACGCGGCTGCTGACGTGGCTGCCTACGTCCGCCGCCAGACGCGCCGCTGACATGTGAGCCGTTGCCGGGGACTTGCCTTCCCGGTCTGCCTATCTCACAACGCCGCCCTTGTCCTTGCTGGCCCGGGAGCTGCTGAACCGTGAGCGAAAACGCCGATCTCTCCCTTGCCCGCAGTGTCGTCCGCATCGAACGCGACGCGCTCGAAAAGCTTGAGGCCGCGCTCGGCAACACGCTGCTGGAAGCCGTGGAACTGATTCTCGCGACAGACCGGCATGTGGTGGTCGCCGGCGTCGGCAAATCCGGCCATATCGGTCAGAAGATCGCCGCCAGCCTCGCCTCGACCGGCACACCCGCGTTCTTCATTCATCCGACCGAGGCCAGCCACGGCGACCTCGGCATGGTGGTGCCCGGTTCGGTCGTGATTGCGATCTCCTATTCCGGTGAGAGCCGCGAGATGGTCGACCTGTTGCGATACTGCAAAGCCAACGCCCTTCCGGTGATTGCGATGACCCGCGCCGCCGATTCGACACTCGGGCGCTACGCCGATGTCCTCCTGCAGATGCCGGTGGTCGCTGAAGCCTGCCCGAACGGCCTTGCGCCCACGTCGTCCACCACGATGGCCCTGGCGCTGGGCGATGCGCTGACCATCGTGCTCATGTCCCGGCGCGGTTTCTCGCGCGAGGATTTCGGCTCGCGTCACCCCGGCGGCAAGCTCGGCCGGTCCCTGCAGACCGCCGGCGACTATGTCAGCGAGCGTCGGGAAACCATGCCCCTGATCGGCGCCGATGCGACGTTCGAGGCCGTGGTCTATGCCGTTTCCGAAGGGCGCAAAGGCTGCACCGGCGTTGTCGATGCCAATGGCGTCCTGGTCGGCATGGTCACGGACGGTGATCTGCGCCGCGCCATGATGGCCGGGAAGACCAGCGCGCCGGCTCACAACGTGATGACCGCCTTCCCCCGGACCATCGAGCCGTCCGAGCGGATGCAGATGGTGATCAAGGAACTCAGCGAGAACCGGATCTCGAACGCCTTCGTGGTCGATCAGACCGGACTGCCGCTCGGCCTGATCGACATGAAAGACCTTCTCGCCGAAGGCTACCTTTGAGCCCTACTTCGTCAGTTCGAACATTACGCTGACACTGGCCGTAACGCCCACTTCACCGGCCGCCACAGGCGTCGGCGCTGCCGCATCCATCGCCATTTCGGCGCGCGCCATCATCACCGGCTGCGGCGAGTATTCATAGCCTTCGCTGATGGTCACGATCCGGGCCACTTTCAGGCCCGAAGCCTTGGCGTAGAGTTCCGCTTTCGCGATCGCTGTCTTCATCGCCTGCGCGCGGGCCTGGTTCTTGATTTCAGCATCGTTTTCGATCGCGAACGTCACGCCCGAGAACGTGTTACCGCCAGCGTTCACCAGGCTGTCAATCGTCGCGCCGAGCTTGTCCAGATCGCGCACTCGCGCGGTCACCTGGTTGGTCGCGACATATCCGGCCAGCTTCTGCTCGCCGCGCGTGCCGCCGCCGCGCACCGGTACTTCGATATAGTCATAGCGCGGATAGAGGCTCAGACCGGAGGTCTGCATATCCTTTGCAGCGATGCCGGCCGAGGTCAGCGCCGAGAACACGCCGTTCATGGCCGAGGCCTGCGCGCTCATCGCTTCGCTGGCGCTGGCGCGCTCTTCGGTGACGCCTGCCGTGATGTAGGCGATGTCCGGCGCCTGGTTGATCTTGGCTTCAGCGTTGATGTTCAACGTGGTTTCAGGCTGGATCGAGTTGGGATGGACCGTCATGGCGGCGGGACTCGCGATCAGTGGGGTGGCGAAGGGCAATTGTGCACAGGCAACGGGCGCGGCTGCCAAAAAGATAGCCACTATGGCCAGTGAGGGGCGGTTCATGGTCGTCTCCATCCTTTGTTTCGCTAAGCGATAGGCCTGTCTTCGGGTCCGAACAAGGCCGTTGCATGGCGCCCCGGCGGCGCCTAAACGACCAGCGCAGTGGGCCTGTAGCTCAGTTGGTTAGAGCGGACCGCTCATAACGGTTTGGTCGCAGGTTCAAGTCCTGCCGGGCCCACCACACTGCGGCGCGGGCGTCGTAAGTTCGTCATGTAAATATGCGAGTTCAGATTAAGTTTTGATCTTCGGTGCGCACAATTACCGTTTGGCAACATGACCGGGGTTTGCGGCGCACCGCATCGGTGGCAGTAAGTGGGGCAATAGCTCGGGCCAACCGGGGTGAGGGAGTAGAGGACGCGTGACACCGAGAGACGCTGCCCGCCGAGCCATGTTCATGACGGTCGGCTTCGACGTCACGATGGCTGCCCTTGCGATGTCGATCGCGCATGTCGCGCTGTTGTTCATCCATCCCGAACTGGGCAGCTTTCCGGTCAAGTCCTGGATCCTCGCCACCAGCGGTTTCGTGCTCTCAGCGACGGCGGGCCTGATTCTCGGCGGCGTGCATCGCCAGGTCTGGCGCCACATGGGCGCGCCGGATGCCACCCGCCTCGTCCTCAGCGTTGCGCTTTCGGTCGTGTTCTATCTTGTTGTGATGGTCGCGCTGAATGGCCGGCTCGTTCACTCGCTGCCGTCGCTGCTGACGGCCACTGCCCTCTGGGTCACGGCCGTTTTCGCAGGCCGCATGGTCGCCCGCTATCGCAGTACGAATGCACCCTTCCAGATTTTCCAACGCCTGCCGGCGCGCAGCCAGCCCGTGCTGCTGGTGGGCGAGCCTCACAGCTGGATCGATGTCTTGCGGCGCCTCCAGCATTCTCCCAACGGCGCCAACCTGCGTGTTCTCGGCCTGATCGAAGTCGACGGTGTCGAGCAGGGCCGCGCCGTTCGCGGTGTCCCTGTGCTCGGAGACATCAACACCCTCGGCGAAGTGATCGACATTCTCTCTCTCCGGTACGGTGATGCGCCCTGGGTGGCCGTCACGGGCCGCGCGCGCGACCGCGCCACGATGAACCGCGTCCTCGAGATCGCCTCGGCGCACGGCGCCAACATCATGGCCCTCGGCCGGGATGAAGCGGCGCAAACGCTCGAGCCTGTCCGGCCGGCGGACCTTCTGGCCCGGCCGGAACGTGCGCTGGACCTTTCGCCCGTTCGCAGCCTGATTTCAGGCTCGCATGTCCTGATCACCGGTGGCGGCGGCTCTATCGGATCGGAACTTTCTCGCCAGGTTGCCCGGCAGTCCCCCGCCTCGCTGGCGATCGTCGAAGCGTCGGAGTTCAATCTCTACCAGATCGATCATCATCTGCGCGCCCTGCATCCCGGTCTGCCATTGGATTCCCGCATTGGGGACGTCCGTGACGCGTCGCGCATGCACGCGATCTTTGCCTCGGCAAAGCCGGACCTGGTGATCCACGCCGCTGCCCTGAAGCACGTGCCGCTGATGGAAGAAAACATCTGCGAAGCGATCCTGACCAATGTTGGCGGCGCTGTCGCCGTCGCGCGGGCCGCAGCCGCCTCCGGCGCAAAACGCTTCGTCTTCATCTCGACCGACAAGGCCGTCTCGCCGGACAACGTGATGGGCGCCACCAAACGGCTCGCCGAACTCGCAATCAGCCGGATCATCACGGACGCGGGCATGGCCGGCGCCATGGTCCGTTTCGGCAACGTGCTCGGCTCCTCGGGCTCCGTCGTTCCGTTGTTCGAACGCCAGATCGCCGCCGGAGGCCCGGTCACGCTGACCGACCCTGAAGCCACGCGCTTCTTCATGACCATCGAGGAAGCGACGGCCCTCGTGCTGCAGGCCGCCGCCCTTCAGGGTGAGACGCGGCAATCGGACCTGTTCGTGCTGGACATGGGCGAGCCCATCGCGATCCGCAAACTCGCCGAAACCATGATCCGCCTGAAGGGCAAGGTGCCCGGTGTGGACATCGAGATCACGACGATGGGCATGCGCCGGGGCGAAAAGCGCCACGAAGTTCTGACCTATCCGCACGAAGCGCTGGAGCCGACGGCCGTTGAAGGCATCAACCGCGTCACTTGCGAGGCGCCGGCCGGTGAACTTCTCGACAAGCAGATCTCGGTGCTGCTCGACGCCGCACGCCGCCATGATCCGTCCGAAGCGCTCCGGCTCCTCGCGCTTCTGGTGCCCGAATACGGCGCGGCTCAGGCCGTTCGCCTCCGCCGCAGCAACCTCGCCTGATCAAGACACCCAATTCGGCCCGGGTTGTTGAACCCGGGCCGTGGCACTTCCGAGGTGGGAGGATGCCTCAGAAGCGGGTGCTGAGCGTGACCTTCGCGGTCAATGGCGCGCCCAGGGTGATGTTGTTGTCATTGTGCGAACTGACCGCATAGGTCTCGCCGGTCAGGTTCTCGAGATTGAGCTGAACCGTCAGATCATCCGAGAGCTGATAATAGGCCGCCGCATCGAGCCGCGTGAAGGAGGGCAGCAGAACGGCGTTGGAGATCGACGCAAACCGGTCACCCTGCCAGACGATACCGAGCCCGACATCAATCCGGTCCGCCGCGCGCACCTTGTTCCAGACGCTGGCGCTGTGTTCCGGCACCAGCGCGACTTCGCGCCCGGCCGGCGCCGCACTGGTCGTCTCGGTGATCTCGGCCGTCTGCCAGGCATAGGCAGCGGCGACGTCCCAGCCATCAAGCAATTCTCCCTGCAATGAAAGCTCCAGCCCTTCGCTGCGCTGCGCGCCGGTGATCACCGACACGCCCGCAACCGGGCCCGGCGCCACGGTGTTCGTCCGGTCCAGCCGGAACAGCGCCGCCGTCAGAAGCAGCTCGTCCGATGGCTGCCACTTCATGCCCACTTCCGAATTCTCGAACTCTTCCGGCTCGAAGTCGGCAAGCGCCGGGGTCAGGTTGCCGAACTGCTCGCCGGACTGCGGCAGGTAAGACTGCGCCCAGCTCGCATAGAAGGCCATATTCTGTACCGGTTCATAAACGACGCCAAAGCGCGGCGAAACAAACTCATCCGTACGCGAAGCATCCGCGCCCATGCGGTTGTCGAAGTCGAAGTCGAACCGGTCAAAGCGCGCGCCGGCAATCACCTGCCAGTGCTCGTTGAGCTTCACCTGGTCCTGGACATACACGGCCAGCAGGCCGAGGTCATTCGCATTGTCGCGCGAGACGCGGCCGAACACGGCTGCAGCACCCTGCCCGCGGTCCGCCACGGAAACGGACAGCCGCTCCAGTCCGGCCGCGGCCGGGAACTGGCCTTCGACGCGCAGGTTGTCGCTCGTCTGCTGCCCCGCTTCGACGCCCACCAGGAGCGTATGGTCGAGCCCTGCAAACTGCCCCTTCCAGATGAGGTCTGTCTGGCTGATCAGGTTCTCGCGTGCCGTGAACGCATTGTATGCGGCCAGCTGCACGCGGCCTGTCGCCGCGTTCACCGCGCCGGCGGCGAAGATGTTCTGGTAGAACTTCTCATAATCACCATACGTCACCGTTGATCGCAGCGTCAGCGCATCCGAAATCTCGTGCTCCAGCGCCGCCGTGAGCGCGTTCACCGTCACGTCGCTCGGGCTCAGATCCGCATTGCCGTAGAACGCCTTCTCCGACACATCGAATGGACGCCCATTCAGAGAGGGCACGCCCCGGTCCGTCACGCGCTCATCCACAAAATGCTCCGCCGACAGACGAAGCGTCGTCGCCTCGCCAAGTGAAAACGCCAACGACGGCGCAAGGCCGTAGCGTTCGCTCGTCACGTTTTCGCGGTAGCTGTCGGCTTGCTCGTAGAGCACGTTGAGGCGGCCGTCCGCCGTCTCGGACAGGGCGCCGCCCAGATCCAGATTCGCCCGCCCATAGCCGAACGACCCGAGCCCCAGCGTCAGTGCCCGCACGCGCTCGCCGTCCGCCTGCTTCGTCACGCGGTTGATCACCCCGCCGCCTGTCCCGCGCCCGAACACAAGGCCGGACGGACCTTTCAGCACTTCGATCCGGTCCGTGTTGTACACGTCCCGGAAGTACTGGAGGTCATCGCGCACGCCATCGACGAAGAAGTCCGCCGTCGTCGCGTTGCCGCGCAGCACCGGCGCGTCACGGTGTCCCTCGCCCTGCGCGACCGTCACGCCCGGCACGAAGCGCAAGGCATCGCCGACCCCCGTGGTCGCCTGGTCCCTGAGCAGGTCTCCGGTCAAAACCGTCATCGCCTGCGGAATCTCGACGATCGCGGTGTCCGTCTTCGTGGCCCCGCGCGAGGTGTCCTCGATGTAGCTGTTCTTCGCCCCGTAAACGTACACCGTCTCCGGCCGCGCAAGGTCGCCCGGGGCGTCCTCGGCCGCCGCGCCCATCGCAGCGACAAGGCTTATCGTGGCGGCGCAGCCCATCAACCTGACGGCGGCGCTGGAGCGGGTGTGTCCGGAATCCGGGTGGACTGTCATGAAAGGCGGGCCTTTTATTGCGAATGTTTCTCATTCGCCCTAACAGGGTCGCCGCCTACTTGCAACTAGTTCGCATTCACACTTTGTCGCAGCCCGACGCTCAGACAACGACGATCGGTTTGAACGCGCCGAATATCATCCGCCCCATATCGGCGCCGACGCTGGCAGGGCTGAACTCGGCCATGCGCGGATCGGCCATGATCTTCTCCCAGCCCGCTGCCTGCGCCGCCGCGTCCTTCCAGCCGATCCAGGAGAACACGATCGCCTCGTCCGGCTTGCGCATCACGGCGGTGTGGAACGAGTTGACCTTGCCCTCCGGCACATCGTCACTCCACCCATCGACCACCGACACGGCGCCGTGCGCGAGGAACAGGTCCGCCATCTTCTCCGCCGCCGCCGTGTAGTCCGCCTTCCGCGCGGCCGGCACCGGCATCACCGTCCCGTCGAAGATGCCCGGCGCCAGCAGCGCGTCACCCAGCAGATGCTCGAACCCGCCATAGATCATCCGCGAGCCATCAAACGGCATCTCCATTCCGGCCCCGCCGAGGTCCGGATCCGCCATCACCGCCGCATTGCCGGCATCGCGCGCCGCCCGGTCGGGCCATACGATCCACGAAAACATCACCGTCTCTTCCGGCTTCTTCATCACGGCCGAGTTCAGGCAGTTGACCTTGCCCTGCGGCACGTCCTCGCCCCAGCCTTCCAGGAAAGCGATCGCGCCATGCCGGACAAAAACCTTCGCCGCATCGGACGCCATCTTGCGGTAGGCCTCCTTGTTCGCGGTTGGCACCGCCAGCACAAATCCATCCAGGTACGTCATCGCTGTCTCCTTCAGCCCATGCCCATCGCGGCGCCGGCCGCCTTCAGTTCTTCTTCCGTCTTCGGCGGCCAGACCGGCGTCGTGATCGACCAGTGATGCCCGAACGGGTCCTGCACCACACCGTAGCGGTCGCCCCAGAACTGGTCCGCCACCGGCATCACCACTGTCGCCCCGGCCGCAACCGCCTGCGCCGCAACCGCATCGGCATCATCCACCATCAGGTGCAGGGTCACCGCTGTTCCGCCGAGGCTTTTCGGCGAATGTCCGCCATACTCCGGGAACGCATCATTCAGCAGCAGCATCGCGCCATTGATCCGCATCGAGGCATGCATCAGCCGCCCGTCGGGCCCGGGAAGACGCATCACTTCCTCGGCCCCGAACGCCTTGGCATAAAAGGCCATCGCTGCGCTGCAATCATGGCAGGAAATGTGCGGCGTCAGCAGCCCCATCTCCATCTCCGCGGCAATCTCCGCAACCGGCTTTTTCCGTGTCTCCGTCATGGCATCCCACCTCATCCTGCAAAGGCCGCTTCCAAGGCGGCAATATCGATTCGGCGCATCTGCAACATCGCGTCCCGCACGCGGCCAGCTGCCGCCCGGTCCGCACTCCGCTGCAGCGTGATCAGCCTCTCCGGCACGATCTGCCAGGAGACGCCATACCGGTCCGCCAGCCAGCCGCACTGGCTCTCCTGCCCGCCATGGGCAGTCAGCGCCGTCCAAAGCCGGTCGGTCTCGGCTTGATCCTTCGTCAGCACACTGATGGAAGCCGCCGGTGTCGGCCTGAAATGCGGCCCCGCTGTCAGGTGCATCATCGGTGCGCCTGCCAGCATGTATTCCACCACCATCGGGTCCGCTGGCACGCCGTGATCCATCACGCCGTCAATCCGGCTGTCCGGCAGCAGCGACACATAGAACTCTGCTGCCTCGACCCCGCTTGTCTCAAACCAGAGGCACGTGCGCACTTTCTTCTCGAACAATGCCATCACATCCCCCCGCGTCTCAGGCCGGCACGTGCGCCGCAAAAGCCTTCAGCTGCGCGTCCAGCGCCCGCTTGAACGCGGGCCGCGCCGTGCAGCGCGCGCCATAGGCCGCCAGTGCGGGATAGGTTTCCAGCACATCGTGGCGCTCGAGGTCGCGCAGTACGCTCGCCATCATCAGGTCTCCCGCCGTGAAGCGGCCGCCTTCGAGAAAATCCCGGCCCTGCATCCAGTCTGCAAGACGCGCCAGCCGCAGGTGAAGCATCTCCCGCGCCTTGACGACATATCCCGGCGCCCAGGCTTCCCCGGCAAAGAATATCTCCGTGGACGTGACATTCGAAACAAAGGGCTCAACGGAGTTCAGGGCGGCAAAGACCCAGCTTGTGACCCGCGCCCGGCCGGCAACATCGGCCGGCATCAGGGCATCCGAGGTTTCGGCTATTCGCAGCACGATGGCGCCGGATTCAAAGAGATCCGCATCGTCATCCCGGTACACCGGCACCTGGGCAAACGGCTGGCGGGCAAGGTGCGCGGCCTGCGTCTTCTCTTCCAGGCTGATCAGGCGCTCCGTATACGGCAGGCTCGCTTCTTCGAGCGCCCATCGCACACGCAGGTCTTTTACGAAGCCCTGCGCCACCTCCGGCACCCAGGCATAGGCTGTGACTTCTCTCATCAAACAGGCCCCCTTGCAGCTTATTTGCTGACAGATGCCTTGACAATTACGTTGATGTCAACATATATATTCGTCATGTCAGCAACCCTTCCGTTCAGCGTCACACAGGAAGTGTACGGGCGCTGCCTTTGCCTCTCGGTGCACCGCGCCGCACGCACCCTGGCCCGCAGGTTTGATGCCGCCCTCGCGCCCTTCGGCATCAGCCATGGCCAGTATTCCCTGATGATGGCGCTCAACCGTCCGGACGCCCCCCGCCTCGGGGACGCCGCCGCCTTTCTCGCGATGGACCGCACCACGCTGACCGCAAACCTGAAACCGCTCGAGCGGCGCGGCCTTGTCGCTGTTGCTCCGGACAAGGACGATCGCCGCTCCCGCCGCCTTTACCTGACGCCCGCCGGTCACGCCCTGCTTCAGTCCGCCGTGCCTGTCTGGCGCGCCACGCATGACGAGGTGGACGCCGGCCTCGCCATCAGCGCCCCTGCCCTCCGCTCCCAGTTGAATCTCGTCGCCGCCCTCTGAGGCTTCGAAATTCGGCGCACACGCTGTCGCCTATCCCTCACTTTCCCTTGAAATCCCGTCCGCCCCACGTGTCACCCCGGCGAAAGCCGGGACCCAGTGAGGCTGCCTTGCTGCCACCCCCAAGTCTGGGTGCTGGCTTTCGCCGGGATGAGAAGGACTGAACTCAATCAAAACCCGCAACCCCGGCCAGCACCCCGCTGCGTCCGGACGCCCGTGCAGCCCCAAACGCAAAACGCCCCGGCATTTCGCCAGGGCGTTTGCAATCTGCGGAAATCCCGCGCGCTTAAGCGGCGGCTTCGATCTCGCCGGATTTCGACATCGGACGCGGATCGCGCAGAACATAACCGCGGCCCCAGACGGTTTCGATATAGTGCTGGCCGCCGGTCGCCTGCTGCAGTTTCTTGCGCAGTTTGCAGATGAACACGTCGATGATCTTGAGTTCCGGTTCGTCCATGCCGCCATAAAGGTGGTTGAGGAACATTTCCTTGGTCAGCGTCGTGCCCTTGCGCAGCGAGAGCAGCTCGAACATCGCGTACTCCTTGCCGGTCAGGTGCACGCGGTTGCCGTCGACTTCGACGGTCTTGGCGTCCAGGTTGACGAGGATTTCGCCGGTGCGGATCACGCTCTCGGCATGACCCTTCGAGCGGCGGATGATGGCGGTGATGCGGGCGACCAGTTCGTCCTTGTTGAAGGGCTTGGTCAGGTAATCATCGGCGCCGACGCCGAGGGTTTTCACCTTCGCCTCGATATCGGGATTGCCCGAGAGGATCATGACCGGCGTGCTGACACGGCTCATGCGCAGCTGCTTCAGGACTTCAAAGCCCGAGATATCCGGCAGCGACAGATCGAGAAGGATCATGTCGTATTCATAGTGCTTGCCGAGATCGACACCGTCCTCGCCGAGGTCCACCATTTCCACATTGAAGCCGGCCGCCTTCAGCATCAGCTCGATGGAGCGTGCAAGGGCCCGGTCATCTTCAATCAATAGGACGCGCATCGCTCGTCTCCCGAATCAATTAGGGCTGGTTTAGCCCGATTGTTAACACTTGTGAATCCTAACGCCGCATTCTTGTTAACTAGTTAATGTGGAGTCTGGATACTGACGAATTATTCATTATTCCCAACACGGATCAATTTCCCACGG
>JAIXRO010000023.1 GCA_027485145.1 Hyphomonadaceae bacterium | reverse complement strand
CCCCCGAAATGTCCATTACGCACGCTTCCTGAAACTTGGCCTCCGGGCCGGGACAGACGGGCGGTTAGCTCAGCGGTAGAGCACTACGTTGACATCGTAGGGGTCACAAGTTCGAACCTTGTACCGCCCACCATCCTAAGCTCCTAAGTTCATTGGGGTTTTGGAATCGGCGGGAACCTCACAACACCCAGAAAAATCAGTCTGTCACACCCACGTCACACCGAGTGAGTTCAGACAGATGGCAAGTATCAGGAAACGCGGTGACCGCTGGCAGGTCCAAGTCCGCCGTCAGCAAGCACCAAACGTCACCCGCAGCTTCGTAAAGCGCGCCGACGCGGAAGCCTGGGGACGCGAGATGGAGGTGGAGGCAGACCGCCGGTGCCTCAAGCATGATCCAAGGATCCTCGACCGGATCACGCTCGGTGAGTTGGTCATCCGCTACCGAGACGAAGTCTGCGCCAATAAGAAGTGCCGGGATGTCGAACAGACCATTTTGAATGCCTTCCTGAGGCATCGCATCGCCAAGCGTCCACTGTCTCAAGTGACGCCGGCCGACTTCGCAAGGTATCGCGACGAGCGGTTGAAGAAGGTTTCCCCGTCCTGTCTCAACCGAGAGTTCTCGCCGCTCCAGCACATGTACCAGATTGCGCAGTCGGAGTGGGGACTCCCCATTCTCGACAACCCGCTGAAGCGCGTTCGCAAGCCTCAGAACAACAAGCCGCGAACTCGTCGCCTTCATGGAAACGAGTATGCGCGGCTGCTGGCGGCGGCTGGGACCCGCCGAGTCAAATACCTGAAGCCAATGATCATCCTCGCTGTGGAGACCGCTATGCGACGCGGTGAGATTCTTTCCGCAAAGCGTTGTCATCTGGGGGAGGGGATGAAGACCCTTCACATCCCGGAGACCAAGACGGGCGTGCCACGCACTATCCCGCTTTCCGTCGCAGCTCGAGAGCAACTCAGCCACCTGGAGCACGCTCTCCCCAGCACTCCTCTGTTCGAAGTATCTGAGAACGGGTTCAAGCTCACTTGGCAGAGGACGGTTGAGGCTGCCGGACTGGAGGACTTGCATTTCCATGATCTCCGCCACGAGGCGGTGTCACGCCTCTTTGAGCGGGGACTATCCATGCCGGAGGTCGCCTCGATCAGCGGACACCGGGATTTTCGGATGTTGGCGCGGTATGCGCATGTGAGCGAACATTCAACATTCCGATAGGATCAGTCTGTCTGTTAGAAATCTTGCATCTAGGTGGATGTCCTTCGTAATTGCGCAGGAGTACATCCTGCGAAACGCATGCGTTTGGGTACAAAGATTCTCGGAGGCTCCGCGTGATCAGGCGCCAGATGATGCCGCTATCCGGAAAATCCTCAGCACGTTGAAAAACGAATCCGACAACGGCGCCGCTACCATGATCAAGCTTCGACTCTTTACCCGAGCGAGACGCGGTGAAGCACTCAAATCAACGTGGTCTGAGTTCGATCTCGAAAAGGGAATATGGACGAACCCCATTGATCATTTGAAAGGCGGCAAGCGTAACAAATTCGACTTCAAGCGCGTTCTTTCAGAGCCGGTGATTGGCTTCATCACAGCGTGGCGCGACCGCTCCAGTTCAAAGGGTGACCTTGCGCCAGATAGCTAAGTTTCTCCGAACTCGCGGCACACCAGCCGGCCACGGCATGGCACAAAAGCAGTGTGGGAGAAGACACGGACCGTGGCTGGCGTTCCTGACATGCACTTGCATGAACTTCGGCACTTCTATGCGTCCAAGGCAATAGAAGAAGCCGCCAACATTTTTGAGATCGGCGCTGCACTGGGTCACCGAAGCAGCGAGACGACTAAGAGCTACGCACGCGCCAGCAAATCTCGGGTCGCTAAAGTCTCTGGTCTGGTATCCGATAGGATTGAGCGTGCGATAACAAAGCAGGCAACATGACACCTAGTCAGCTGATGATTCAAATTCGACTGAGCCGATACGAAGCCAGTTGGCGAGGTCCGCGACAGTTCCGGAAACGCAGCCTGCCCTTAGCGCGCATTCCCAAACGACCGCAACTCTCCAGCCGGCCGCGAGCAGTTCATTGCGGACCGACCGATCACGAATGAGATTGCGCTGGAACTTCTTCAGCCAGAAGTCTGTCCGCGTCTTTGGTATCGCTGCGTATCGGCACCCCTCATGCTGATGCCAGAAACATCCATGGACAAAAACAGCCGCACTATACTTCCGGAGCACGATATCCGGCTTTCCGGAAAGCCTTTTGTCGTGGAGTCGAAAGCGAAACCCATCTGCATGCAATTCTTTTCGCAAGGCAACTTCCGGCTTCGTGTCTTGGCCACGAATGGCTGACATGTTCCTTGACCTAGTTGCAGCATCGAATATGTCGGCCATTCTCTCCGCCAGTAGCCCTCGCCCCTGGAAATCCTCACAGGATCACTGTAACCAAAGATCCCAAGAGTTGGAGCCGTCTGTTGGATAAGTTTGGAATCATTGATCTGTTTGCAGGTCCGGGAGGTCTGGGAGAGGGTTTTTCGCAGTATCGCACGAAACGAGGCGGCTTTCCTTTTCAGATTCTGATTTCTGCTGAGAAGGACAAAGCGGCTCACGCTACACTTAGGCTTCGAGCGTTCCTACGGCAGTTTGGTGAGAACGCGCCGGATGAGTATATAGCATTCCATGCGGGTCGGATCTCACTGTCTGATCTTACCGACCGCTACCCAAGGCAATGGAAGACGGCGGATGACGAGGCTCGGCTGCTTGTGCTCGGGACCCCTTCCGCGCAGCAGGAGATGGATGCAGCTATTCGCCAAGCGAAGAAGCAATATGGAGAACGCACGGTCGTAATCGGCGGGCCGCCTTGTCAGGCTTACTCTTTGGTTGGACGCGCGCGAAACAAAGGCATCGCCGGCTACCGACCTGACGATGATGATCGCCATTTTCTGTTTCGAGAGTACATCAGGGTTCTCAAGTCGCTAAAACCCGCCGTCTTTGTGATGGAAAACGTGAAAGGTCTGCTTTCATCGAAAGTCTCTGAGGGAAGCATCTTTGACATCCTGATCGAAGACATACGCACACTTGGCGGCCGCCGTTCGGAATACGAGATACTACCAATTGGACTTTCAGACGCCCCTCCGAGTCTGCTCGGTGTGCATGCGCCAAGCGACTTCATCATTCGATCGGAAGACTACGGCGTACCGCAAAACCGGCACCGGGTAATATTGCTTGGCATCAGGAAAGATGTCTTTCAGTCGGTCGATCTGCAGAAGTCTGTATACCGACTATCCAGACGGCAGTCGGGTCTTGTGGAACATGTTCTGACTGGAATGCCACCCCTGCGGAGCGGACTGAGCGGCGGACCAGACGCGCCTGATACTTGGCGTGGCAACGTGGCTGCTGAGATGTCTCGGGTAATCAAGTCGATTCGAACTCGAGAGCCGCAGCTTTCAAAAAAAGCCGACCTGCTCATGACTGAGTTTGAACGCCAGAACGATCTGCCTCCGAGATCAGACAGAACTCCATCATCATTCTCCCCCGAATGCCCCGCTGAGCTGCGGAGGTGGATCGAGCGCTCCAAGTTGCAGGCGACAGCCAATCACGAAACACGTGGTCACATGACGTCCGACCTTGGGCGATACTTCTTTGCGGCTACCTTTGCTTCGGTCTTTGGGCGTTCACCAACGGCAGACGAGTTTCCGGAAGATCTCGCGCCCAATCATGCCAATTGGTCCACGGGAAAGTTCGCCGACCGGTTTCGGGTTCAAGTGTCTACTGCGGCAGCAACGACGGTCACTAGCCACATCTCAAAAGACGGTCATTACTTCATTCATCCCGACCCTATCCAGTGCCGCAGTCTCACAGTCCGGGAAGCCGCGCGCCTCCAGACTTTCCCGGATGATTATCTTTTCATGGGGAGCAGGACTGAGCAGTACACCCAAGTCGGAAATGCGGTACCTCCGTATTTGGCGAACCAGATAGCTGGAGTTGTTCACAACATTCTCTCAAAGACTATGCCTGCTGCGGCTGCCGCACGATCTAGTAGGGTTGCTTAGCCACAAGTGCTCAAACGGTACACTTTTCGCGCAGAGCATTTCGGCGATTCGATGCTTTCCATCCTTCTACCGCCCCGCCCAGCATGCGCCAGCGGATCTAAGTCTTGAACCGATCAAACTCCGCAGGCAGCAGCTCGAGAATTTTGACGGGCGAAAGGTCTGTCATATCCCAAGTCACATCAAGTTGCTTTCGAACTTGAGCCAGTCGTCTCGTCGAGCCTGGAGTGTCTTGACCTGCGACTCCTTTCTTGAGTGCACCCGTTTTGTCATCAAAGTATAGAGCTCGGCAGGCTTGTTGAAAGTTGACGCTGAACATGTCTTGTTGACTGGTAAGCTGTTCTCGGATTTCAGGACCTGTGTGGGGTTTCCCGCACAACAAATGGTCGGCAGAACTGCCTAGCCCAGAGTACAAAAGTGTTGGCATACGGACTAGATGTCGCTGCGCCTTCTGATAGTCATTCGGATCTCCTGGATACCAACGAACGAACTCGAGCACTTTTCGCTTGCCCCCTGCAACTCGAGGAGACACCACATCTAAAAGCGCAAAGTACAACCACGCCCAGACGCCCTCTCGCGCCGCATATTTCTGAGGGTCTGCGTCCCCAAAGCTTTTGCAAATGGCGACGGCCATTTCTCTAGCTGTCTGGAACTGACCTACCTGAAAAGGACCGGTCTCGCTCAAAGGCTTAGCGTAGCGTTTGTCTATCGGATCGAGTGCCGCTTCATCAAGCTGATCCTGCATGATCTTGCGGAACAGATCCAAGCCAGTTTGGTTGAACTCATACAAATGTGGATATTTACTCATTCGCCCGCCCTCACCTCAGATGTATTCATGATGCTCCCGACCATCTGATCTGCGAGCCTGTGCCGCGCTGCGAAGGTCGTCGTTAGCTTTTCAATCCATTCTCTTTTCGTCTTGGCATCACCTTTGAATGGCATATCCTCGTTGGGCAAAAGGCTCTCTGCCCAACGGACCCATTGTTCCATCCAGCCATCTTCTGGCTCAGATCCAGTTTCGAGAATCCAGCCGAAAACTTCACTGATCACATATGGAAGTACACAAGCCAAAAACACGGGATCAGATTTTGCCCAGGCGGACGCATCTTCAATTCGTTCGTCGACATAGAGAATAGGGTTTTCATCATCACGAACATCCAGCCTCCACGCACGAGGTCGAGTAGGTCCCGGCTGAAAAAGCAATATGCCATCGGTTTGGCCGTCAGACTTATAGGTCCAGTTTTTGGTGCTACCAAGCAACAAGCCCGAATTAACAGCATCACTTTTGACTATTCGCACCTGACAGGATGGAGCGCCGAAACTCGAATTGCGCACCTCGACGGTCTCTATCGGTTTCCCAATGGTGCCGAAATTCAACACCTCAACGAATTTGTTTTCTGACAACCTGAGTCTAATTTCCGCGTCGAGCGGAAAGCCTTTAAGGTAACTGTGGTCCACGCATGACAGTTTTGCGCGTCTTTGTTCCCCGATCTCTTCGATAGTCAGGTCGAATGCCATAACCGGAAGTTGCTTGCGGCCGGTGAGTCTAATGGTGTTACGCATTCTGTTCCTGCTTCTTGGTGTGCGTCAGATTCACGACCAGCTCTCGCCGACTATCGAAGCCTCTAATCTCGATAGAAAAAGCACCCGAACAGTCATTGCAGCGCACGACGTTCTTGGAGAACTCCGGCTTGTGGCTACCGCTATGCACAATTTGCATACTTGGGAGTGAGAAGTCATGTTTGCTCCACATCGGCGACCGCGAACCGTCCGCATACGCAATTTCAGCGCGAAGTGTGACCGGCCAGCCTGTGTATTCAGGATTGCTGCGAATTTTGAACCCGTCTTTCAGGTCCTCCACAAGGAACACTCGAACTCGCGGCGGCGGCAGGTCGTCAATCACAATATTCTTTTTTCCCTTTTTCTTTTTCGTCTTCGTTGCTGTTGTCATGGGAGCAGAAAAGAAGCTGCTGAATGTTGATGAGTCAGGCGCAGATGTGTCTGGCAACACCAGCGCCCGCAGGTCCGACATTAACTTCTTCATGAAGCGCTTGAGCGTTACGTCACCCTCAAAACCAACCTCACGCAGCTTCTCTCGAACTTCCTTGGTTTCCAACAAGTCGAGATGAGCTTTGCCCTCACAAAAATTGAGATATGCGACTAGTTCACCCTCGTTGGACTGGACGATGACATCTACATCTGCAGGGTTCTTGGCCACCACGTCTGGCAAACACATCCCCTCACGGAAAAAGAAGTCCGCCGGAACAGTGCCTGCCGGAGCCTTAGAAATTGCAGTTCTGACATCCGAAGTCGTCACCTTTCCGTCGCGAGTGACAGGAACGGCGAGCGAAATATGCAGTTCGCCCTTCTCATCAAACGATTTTCGGATCTGCTCCACAGTTTCAGCTGTCACACAGTCCAAAAGTTTCTTTGAACTGTTTTCGACTTTGATGTGGAAGTCCGGAGTTTCCAGCGACGAGCGCGCAAGCGAAAGTACCCTCTTAGGCTCACGCTTTAGGGACTCATGCGAGAAAAACTCTTTGACGGCTGCTGCTGCAGAATCGATCGTAGCTGCATCAACTACAACGTCATCAACCTCAAGCACCAACAAACGCCCCATAATCGCCGGTCCAAAGTGCTCAATTGCTGCAGCAATTATGCCTTTAGGATTGAGGCTTTCGTGCGGGTACGGAATAATTAGCGCAAAACCGTTCTCCTGCTTCAGCAAGTAATCAGGCACCTTAAATGCAGCTGCGAGCTCGGAATGGAACGTCGGGTCATCATACAATGAGAACACATTGCCCGAAGTCTCTTGAGCAAGATAAGCGTAGCTGCACTTGAAATCGTCTTCGTACTCCATTGGCCGCAAAACGCTCATGCCGCAGGCGGCGACAACTCCGTCCATTGCTCTTCGGGTGACGCCGATCACAGTGTTGATCCTTGAGGCAAGCAAGAATGTCACACGACCGATTCCACGACCGCCTCGCCCTCTGCCGTCCTTGTTCGAAATCCCGAAGTTGAGCCAGTAATTCCAAAAATCGCTTGTGCGCTTGTTTAGTTCGCCATTCAGGCCGGTAGAATTACTGTCTTCGACGACCAGCCAGTTGAATTTTCCTTGGTCCCATTCAGCCGGCCAGCGCAGCGCGCAAGCCCCTTTTTTGACCCGGAGGTCACTCAGAAACTCGCCACGACCTTTCAGTTCGCTGGCGTGAAACTTAAACCGGACCACAACTGGCTTTGTCTTATCCTGTCGAGCGTCAAGGCTGTTCTGAATCGCCTCTCGAACGAATGTCTGGATATGTGGAAAGCGCTCGGAATCAAAAATCTCGCTGTCGAGACCATAATTCACTGGCGTCGCACCGACGCCAGGCCACACCCACTGGCGAAACTTACTTGAGCCGCTCAAAGCTTGAACTCCCCTATTGAGCTCTCGCGCTCTTTGGCGAAGCGTCCTTTTGCTGTTTCAAGCTCTTTTTGAAGTGCGACGAAAATTTTCCTTACGTCCTCATCAGTGAATTCATATGCGGACCGGTTCGATAGGTTCCCAATGAGCTGAATATCTTTGAGCGTCTTGTTCACTCTAGCCTCAGCAAGGCTCACAAATTTTTGTCTTTTGTCACGCACAGGCTTCTCCACGCTTCGTGTCGGCGCCTGCGATTTGCCTATTTTTTCGGCTCATGTCAATACATTTCGTAAATGTGTGGCATATTTAGAAAATGTACGACGTTTTCGAACACGTTGAACTAACCAAAATATGCACCAAGGCTGGTCTAAATCATGATTATTGCGCGCTATATGGGCTGCTTGAATTCCGATTTGTGCAAAGTGTTTCAAATATTTCACACAGTTTTGCTATTACTTTGGTGGTATCTCGCGTCATTCGTCGGATCAGCTGAAATTCCGCTGTCCCGCGCCATAGCCGGCAGCAAGCGTGACCCCATCAGCGTTTATGAGAAGGCTGCCCTAGCCCTCTCGGATTTCATTGGGTCGAGGAACGTCGAGTGTGCGATCTAGTGGACCGATACCGATGACAGGTCCATCGACACCTCCTCAGTCAAAGACACCGATCTGGGTGTGCATTTGTTTGCGAACGGCCGGGGACGCGATTGGCCGCGCTTCAGCGGCGGAAAATATGCTGCCGCTGAGAAGACCGCGCGCGGAGAAGCGCGGGCTTTGGGGTCTCTCTTGTAGCGATGATCTGTGGGGTTCGAGGAACTACGACTAGCCGTCCTCGCGCTCATCGTCGTCGCCGCGGTATACGTCCCTTGCAACCGCAATGACCGAGAACTCGAACAGACTGAGCATCCGTTTGGAAGCGTTGTAGAGCTGGTCTGCATCTTCGCCGGCCATCTCCTGCGCGATCCACAAGGGAAGCAAGTTGCTGACGTCGCCGCCAGTGTTGTGTGCAATCCGTGTCAGCATATGAAGCGGAACTTTCGACGCGCAGGTTGTCCACATTTCGACAGTCTTGGCGTTCTTGTAGCCAAGCTCCGTCGCAAGCCGCCTGATCTGCTCGTCGCGATCCTCTCCGGCCAGTTCAGCGTCGAGAAAAAGCGCCAGGCGTTGCTGTGGCGGGAAGTCGTCTAGCCAGTCGATGTTCGCGTTCATGATGTTGCTCCTTTTCATATGGTTGCGAGGAGCAAGTTAGGTGGTGCGGATAGCGGTGTCGGGTGGGATGCGATCATTGGACGTCGGCGAATTTTCCCTATCATCTGAGACTGGCTAGACGGGTAATCCTGAACCCCTCATCGGTCGCCACCGCGGCGCCACGTTGACGTTTTTGGTGCCGCATTTTGAGCAGCGAGCACGCCGGCTGATGGTGGTCACCGTGTCGTCGTCGGCGAATGCTTGGAGCGGCAGCACCTTGCTATGGCGGCACCCAGGCATGGCGCACAGCAACTCTACGCCGAGGAGGTCTTGGTATGACTCTCTGATGGTTGGCGGTTGGGTCATGGCGTTCTTCCAAACCGAATTGGGTAACACCAGGTCGGAAAAGGGGTAAGGGAATAAATTCCTATATGTTGTGGAAAATCAGGCGTGGCTCCGGTTTTCCGGTGGAAGACTCAGTGCGCCAGAACGCCTTATAGCTTTCCAGCCTTTCCCAAAACCGTTCGGTGAAAGCCGGGTGTCGAACGCCGATTTGAAGTGAGCGCGCTGTGGGTCAGCTTTTTGCCCATTGCTGCCCGCTTGTGCCAAAAGATTTTCAGTCTAACGTTTCGGGCTTATGCCCGTCTGTGGAGGGAAATGCATGAAGTCGACGTTCGTTGGTTTGTCTTCTGACGAAGTCGCTGCGCTTCGAAACCAAGAACCAATCGTTGGTGCAATTTGCGGTCTCCGAAGAGAAGGGAAGCCTATTTCGTTTAAGTGGCTCAGGGAGCTTGCTGGCCGAGACCGCGACTTACGGAGTGACCTTGGTTACGGTAGAAATATCCTGAGCTCGACCGAAGAATTCGACCAGTATTTGTATTCCTATGGTCTTATGATCGCCTGCCAATGGGAAGCGTTGACCGAGACAGTAGCGCCTATGAAGGGTCCCATCCGGCTGGTGGACTACGGTTGCGGACAAGGATTGGCTGGTCTCTTGCTTTTCGATAAGTTCGGAGATGCGTTTTCTTCTGCACTCTCACAAGTAGTTTTGATTGAGCCGTCCGCCGTCGGACTGATCAGGGCAGAGGCTGTTTATCGCTGCATCGCACCCGAATGCGAAATCGTCTGCGTGAAAAAGCGTTTTGATGATCTGGGGTCTGCTGATCTAATGACCGACAATAAACTTGATACACTTCATATTTTTTCGAATGTCATGGACATAGATGGCTGGGACCATTTTCGTCTCTTCGTTGAGATGATGACAGAGGGGCGGCACTCAATGCTCGTCGTCAGTGCAAGTCGAGAATTTGATGGCGGGTCGCCACGGATTCGCAACCTCAAGGCAGCGGTCGATAATCCGGAACACCATAAAGAATTGTCGATTACGTCGATAACAAAGTCGGAACTCTGCGAATATGATTGTGGTCCCGGCGGAAAATACTCCGCCATTTCTTGGCAATTGGAGCTTGAGGTGTCTGGTGGCTGACCTGTTTGAAAGTGAAGGTCTAGTTCCGCCTTTTGAAGTGCCTCGCCGCAGCGGTTACGCTGTCGCTTGGAATGCCGACACGAAGGGCTACGATATACTGGTCCCTAATGGAGAACTCTTTTACTCAGAGCACTTCTTTAGTTCGAAAGTCAGTGACCGAACTCTGGAATACCTTCAAGAGAATGACACCAATGAATGGCGGAGCGCGAACTGGCGAGAGATGAGCCCCGAGGATATTGGAAGCATCAATTTCAAAAACATCGCCTGGAAACAGGACTGGATTAACTTCTACGGAAAACGTACCCCGCTACCTCGGTTGACCTCCTGGTATGGTGACCCCGGAAAGGCGTACACCTACTCAGGAATAAAATCGCAACCGAACCAGTGGAACAAGGGTCTACTCTTTCTAAAAAACGCTATCGAGAACTCCTCCGGTGTAATGTTCAATAGTGTCCTTTTAAATTGGTACAGAGACGGAAGTGACCACCTTAGCTGGCACTCTGACGACGAGAAGGAGCTTGGAGTAAATCCAATCATAGCATCAGCGAATTTTGGTGCCACACGTGACTTCATTGTTCGCCGGAAAGACGACATATCTCAGAAGATTAGCTTCCCCCTTAAGCACGGTACTCTCCTGTTGATGAGGGGTGAGTTGCAACACTTTTGGGAGCACTCAGTTCCCAAGCGTAAGAATGTGAGCAGCTCTAGGTTCAATATGACCTTTAGAAGAATAGGGATAGGTGATTGAGCTCACCCGGTTGAACCGAGCTGGGTTCGCCGGATTCGCAGCCTTTCCGGCTAAGATCTCCAGTCATCGCGGTCGCTGAGAGCCGTTCGCCAACGTGCGTGCGGTTCCCGAATTCAGGACTATAAGGCATTCGCTTTCCCAAACCGGGAAAATGCCTAGGCAATCCACCCGCGGACCTCTCGAAGCAGCTAAGACTTCAACATTTCCGGTGTCACCGGATTGCTGTCGTGACTCAGGAGCGCCAGCCTTTTGTTTCCGGTACCGTCCACCACTCGACCCCGTAAACGTCGCCAGTGACTTTCGTAGAGGTCCCTGTGAGGTGTTGTGGTTCCGCAGTCGAGAACGCTTTCCGAAGTTGAGAGTATGGACCCCGGAAACGATGCTGATTGACGCCCATAAACTACCAGGTGGCAGCAATCGCTTCCGGGTTCAGATGCCCAGATAAATCCCGGAACTGATAAATCCCCAAAGAACACCTAAGGGAGTTCGTCAGGGGTTTGAGACTCGGAAACTGTATGGCTCCGGTGATGATGTTGTACCGGTTCAGGGACCTAGCCTCTCCCTGCAAATCCGATGGTTTGGCTCATCCCGAAAGCGGTTGTTGAACCAAGAGGTCCGTAGTGGATATCCAGCAGGAAAAAACACTGGAGAGCACACTGGTTTCTATGAACCCGCAGACCAGACGCAGACACCAACACAGCGACTCTACAGAAGTTCAGGAACGGCTTCTTCTGCTTCAGGTGGGCTCCGGTACCCAGGATCCGGAACGCTGCCTAGGACGCTTCCAGTGCACATTCTTCAGAGGACAGGAAAACCGGTGAGAAGACATAAGCAAAACCGGCAATGGACCCCGTTTCGGCAAACCATCTTGTAGGAACCCACGAGACCGCTCAATCCATGAGGATCAACGCAGAGGGACCACGCCAAGGGACGAAGAGAGAAGGAAGAGGTCCGTCTGAAAAACGTAGAGGGGAAGGGGCTGCTGTTTGATTAGTGGAAGCAACCAAAGAGACAAGGAAGCGCCGAGGTCAGACGTCCTGCTTTCAAGAGCGTCCCAGAGATAGCTGATCAGTATGAATGGGGAGGGCGCTATGAGTAGGTTAGCTTTCCATCACCAAGTGTCCCTGGGGTTCCTGTGTGTTCACACATGATAGCTTGGTAGTCATGATGCCCAAGGTAACCTGAAGCTTCTGAAGTCCGTCCGTTGGACGAATAATGGTATCAACGCGGCGTTCGCTTCGCTCACTCCGTTCGTTGATACCACAACTCGGTCCAGGCATTTTGAACAGGGGAGGTCTGGGGTGAATATGGAAGGCTTGAGGTCGTTTGTGTTTGGGCACGCCCTCTCCATTACCGTTCTGAGCGGTTTCGGTAAAATGAAGGAAGAACTGTCGATATTAGAGCACAAACACTGACAGTTGGACTTCCGAATTAGCGCTTTGGCATCAGCGGTGCATCCAGGTTTAGAATGTGAGTTTTGGTGCCTGTCTCGGCATTCAGTTGGGTCGAATGGTATCGCGTCATCTTCGAGCGCCGCTTGGAAGAATGAAGCTCAGATACAAAAAAGGAGCGGTCAGAAACGTCCTGATAGGTCCTCATCTCCTTGAACATGTATCCCGGCGAGAACCCCTTCTCGAGAGAGCTGCTGTGGACTGCCCACCCGCGGGATTTCCAGTTTGCAATCGCGTCTGACTCATAGCGCAAACGCAACCAGCGGTTAGATTTCAGGAGGAGGCTGTCTCTGGCTTCAAGCGTTTTGGGGTCGCGGTGAAGCGTCTCGAGAATGCAGTGAAGCCGGAGAAGTTCATCGACTTTTTGATGGCGTGCACCGCGACGGCTTTCCGGCAGGAACCATGCAATATGGACGTGAGGGTGAACGTGGACCTTTTCGACAACGCAGAACGCCTCGAACCGATCATCGCGTGAAACGCGGTCCACCACATGCTTCGCGTTGAAGTATAGCTGATCAAGCCGATAGGTGATGTCCGAAACCTGCTGCTTGATCCCCGCGACAGTGCTTGCCGCGCCGCTATCGGTCCGTTGGTAGGATGACGGTTCCCGTAAGAAATGGATCGTTGTCGCCGCGTATGGTTGCTGCGAGCCGATGTAATCCGGCCAGGCGCTCAAAAGCTTAGGGGTGTTGTTTTTCATGACGGATATCGTGGGCGCGAACGGTTACGGATGGCAAAACCCTCGGTCGCGACAAAACAATGGGTTGATGTCGGGGAGGTGGGGGTGCGGACGGCGTCGCATATTTTTTAGCGAGCTTTACCTTCGACAAGTATAACATGCTGAAGCATGTGACTAAAGGCTAGACTATTGGATTTGTTGTAATTTTGGGGCTATCCGAAGCAGATTTCTTGTCACGCTGGCGTCACAACGACGCCCAAAATTCAAGGTGCGCTTCCGAAGGGATACGACCCGGTCAAGAAAATTGACCACTGACCAATGCAATGATAATGATCAGCTATCAGTCTGATTTTATGGGAAATAAAGTGCTTTTCGCGCTATCCTGCGACGTTCTTCTTGCCCCGGCCGGGACAGACGGGCGGTTAGCTCAGCGGTAGAGCACTACGTTGACATCGTAGGGGTCACAAGTTCGAACCTTGTACCGCCCACCATTCGTTGTTTTTCGATAAATTGTCCCTTGTGCAGCGACGGCGCGTCGCTACGTATAGCCCTGCGTTCGCAAGCGTCGCGGGCGGCAAGGGAGACAATCACGATGGCGACGAAAAAGAGCCCTACGGCACTTCAGTATCTCGACAAGGCGATGGGCGGGCTGAAACAGCTGGGCCTCGTGCCGGCCAGCAAGAGCAGCGCGGCGCCGATCGTGGCGCTGCTGGAGCAGATTTCCGATCTCGAGCCCGACAAGGTGGCCGCCATTGCGCGCACGCTGGACCAGGCGAGCCTGTTCAACGATGTCGTGCGCGAACAGGTCGCCGGAATCACGGTCGGCGAGCGCTACGAAGATGTGACCAAGGCCTTCAACTCGATCCGGGATGATGCGAAATCCCTCGTCGATCAGTATGCGGACGGCAAGATTTCCACGATGGAGCGCGCCTCCACCGCCTGGATGAAGATGACGCGCGGCGACATCGCCAGCCGCTTCGGCAAGATCAAGGACGTGTACCTGGAAGTACAGGACGAGACGGCGAACCAGATCGACCGGGAGCGGAAGATCCTTGAGGCCTATCTCGACTTCCGCGGGGCGATGAAACAGTCCGAAGTGATGGCGCTGGAAGTCCTGAAGACGGCCGAGGGCAAGCTGAACGAGGCACGGGCTTCGGTTGGTGAGGCGGTGGCGGCGCTCGAGGCCTATACGGGCGAGGATGCCGCGGAGCGGGCGACGCTGGAACTGACGCGGGACGAGAAGCTGCGCTTCCTGCAGAACGAAGAGAAGCGCTACCAGATTTCCAAGGACCTCTCGGACAATATCACCATCGGCTACAACACGTCCGAAGTGGTCATGGCGCGCCTTGTCCAGACGACGACCGCCAAGGACCGCGTATATGCGCAATCGGTCAGCTTCTTCTCGACCAATGAAGTGGTTCTGACAGCGCTGACGGCGAGCTTCACGGGCATGTACGGGCTTCACGAGTCCACGCAGACGCTGGAAGCCATGAAGAAGGGTGTGAACCAGAGCCTTGAAGTTCTGGCCGATATCGGCGGCAAGGTTCAGGAAGCGGCCGTGAAAGCGGGCTATGGCCCGACGGTTTCGGCGGCCTCGGTGAAGATGCTTGTGGATTCGGTGGTGTCCTACCAGGAACGTACACAGACGATTATTGCCGAGATGCGCAAGCTCGCGACGCAGAACTCCGAAGAGATCCGCGAAGCGGTTGAAGATGGCAAGCGCCGCCTGACCAAGCTGGTGACGGAGGGCGCGGGCCTCGCGCTGCTTCCCAAGCCGTGAGCGACACTGCCGTTCCGGCTGTCCGTGACAAGAGCAAGCTCGACGATGTCCTCCTCGCGATGGACGTCGTCGATACGCTGCGCCACCGCGAGCAGCTCGTCCTGACGGAGCTGGACGCGGGCGCCCGTGAAGCGGCGTTGCTGGCGCGGCTGAAGGACATCTATGCCGCGCAGGGCATCGATGTGCCGGAGCGCATCCTGAAAGAAGGCGTGAAGGCGCTCGAGGAAAAGCGGTTCCTGTACGAGCCGCCGAAACCTTCGCTTGGGGTAAGCCTCGCGAAGCTCTACATCAAACGAGATCGCTGGCTCGCGCCGGCATCATTCGGTGTCGTGGCGATTGCGGCCTTGTTCGGGGCCTACCAGATCGGGGTGGTGGTGCCGGCCCGGGCCGAAGCAGAGCGTACACGGATCGAACTGGCGGAGACGCTTCCCGCGGAGCTGACGCGCCTGCATGGCGAGATTGGGGCGATTGCGCTGGAGGACGGCGTGAAGCTTCGGGCGGACAGCCTTTTGTCAGAAGGCCGGACCGCGATTGCGGCGGGCGACGTGAAGGCTGCGCGAGGCGCCGTTGAGGGCTTGAGAACTCTGCAGGCAGACATTGCGGCGATCTATCAGGTGCGCGTGGTGTATGGTCAAGGCGAGGAGTACACGGGCGTGTTCCGGATCCCGGACGACGTACCCGGCGGACGCAACTATTACCTGATTGTCGAAGCGGTTGATCCGGCGGGGCGCCTCGTCGAGGTGCCGGTGACGAGTGAAGAAGACCGGAAGTCGGACCGTGTGTCGCGCTGGGGGCAGCGGGTCAGCGAGGCCGTGTTCAACGGCGTTGCCGCGGACAAGGGTGATGACCAGATCGTGCAGGACGCGGTGATTGGCGTGAAGTCAGCCGGATACCTGTCTCCTCAGTACACGGTGGAAACCCCGGGCGGAGCAATTCTCGAATGGTGACGCCATGAGCAATGCGCTGAATGGCCGGGAGGCGCTGGCGCTTCTGGATGACCAGCTGGGCCGACTGCGCCAGTCGCTCGCGGCGGCGCTGGCGGATGCCGACGGCGTCGAGACGCGGCGCGCGGCGATCCAGCGCGAGCAGGCGGCGGCTTATGGCGCGCTGGCCGCGTTGCAGCTTGATCTCGTGCAGGCCGGCAAGGATGGGGCCGCTTTTGGTCAGCTGGAAGCGTCGGCACGAGCCTTGACAGAGCGCCATGCAGCGTTTGTCGCCGCCGAGCATGCGGCGCTCGAAGCTGCAGCGGCAGACCTTCAACGCCTTGAGCAGAAACGGACCGGGCTTGCGGCGCAGCGCGATGCGGCGATTGCCGCGTATGAAACGAAAGTGGCGAGCGCGGAGGCGGGCCTGAAAGGCAGCGCGGCGTATGCAAGCCTTGTCGAAGCGGCGGATGAAGCCCGGGCGGTAACGCAGCGCGCACAGCAGAAACTGGAGCTCGCCCGCAAGGACCGAACCGAGAAAGGCGCGCCCTATGAGCAGGATGCGCTGTTCAGCTATCTCTGGAAGCGCAAGTTCCGGTCTCCGGAGTACAAGGACGAGGGGATCATCCGTATGCTGGATGGCTGGGTCGCCGGGCTGTGCCGGTATGACCAGGCCTTCCTGAACTACCAGCGCCTGACGGAATTGCCGGACCGGATTGCAGAACATGCGGCATTCGTCGCCGGCCTTGAGGACAAGGCGGAGGCGGCGCTCGTCGAAGCGGAAGAGCGCGCGATGCTCGACGCGGGTGTCGGCGCGCTGAAGGGTGAGGCGGACGCGCTGAAGGGCGAGATCGAGCGCTGCGACGCAGAGATCGCGGCGGCCGAGGAGCACCACCGGGAGACGGCGAGGCGCCACGAAGCGGCGCTGAAAGAAGAATCCGGACCAGCCGTCGAGGCGCGCCAGATGCTGGCGGCAGAGCTGCGCAAGGCGAGCTTTCCGGACCTGCGCGTGCTGGCAGCGGAGACCGTTGACGCGCAAGACGACCGGATCGTCGACCAGCTGGTGCGCCTCCGCGCCGAAGAGATGTCGCTCGATCTGGATGCTGGAAAGCGCCTGATACGTCCCGGCGTGCTGCGCGAGGATCTCGCGCGTCTCGAAGCGCTGCGACGCCAGTTCAAGGAGGCGCGGTTCGACAGTCCGTACGCGATCATGTCGCGGGCGTCCTTTGACGAGATGATGTCGAGCCTGATGAAGGGCGACGCAGATGTGCGCGGCAGCCTGCGGAGCCTCAGTCGCTCCATCCGGCGGGCCGAACCGCAGGCGCATCCGGATTTTGGCGGCCGTGGGCGCCGGGACACGATCGGCCTGCCGGACATCTTTGGCGGCATGATCGGCGGCGTTCTTGGGGAAGTGCTCGAAGAAGTCATCGAGGAAGTCGCCCGCGAAACCACGCGTGGGGGTGGGGGCTATGGCAGCGGGCCGATCTTTCCGGGGCCGCCGAAGCGGTCGTCCCGGTCTTCATCCTCAGGCGGACGATCCTTCCCGAGCGGGGGAGGGCGCAGTGGCGGCGGCGGCCGGCGAGGCGGCGGGTTCAAGACGGGCGGCGGATTCTGAAACTGTCGCGGCGTTTGTCCGAAAACCGCTGCCCACGTTTCGGATCGCCGATTCAGAGCCCGAGCTGCCCCTTCGCAAGGATGCCGCGCTGGATTTCGTTTGACCCCGCATAGATCGATCCGGCGCGGTCATTGAGGTATTTGGCACTCGCGGTAACGGCGCTTTCCGGACCGGCAAGGGGCGTGTTGGTGCCGTCGAAGCCGGGGACGGGGCCGCCGGGTGATGTGTGGTGTGGCTGGAACGGCGCCGCATACGCGCCAGCGAGTTCGAGGCTGAGTTCAGTCAGGTGCTGGCTGAGTTCGGTTCCGCGGATCTTCATCATCGACGCCTTGAGGCCCGGCGTGCCGCCGCCCGCGAGTTCCGACATCATCTGAAGTTCAGCTGCCTCAAGCGTCTGGGCTTCGGCTTCGGCCTTGGAGAGTTTCCTGGCAAACGCTTCGTCAAGCAGGCCTTCCTCGGCCGCAATTTGACGGAGGCTGCGCAGCCGCGCGAGCAGGCGGGGGCCATAGGACGAGCCGCCGCGCTCAAACTCGAGCAGGTATTTGGCGACCGTCCAGCCTTCGTTGACCTTGCCGATCACATTGGCTTTCGGTACGCGCACATCGGTGAAGAAGACCGCATTCTGGATATGCTCGCCGGACAGCATCAGGATGGGATCAACGCGCACGCCAGGCGAGGTCATGTCGATCAGGATGAAGGTGATGCCTTGCTGCTGCTTGCCGGACGAGTCCGTCCGTACAAGGCAGAACATCATGTTGGCTTCATGGGCGTGGGTGGTCCAGATTTTCGAACCATTGCAGACATAGCTGTCGCCGTCTTCGACGGCGGACATGGTGAGCGCGGCGAGGTCGGAGCCGGCGTGCGGTTCGGAATAGCCCTGGCACCAGAAGTCTGCGCCGGACAGGATGCGGGGAAGGTAATGGTCTTTCTGCGCTTTCGAGCCGTGGCCGATCAGGGCAGGGCCGCACATGCCGATGCCCATGGGCGACAGGGGCGGGGCGCCGGCGCGGGCCATCTCCACATCGAAGATATAGCGCTGTGCGACGGACCAATTTGTGCCGCCATACTCTACGGGCCAGGACGGCGCGGCCCAGCCCTGTTTCACGAGGATGGACTGCCATTCCATCGCAATCGGCTTGGTGGAATAGACGCTGGTCATTCGCTTCGCATAGGCGCGAAGGCTGGGGCTCAGGTTACGGTCCAGAAAGTCACGGACTTCCTCGCGGAAGGATTCTTCTTCGCGGGTGAAGGCAAGTTTCATGTCGAGGCTTCCTGAAGCTGAGTGCGTTGACGGACCGATGCGAGCAGGCGGGCGCGGTCGGCCTCGCTTTTCCAGAGAAAGCTGCGCGGGAGCCCGAGCCGTTCGCAGGCCTGTGCGGGCGGGCCGGCTGTGTCGGGAACGCTTTCGGCGATACGCGCCATGGACTTGACCGCGATCCGTCCGGCGGGCGTCAGGTCATAGTCCGGGCCGAGGCCGAGGCGGGCGCGCACATCCTGCGGAAGGATTTCAACGGCTGCGTTCACGAGCGAGCTTTGCAGCCTTTTCGGCACGCCAGGCGCAGCGCGGCCGGACTTCATGATATCGAGGAATTCCGTATTGATCGGATGCGGCTCGAACCGGGGGAGGAGCGTTCGCATCATCGCATCGAAGTCCGCCAGGGAACGGATCTTGGTCTGGACGCCGTAGAGGCCCGCGACCGTTTCACCTTCGGCAAAGAATTTCAACTTGTCGGCATCGCTCAGCGGGCGGACGAACCGGTCATAGGCCACGAGAAAGCCATAGCTGGCGGTGGCGCTGACCCAATCGAGCAGTTCGGGCTGAAGGGCGCGGTAGGCCTCGCCCGAGGGCGTCTCGCCGCTGACGCGCGAGTGCATGTTGGTGACGCCCTGGATGACGCGGCGGGCGGCCGTTTGGGGGCCGTAAACCCCGACCATGGCAGCGGTGCCGGTCCGCTTGGAGCGGCCGATCGGGTCCGTCTTGAAAACGGAATGATCCCATACGCCGGAGCGGATGCGCGCGTCGGCGAATTCGAGGAGGACGGCGCAGATGCCTCCAACCGCCAATGCGACAGGATTCTTGAACACTTGCCACGAGATCGATTCTGGTCCGGCAAAAGCTGGCTCGCCCGCCGGGGAGGTGTAATCGATTTTCCAGCCGAGATACGTCTTTGCCTCGCTCATGCGTGTTCTCCGAGAGACAGGCCGAGGTTAACGCAGGCGAGCCGGGCCGGAAAGACGCGACGCGGCGTCATACCCGGCGTTATGATGGGATGGAGTCTTGCCGGGTCTATCGTTCCCGGCAGACGCCGGGGCCGGGCGATGGAATCAGCCGTCGTTCAGGCTGGCGGGTGCATTGCGCACGTCCGCATTCATGGTCGCGAGCTTGACGCTGATCACGTAAGCCTTCTTCGAGTCCATGTTCGCGAGGATCATGCCGGCTTGTTCGCTCGCCATCAGGCGCAGGAACCCGGCCGCAAAGGCGGGGTCCATCTGGTTGAAGATGGTCGCGGCCTGGTCGGGCTTCATGATGCTGTACATGCCGGCCAGGTGCTTGATGTCGGCGTCCGACGCCGTCTGGATCTGCTGCCAGCGGTCTTCGAGCGTCGTTTGAAGGTTTTGCAGTTCGGCGGTCTGGGTCTGCAGTTCCTTTTCCCAGGTCTGAAGCGCGAGCTTTTCTTTCTTCAGCTCTTCCTTCTGCGATTCAAACAGCCACTGGTCTTCGGCAACCATCGCCGCCGATTCCGTGGTAAAGCAGACTTCTTCCGGACCGCCCGAGGTGGCCGGGGTGCCGGCTGCCTTTGAGGCGGCAGGGCCGGAGGCCGCTGCGCCCTTCTCGGCAGTTTTCAGGCCGAGGTCCTCTGCAAAGGCGAGATCGCTCGGCAGAAAGCGCGTCGCGCCGCCGATCGTGAACAGCACGCCGAGGGTCAGCAGGACATGAGACGTGTTATTCTTGACGAATGACATGGGTATTTCGGGACTTTCGGCGGTCAGGTTTGCGGTCCGGAGGGGAACCGCGCCACTTTGCGCCAGATTTACCGCACGGGACTAATTTTCGGTAAACAAATGGCCCGGTTTTGCTAACCTTTACGGCGCCGGTGCTTCAGGCAGACCGGGAACGGGCCGCCAGCACGCTCGCTGGCACGGGAGCCGTCGCGGCTTCCTCCGACATGATGCGCATCTGACGCATGAGCCCTGTCATTTCGGCAACACGCTCCTTGGACTGATCAAGCACGGTGCGCATCATCACGTAGAGATCCATCTGGGCGGCATGCACTTCGTCTGTGGCGCTCGCCTTCGCCGTATCGACTGAGGCAATGGTCGCCTCAAGTTTCTGGCAGGTCTTCTCAGCTTCCGCGATCAGGTGAGCGAGGCGGGTGGCCATCGACTCTACGCGCACGCGGGTATCCTGGGTGGTCGACGACATCTGGGTAATCGACGTCGACAGCGCCGTAATCGTTGCGCCAAGGCCATCCTTCGTGTCCTGCAAAGCCTTCAGGCGTTTGCTCAGCACAAAGCAATAGATGCAGGCCGCGAACGACACCAGAAAGATCGCAACATCCGTAGGCTGGATACTCATTCTGTTACCTCAGGAGGAATTCTGTAATCAGGACGCCGTTCGAGACGCCGCTGCCCAGGACGAGTTCCGACCGGCGGGCGAGCTGTTCGCGCATACGCGGATAAAAGCCCGGATCTTCAAAGTCCTTCATCTCGATGGAGCGCAGGTAGGTGTTGAAGGCGTCGATCAGCATGGGTTCGGCGGACTTTACGGCTTCCGTGCCATCGGCGTCCGTAATGACGGAAATATGCATCTTCAGATAGCGCGTGGCCGGTGCGCTGCCCACGGTAATCAACACTTCCTTCAGTTCGACATAGGTCTGGTCTGACTTGGCGGTCGGCGCGATGGCAGCTGCCGCCCCCTCACCGGGAACGCAAGCGGCGGTTTCGGTGTGGGAAGGGGGGGGCATCAGGAAGTAAACAAGCGCGAATGAACTGACGAGCGCGGCGGCCCCCGGGATCAGCAGGCCCATGAGCCCGCTTGCCGGTTTGGCAGGCGAGTCGCCAGCGCCGGCCTCAGGCGCAGCTTCAGCTTTCTTGTCCGCTTTTTTGTCCGGCTTCTTGGCCATCCTGACCCCGATTCTACCACTGATCGTGACGCTGTTTAGACCAATGCGGGGTAAAGATAACCTTAACGATTTGGGGTCTAATTTTAATCATTAGTCCAGAATCAGACCCAGTTAGGGCCGCTTGTTCATGAAGTTTATCGAGACACTAAGGGCCTTGCCCCTGACACGGCAGCTGATGCTGGGCGCCGCCGTGCTGGGTATCGTGCTCGCCATGACGTTCATGGTGCAGGGGGCCACCAAGGAGCCTATGGCCCTCCTGTATTCTGGCCTCGAGCCGCAATATGCCGGCGAAATCATCGAAGAACTCGAACAAACGGGTATTCCTTACGAAATCAAGGGTGGATCCATCTTCATTCCCGAAGGCAAGCGCGACGAGGTTCGCTTTGCCCTCGCCAAAGACGGCCTGCCGCGTCAGTCGGTGCAGGGGTACGAGTTGCTGGACGATGTGAACGGCTTCTCCGTCACCTCGGAAATGTACAACGCCGCCTATTGGCGCGCGAAGGAAGGCGAGCTCACGCGGACCATCCTTGCGATTCCGGGGATCAGCTCTGCGCGCGTCCACATCGGCGCGAACCTGCGCTCCGGTTTCTCCCGGGCGCAGTCGACGCAGACGGCATCGGTGACGCTGTCGACGACCCACACCCTGTCCGAAAGCCAGGCCGAGGCGATCCAGTATTTGGTCGCACTGGCCGTGTCCGGTCTGAATCCGGAAGATGTTGCCGTGATCGATCCGACGAAGGGTATCCTGGCTGGTCCCAAGACCGATCATATGGCCGAGCCTGCGATGGCCGCAGAAGACCAGGCCGCAGCGCTCGAACAGAAGATCGCAACCTTGCTGGAAGCCCGCGTCGGCATCGGCAATGCGCGCGTCTCGGTCTCGATGGACGTGAACCGGGAGCGCCAACGCATCTCCCAGGTAACATTCGATCCGCAGTCCAAGGTTGTCCGTAACCGGACCATCAACGATTCTACTGAGTCGGGTAGCGGCGGCGGGGGCGCCCTGACGGTTGCGAGCAACCTGCCGGCGGACGAGGCTGCCGGAGGCGGCGCCAGCAGTTCGAATTCGGCGAAGAACTCGTCCGAAAGCATCGCTTATGAAATCAACGAGACACGCACCGAGATTGAAACCCTGCCCGGGCAGATCAAGCGTATATCGATCGCGGTGTTGCTGAACGAGCAGGCGCTCGGCATCGATCCGGCGGCCGCGGATGCGGCGACTGTCCGCGAAGCGCTGATTACGGACCTGCAGGCACTTATCACGTCCGGCGCAGGTCTCGATCTCGAGCGCGGAGATTCGATCTCCGTCGAGTTGATGCCTTTCCAGCAGGTGCCGGCAGATGACCTCGTGGCTGCGCCCGGCATGGTGCAGCAGTTGATGGACCGCTATTTCTGGTCCGGCCTGCAAGCGCTGTTGCTTGGCGTCGTGGTGATCGTGCTCGCCTTCGGTGTGGTCCGGCCGATGCTTATGCCGAAGTTGGCAACCGAAGCTGCCGTTGGCGCAGCCGGTACGGGCCCAGCGGGGGCGCTTGGCGCGGCAAGCCTGGGCGAAGCCGGCGGGGTATCGCCAGAGTCGGATCCCTTCGCGTATCTGAAGGATTACGCGAAGGAGCGCGAGGAAGAGACTGCCGCCTTGCTTCAGCAGTGGCTGACCGAAGACCAGAAGGTCGCCGTCAATGAGTGAGGCCTTGTTCTCCAGTTACCCGAGGTTTGATACGGTCGAGGCCCCGGCCAAGCCGCACGCAGCGAGTCGTTGGCAGCGGTCACTAGAGACCGGCAACGAACCACCGGCGGTGGCAGAGCCAGCGATTGAGGCGGAGCCTGACGTAAGACCCGAAGTTCAACCCTCGCCCAGCCAGATCGATCTCACGAAGATTGAAGCCTCACTGGCGGCGCTCGTCGGCCGGCTCGACAGGATCGAGCGTGAGGCGAATGTGCAGGCGCAGCAGGCCGTCCATTCGATGGCTTTGAAACTCTTTCCGGAACTCTCGCGGCTTTTCCTGGCCGAGGAGGTCAGCCGGCATCTCGCCTCATTGGTTCCGCCCTCGGCCGCCGTCGTGGACATCCGTGCCGAACCGGAGCTTGCCACCCAATTGCAGGCGTGCGTCGAAAGACTTCCGGCGCTCGCCCATCGTTGCACGGTGACACCCGAGGCAGCCGCCGGGCAGGGGCGCGTGGACATCGCCTGGAAATCCGGCGGCGCATCGTTCGATTTTGACGGGCTGCTGACCGCTTGCCTGTCGCACCTGTCTTCAACCCAATCGAATACGAGGGACTAAAGCATGGCTACTCCAGAGAAGGCGCTTGCAGATGCAGCCGAAGACCGCCGTGACGCGTCTGGCCGGAATGCGTTCCGCAGATCGATCTATAGCGTGCCGGTGACGGTCACGATCTCGATTGGCTCGAAGCGGCTCAGTGTTTCCGAGATTCTCGAGCTTCAGCCGGAATCGATCGTGCCGCTGTCCTCCCGCATAGACGACCCGGTCGATCTGACGATCGACAACCGCCTGATCGCCAAGGGCGAATTGGTGGACATGGGCAATGGCCAGATTGCCGTGAAGATTATCGAGATCATAGAACGGAATCCGGACGACAATGGTTAGTGCAGGCAACATCCTCCGGTTTGGTCTGCTCCTTGCGCTGACGATCGTTCTCGCCGGCGCGGCGGAGGCACAGCAAGCGGCGCCGGGTCAGATCCCGGCGCTGGAAGGCCTGATCAATCCGTCGGGTGAGGGCCGCCTGAGCAATTCGGTCATCCAGCTCCTGTTGCTGGTGTCCGTTCTGAGCCTCGTGCCGGGCATTGCCATGATGGTCACGTGTCTGCCCTTCATGGTGATCGTGTTCTCATTCATGCGCCAGGCGATCGGTGTGCAGCAGGCGCCGCCCAACATGATGATCATGGCACTCGCGATGTTCCTCACCTTCTTCGTGATGGAACCCGTGTTCATGCAGGCATGGCAGACCGGCATCACGCCTTACATGGATGGAAACCTGACCGAACAGCAGGCCTGGACGCTGACGACCGAGCCATTCCGCGAATTCATGATGAAGCGCACTGATCCTGAAGCGCTTCTCACGCTTGGTGAAGCCGTGAACCGGCCCGTGGTGGAAGGGCAGCCGCCGTCTTTTTCGCTGCTATCGACGGCTTTCATGTTGAGTGAGATCAAGCATGCCTTCCAGATCGGCTTCGTGATCTTCCTTCCCTTCATGGTGATTGACCTGGTCGTTGCCTCGGTCCTGATGGCGGTGGGCATGATGATGGTACCGCCAACGGTTGTGTCGCTGCCGTTCAAGCTCGGTTTCTTCGTGCTGGCGGACGGCTGGCTCAAGATCACGGAAGCCGTGCTCCGGGGATACTCGACATGAACACAACCACCCGGCGCGATTCGCCCGCCAAGCGCTCTGGCAAGCTTTCCGGTATCACTCCGTCTCAACGCGCAGCGGTCATCATCGCGTTGCTCGGCGAAGAAGCCGCCAAGCCCATCGTGGACAAGCTGGACGACGCCGCATTGGCCAAGGTCGTTACGGCGCTGGAGCATATCTCGGTTCTCGCTCGTGAAGAGCTGGTCGAGATCGTGATCGATTTCCTGACGCAGCTTCGTCAGAGTTCGGGTTCGATGCGCGGCGGACGCGAACGGGCGCGGCAGGTCATGTCGGGAATTGTCGGCCCGTCGAGGCTCAATGCCGTGTACGGAGGCGAAACAGATTCCCCGTCATTCGAGCCTGCGGACGAAGGCGATATCTGGTCGCGCTTGCGAGAGCGGGAGCCGAAGCAGGTTGCCGAGTATCTCGGCCGGCTGCCGCCAAACATCATCGCGCTGATCCTGCGCAAGCTCGATGCAGGTGCCACATCGACGATTCTTTGTCTGCTCCCGGATGAAAAGGTCAGTCCGACGCTCGGCTTCATGGTCGCCTCAGCGAATCCTGACCCCGGAATCGACTCGGCCATCGAGCGGATGATCGCAATCGAGTTCCTCAATAACGCCGAGGTTTTGGCGACGGAGGGGGACGAGCATCTCGAGACGATCGGCGAAGTCCTCAGCCTCATTCCAGACGAAAAGCGCGATAGCCTCGTCAATTTCCTTCGCTCGAACCACGAGAACAAGCTGGTCGCGATCCAGAAGGGCATATTCACAATCGAATCGTTGCCGGACATCTTGCCGCGCAACGCGGTACCCGTGGTGTTCCGAGAAATCGATAATGCCCAGGTCGTTGGACTTCTCGCAAGCATGCGCGAGAATTACCAGGCGGCCTCAGACTTTCTCCTGTCGAACATCTCATCCCGGATGGCTGACGCGTTGCGCGAAGAGATCAAGGCCGTGCCGCCGATGCCAAAGGAAGTTTCCGACGCATTCCAGCGCGATTTCCTGACGGCCCTGATGGACCTTCGGCGGCGAGGTTTGATCACGATCCTGAAGCTTAACCGCTCGGAGTAGCGACAGCTCGGACGTTGCTGTTACCTAAGCTGAACGCGGCGCGCCAAGTCCATTGGACCGGCGCGCACTTGTTCGTTTCAGGTTCAGCGAATGACCAGTTCGGCGTGAATCGCGCCGGCGGTCTTCATGGAACGGATGATGTCGGCCATCTCCTGCGGCGAAACGCCGAGCGCATTGAGCCCCTTGATCAGCTGCGACAGTGATACATTGGACTCGAGCATCGCAATGTTGCGGCTGCCGGTCTCGGTAATCTGGATATCCGAACGGGGCAGAACGATCGTCTCGCCGTCAGAGAAAGGATTCGGCTGAGATGCCACGGGGTATTCCGTGACCTTGATCGAGATGTTACCCTGCGCGATGGCAACCTTCGAGATCGTCACGTCTTCTCCCAGAACGATTGTGCCCGATTTTTCGTCGATCACGATTCGCGCCGGATTGGAGACGATGACCGGCAGGTTCTCGATGCTGGCCAGGAAACGCGACGGCGATTCTGAGATTCCGCGGAGGTCGAGCTCGATTGTCCCGGAATCGCGCATCGAGGCGACGGGAGCTTTCAGAGACGCATTGATCGTGTCCTCGATGCGCGCTGCTGTTGTGAAATCGGGACTACGCAAGGCCAACGTAATCTGGCTGCGCTCGTTGAAGTCGTAATTGATTTCGCGCTCGATCCGCGCGCCATTCGGCACAGTGCCGCCGGTGGGTGTTCCGCGCGTTTCCCGTGAAGCCTCGGCTTTGACGTCGATCCCGCTGACAATGATGCTGCCTTGCGCAACGGCGTAGACTTCGTTGTCCGCGCCCTTGAGGGGAGTCAGAATCAGGGTTCCGCCTTCCAGATTGCTGGCGTCCCCAATCGACGAGACCGACACGTCGATACTGGAACCATTGCGCGCGAAGGCGGGCAGGGAGGCCGTAACGAGAACAGCCGCGACGTTCTTCGGTTTGATCTCCTCCCCTTGAACATTGACGCCCAGACGCTCCAGCATGTGGGTCAGCGAATCTTCCGTGAACGGTGAGTTGCGGACGGAGTCGCCTGTGCCGTTCAGCCCGACTACAATGCCGTAGCCGACAAGATCGTTCTGCCGGACACCTTCAACATTGACCACGTCCCGGATCCGGGTTTGAGCGAGCGCTGTGGGTGCGCAGGCGAGGGGAATCACGGCCAGGGTTGCGATGAGCCAGATCAACGTCTTCATGGGATTACCTCAGATAATTGATCAAGGAGAGACCGGACAGGCGGGAAGTCAGCAGGTATGAAGCCTCCAGGGTGGCTTCGAGTTGTTTGAGCGCAGAGGCCGCCTCGTATTGATCCCGGGCGGTCAGCGCATTGAATGCGCTCGTGAAGATCGTTTCTTCGACATCCAGATTTTCCTGCTGGATTCTGATCTGCTCCTGGAACACGCCGCGTTCGGAGCGCAGGATCGTGAGCGATGTCAGGCCGGTGGAGAGAGCTCCGGCGGCCGTGCGGATCAGTCCGCCGTTCTGCGCCACGGGAGGCGGGCTATTGCCCGGGTCCGAGATGGCGAGAATGGCAAGGTTCGAGATAAGCTCGACCAGCGCCGGGTCCGTGGCGGTCACGGCATCGGAATCGGAGGCTGTCGGCGTGCCCCGATAGATATCGGGCTCCCAGCCACCACCTGGCGTATTGAAGTAGGTATCGAGCGCTGTTGTAAAGTCGGCGGGACTTGCGGCGGCAATCGCGAGCTGGCGCACGTCGTCGATCAGGTCGCTGGCGCTGGCCAGCGGAGGGGTATCCGTGGCGTCGCCGGAAAAGAGATAGCGTTCACCGAAGCGGACGTTCAGTGCAGCGAACACATCGTCCAGGGCCGCTGCGGCATCGCGCGCTGCGAGCGTTTGGCTGAACACATTGCCGGTGCCCAATGCGTCCAGCATGGCGAGATCAATGCCTTGTACGCGGTCGTGAATGGCGGTGAGGCTTGTCTGCGCCACTTCAAGCCGCGACTCGCGCAGGCTCAACTGCTCTCGCTGGAAGCCGATGTCGTCGATCGCTTTCTGGCTGAGCATGGCTGTGCCGATGCGGCCGGAGAGGTGCGCTGTCGGGTCTGCGTATCGGCCCGTCGTGGCTTCGGTTGCCGTGCGCGCAATACTCTGGCGCAGTTCGACCATGTTCTGGGAAAACTGGGCCGAGATCAGACTGTTGGGTAGAGCGAGGCGCATGGTATCAGAGCTCCATCAGCAGTTTGATCATCTGGCTGGCGACTTCGATGACCCGGGCATTGGCAGCATAGGCTTGCTCGACAAGGATGAGGTCCTGCATCTGGGTATCGATATCGACACCCGTTTCGTTTTGTTCGACTTCGACGAGGATGGCGTGCTGGGTCTGGGTCGAGGACACGACAGCTTCATGCTGAATCCGCTTCTGTCCCGTCACCGAGGCGAGTTGGGCGGCCAGCTCGGTCGAAGAGTATGCGCCTTGCAGGCCATTGGCATTGATCGAACGAACTGCGGAGAATGCGTCATACAGTGCACTGAGGATCGTGTTGTTCCCAGGCGGGCCTGAAGCGACGGCGCCGAGGCCATCACGAAGGCGCCAGGTCGAGCCGCCCTGTTGCGGGTCGATGGCCGCATTCAAGCTGATGCGGCCTGCCAGGCCCGCGCCCGCTGCGATATCGGGGTCAACAAAAATGCCTTGCTCACCAGGTGTCTTCGTGGGGTCGAGCGAATCGTCCGACAAGCGGGTGATGAGATCATTCGCGATCGTGTCGAGCTGGGCGCTGAGGGCGGGCAAATCCTGGTCACGCAAGGTGAACAGAGCGCCGAAGAGGCCCCCCGAGACCGCGCCGAACGAAGGAGCTCCCGGCGTCATCACGACGCCGTCAACGGACATCCCTGACAAGTCACCGCCGGCAAGCGTATCGGACGGGCCGAAGGCGGAGGAGGGGGTGAATTCGATCTGCCGAGCCCGGCCCGCGACCAGAAAGACGCCTTCGGTCGTCAGCACGTCAATCGCGCCAAAATCGCGGTCTACCGTCTGGATCGGCAGGTATTCGGCGACCGTGTCCAGCGCGCGTTGACGCTCATCCACCAGCGCGGCGGCCTCGCCCGATGTCCGGTTGATGCGGGCGAGCCGCGTGTTCAGATCTTCGATCTTTTCAAGGGCCGCATTGACCACATCCACGCCGTCCGCGATCTCGCGATCGGCCTCGGCGCGCTGGATCTCCACCATCTCCGACAGGCTGTTGAGTTCCTGCGTGATCCCGCGCGCAGCTTCGAGAAGGCTTGAAGCGGCTGTCTGTGATTCAGGTGAGGCCACGGCGCGTGAAAGCGCCGTCTCGAAAGTCGAGAAATTCTTGAAGATGCCTGTGCCAGAAACACTGTCGCCGACACGCGCGGAGATCGACTTCCAGGTCGACGACAGGACGCTGGCCTGGGCGAGGCCGCTCGTGAGTTCGCGGCGCTGCGTCTTGATCGCATTGTCGGATGCACGGGCGACGCCGTCCGACCGGACGCCGGCGCTGCGCCCGTCGACAATCGTTTCACTCAGCGTCACCGACCGCCGGACATATCCAGGCGTCGTTGCATTCGCCACGTTCGTCGCGACGATGTCGGCCCTCAGGCTGCTCACCTGAAGGCCAGACCGGGCTGTGTAGATGGCGCTGGATAGACTCACTCAGAAGTCCGCCTTACCGTTCTGGTTTCTATCGCTTCAGGTTCGTTGTTTCCTGAAGCATCTCGTCCACCGTCTGGATAATCTTGGCGTTGGATGAGTAGGCCCGCTGGGTTTCGATCAGATCGGTCAGTTCGGCCGCGATGTCGGTGGTCGATTCCATCAGGGCATATCCCGAAATTCCGCCGACCGGGCCCGTGTTGGCGTCCCACAGATAGAGGTTACCGCTTGTCGCGGAGACGGTGTAGGCCTGCGAATCCAATGACCTCAGACCATTCATGTTGGGAACGTCTCCGACCGGGATCTGGTACAGGGTGCGGCGGAAACCCGAGTCGTAGATTGCTTGCACGAAACCTTGCTCGTCGATCTCGACAGACTGAAGATCGCCGATCGGCGCGCCGTTTTTTTGCACCGAAGTCGGGGCAAACGGAGCGGCGAGTTGGGTAATGCCTGCGCTGTCATTCGGACGGCCGATGAAGACTTCGACCGGGCCATGCGGTAGCGTGAGAGAGACAACGCCCGAAGCTGTATCGTAGGCCGCACCGTTGGTTGCCGTCACCGTGGCAATCCGGCCACCGGACGACGCATTGTCGGTGAATTCGATGGCAAGATCGCCGACCGATGTCGCGACCGTGTCGGCGCTGTCCTGGATCTCGACAGTCCACTGATTGCTCGCGCCGATGGCGGGAACCGTCGGTGTGAACTGGAACGTCAGGGTCTGGGCCCTGCCGAGATTGTCGAAATACTCGACGGGGAGGGTGTATGGGGCGCCTGCGCTTCCGGCCCGCGTCGCGTCGGCCGGAATGTTGATACCGAGATCTATCCGTGATGTCGGAGTCGCCGTGAATTGCGAGGTTGCGATGTTCACCGGTTCAAGATTGACGCCGCTGTTGCGGCTCACATTCCCGATGTCGCCAGCGGAGTCGGCTGGCCAACCCAGCAGAAACAGCCCGCTCTGGGTCCGAAGGTTGCCGTTCTGGTCTGAATAGAACGAGCCTGTCGGCGTGAGCAGGAGGTTGCGCTCCGAAGGAAGTGAGTTCACGCCGGAGCCGTCCGTGACTGGAAACAGGCCGCGCCCAGACACCGCAATGTCGGTCGCGCTGCCGGTCGAGATGAGCGATCCTGTCTGCGAGACGTCCTTGAATGTATTGACCTGCACGCCGCCTGCCGCATAGGCGGAGGATCGTTGTTGCAGCACCATGCTGGAGAAGTCGACCAAGCTGCGCTTGTAGCCGTACGTGCCAGAGTTTGCGATGTTGTCGGAAATGGTGGCGAGACGTGTGCCGTTCACACTCAGCCCCATCACCCCGGCATTCAGGGACGATGAAATGCTCATATCTGGTTGCTCCTGCGTCAGATAGTGACACAGAGTGACGGCAACTCGTAAACAAGCCGATAACTGGCGTTCACACTTGCTACGTCTCAAGTGTTCGTGTGCGGAGCAGGCTGGGTAACGCTGACGTCCAGTCTAGTTCGTCAGGATCGTGATCGATATGCGGCGGTTCTGGGCTGCGGACGGATCTTCCTTGATCAGCGGATCAGTATCGGCCTTGCCGGAGACTTCGCGGATGCGGCTGCGGTCGATGCCGCCGCGCAGCAATAGGCGGCGCGCCGTATTGGCGCGGTCTGCGGACAGGTTCCAGTTGTCATAGATTGCATCGTTCCGGTATCGGCGATTATCGGTGTGGCCGACAATCTTGATGTCGTTCCCGAAGCTGGAGAAGGAAGTGGACACCACGCCCAGAAGTTCGATCAGGAGGTCGGATGGTTCGCTGCGCCCCACCGGGAAGAGGGGTGTGTTGTCGGAATCAACGAGTTCCAGAACGATGCCCTCGGGTGACATCTTGATCAGAAGGTGTTCGGAGAGCTGCTTGCTTTCCTCACCCATCGACTCCTTGAGAGACTGGAGATTGGAGGCGATACTCTTGGCTTCCGCTTCGGCAGCTTCGGCAGCAGCCTTCTCAGCCGCTGTGACGGCTGAATCTGTACCCGAAGACTGCGTCTCCACAGTGCGTTCTTTCGAGGCGCCGGTGCCCATGCGGGCAAGGGTTTCCTCAGTGAAGATCGACGAGCCGTTCAATCCGTCAGATCCACCTCCCGACATCCGGCTGATCGGGATCGTCGGGTTGAAGTAGTCGGCCAGGCCCTTTCGCTGCTCCTCGGTCGTGGCGTTGAGCAGCCACATCAAGAGGAAGAAGGCCATCATGGCCGTCACGAAGTCAGCATAGGCAACTTTCCACGCGCCGCCGTGGTGGCCACCACCCTTGATGACCTTCTTGCGCCTGATGATGATCGGCTGCACGGCAGCTGATGGATCGGACTTCATGGAACACCTGGTTGGTTCAGGCATTCCAACTATCAGAGCACGGTCAATTATCCGCGCAGAAAGCAATCGATGTTGATGCGATTGCGCTAACCATTCTTCAACCTATTCCGCGCCATTAACGAGTGGGTTAACAGCACCCGGCCGAAAGGTAACACATGTCCTCTGTACTGCGTAAAAAGATTGAGGCCGGAGCCGGAAT
>JAIXRO010000204.1 GCA_027485145.1 Hyphomonadaceae bacterium | reverse complement strand
CTGGAGCTGGCGGTGGCGCGTCCGTATCGTCTAGCCGAACGGGAACCAGACTGCGCAGTGCCTCAAGCTTGCGGATCAGCTCATGCAGGGAGCCGCGCTCACCATATTGTGTGCAGGTGAAGGTTCCAGCTTGTAGATTCAGGGACAGCGTATTGTCGGAGGCGATACAGTCGGCGTGCAGAGGGCAAGCGTGCCGCACGTCCGAAAGGTCCTGACTCACATCGTCATTGAGACCGAGCAACTCGGACAGCAGCCTGATTTCCTTCAAGCGGCGCTCATCCCTCACGTCGGCCCCCGTCTCGTTGCTGCACCTGCATAGCGTTCCGCCTTCTTCGCGTCACCCTGCCTGAAGGGTCTCGATCACGCTTGCAGCAGCGGCCCATTATGAAAGTATTTTCAACTTGGACCGCGCCGCCACAGGCCTTAATCAAGTATTAAGAGGCGCGGCCGAAGACTTCGCGCATCTGGAGAACCGCTGGCTGATCTGGCGGAACATAAAGGACTGACCTGAATGACCCCGCGCTCCATCGCGATCCCGAAAACGTGGAAAACCTTCGACATTCCCAGCTTCTTTTCCGCATTCGGCTATCCGGTCCTCGGCGTCATCCTGTTCGTGACGATGATCCTGCTGGGTGTGTTCGTCAGCCAGCTCACCTTCCACTGGTGGTACGTGCCGCTTGCCTTCGGCGTCATCGCCTTATCGGTCTTCTGGTGCAACATGGGCATTGGCCCCCTGCACCGTATCCTGCAGCACCGCGCCGGGGAGCTGGCCCCGCCTGCGCAGGTCGTCGCCATGCTCAACCTGTTCTTCGCGATGCAAGGCCGGGTGCGCGACTGGGTAAACTATCACTCACAGCATCACCGTTTCGCGGATCAACCGGGTGATCCGCACAACCCGTTCGAGTCCAAGCGCTGGGCCTGGGTCGGCTGGATCCTCTGGCGCGACCAGAAGGATGTCGAGCGAGACTGGCCGCTCTGGCTCAAGAAGCATCCGATCATTGTCTGGATGGACGAGCTCTATATCCAGTTCAGCATCGTGATCCATTTCGTGGTGCCGGCGATCATCTACCTGATCGTCTGGGCGGCCGGCGGCTCGCTCGTGTTGACCGCGCTCCTGCACGCCAGCGTCATCATCGGCCGCGCGATCCAGTTCCATGCCACCGTTTATGGCATCAACGTGCTGGGCCACCTCAAGACGCCGGTCTGGGCCGATCACATGATGGCGCTGCTGACGGGCGGCGAGGCTTTCCACGATCACCACCATGACCAGCCGCAAAGCGCGCTGCACCGTCCACGCAAAGGCGTGTGGAACCGGATCGTCGATTACAACGGCACAGTGCTGCTGTTCCTCGAGAAAATCGGCTGGGTGAAAAACCTCAAGATCGCGCCTCAGTTCGCCTGAGGACAGCCAGCGCCTTCGCAGGCGCAGCACAGAATTATGGGAAGCGCCCCCTTTAACCGGGTGGGCGCTTTCCCATTTGGGTTGTCCGGGGCGCGGGGGCGTATCGACGGAGGACTGCCCATGACAAGCCCAAACCCGAACGCCGCCCAGCCGGCGCATACCCATGCTTACATCCTCCTCGATCGCACCGGTTCGATGGGGCCGATCTGGGCCGAAGCACTCAGCTCGGTGAATGCCTATGTCGAGGCGCTGACCCAGCCATCGGACGGCGCCAAACCGTCCGCGGACGACAAGGTCACGCTCGCCGTGTTCGATCATCAGGACGGCCTTCAGTTCGACGTGCTGCGCCGCTCTGTCACCTCCGCCAACTGGAACAAGGTGACCAATGACGAGGCCAGCCCGCGCGGCATGACGCCGTTGTTCGACTCGATTGCCCGTATCGTTTCGCTTGCGGAAGGCGACGCTCCGCAACGCGCGGTGATCGTTATCATGACGGACGGCCAGGAGAACTCGTCTCGGGAAGTCACCAAGGACGGCGCAAAGGCCGCGCTTGACCGAGCCCGCGCCAGGGGCTGGGAAGTCGTCTTTCTCGGCGCCGAGTTCGGCAAGTTTTCCGATGCTGAAGCAGTCGGCGTAAACCAGGCGAAGTCGATGGCGATGAGCGCCGGCAACATGGACATCTCGATGCGCAAGCTGGCGTCCAAGAGCCGGAAGTATTTCGAGGCGGCCGAGTCGATGGAATTCAATGCCGACGACCGCAAGGAGTCCGGCGAGGACGACGTGAAACGGCGCAAGGGCAGTTAATCCGTCCCCTGACGAGCGAAGTCTGAACGCCTGTTCAGCAAATGGCCAGATACGGGAAGGGCCGCCTCGCAAAAGGCGGCCCTTTTCCTTGGCGAAGGCGGAATCGCGCCGCAGACGCGCCGCAATCCGGGCGCAGCTTTTCTCCACCAGACACAGGGAAGGGACGACCGATGAAATTCATGAACTCGATAATTGCCGCCGCCGCTGTCATCGCGCTGGGCGCATCCGCCGATGCCAAGGTTCTGCCGAAACCAGCGAAATCCGACACCGTGCAATCCTACATCCTGCTCGACCGGACGGGCTCAATGTCCGACATCTGGGAAGAAGCGCTGACATCGGTCAACGCTTACGCCGACAGCTTTGCGGCCGATGCCCCGGGCGCCGAGATCGCAGGCGGCGACATCAAGACCGCCGTCACGCTCGCCGTATTCGACCATCAGGACGGCCTGCAGTTCGACGTGCTGCGGGACAAGGTCGATCCGTCCAAGTGGACCAAGGTGTCTGACGCGGATGCAACGCCCCGCGGCATGACACCTCTCTATGACGCGATCGGCAGGATCGTCAGCCGCGCCGAAGCGGACGCCCCGGAAAAGGCCGTGATCGTGATCATGACCGACGGGATGGAAAACTCCTCGACCGAACTCACCAACCAAGGCGCCAAGGCCGCCCTCGACCGGGCGCGCGCACGCGGCTGGGAAGTCGTCTTCCTTGGCGCCGAGTTCGCGAGCTTCGATGACGCTGAAGCCGTCGGCATGTCGGCCTCGAAGACCATGGCGGTGGGTGAAGGTGCGATGTCCGGTTCGATGAACGACCTTGCACAGAAAGCCCGCGCCTATGGCAAGGGCGCCGCCCCAGCCGTCGAGTTCACACCTGAAGACCGCGCCAAGGCTGACGAAGAAGGCGTGAAGCAACG
>JAIXRO010000017.1 GCA_027485145.1 Hyphomonadaceae bacterium | reverse complement strand
GTCGGCTGCCTGGTGGACGCGTGCCTGAAATGCCCGGCCTGCCATGACGGCGACGAGCAGTATTGCGAGAAGGGATCGGTGGGCACGTATGGCGGCACGGAGCCGGTTATCGGCGGGCCGACCTATGGCGGCTATTCGAAACAGATCGTGGTGCGCGACGAGTTCGTGCTCAAGATTTCCGAGAAGCTGGACCCGGCAGCGGCCGCGCCCCTGCTCTGCGCAGGGATCACCAGCTGGTCGCCGCTGAAGCATTGGGCGGTCAGCAAGGGCGACAAGGTGGGCGTGATCGGCCTCGGCGGGCTCGGGCATATGGGCATCAAGTTTGCCGTCGCGCTCGGCGCGGAAGTGGTGATGATCACGACCTCGCCGGAGAAGGGCGCGGACGCGCGGCGGCTCGGCGTTTCCGACGTGCTCATCTCGAATGACCGTGAACAGATGAAAGCACACCGGGGCAGTTTTGACTTTCTGCTGAATACCGTGCCGGTGAAGCACGACCTCAACCCTTATCTCGGGCTGCTCGCGCGCAATGGCACGATGGTGATTGTCGGCGCGATCGAACCGCTGGAGCCCATGCATGGCGGCATCCTGCTGGCGAACCGGCGCAGCGTGGCGGGCTCCGGCATTGGCGGCATCGCGGAGACGCAGGAGATGCTGGATTTCTGCGCCGAGCACGGCATCGTCTGCGATATCGAGATGATCGACATGAAGGACGTCAACGCCGCCTATGACCGGGTGGTCAAAGGCGATGTGAAGTACCGGTTCGTGATCGACATGGCGACGCTCTAGCGCGCGTCAGACCGCAAACACCCGCACCGGCTCGAAATGACCGGCGCGTACTTCGCCGAGTGCGACGGCGTCGTTGCCTGCGAGCGCAAGCGCCAGCCGATCATCGTCGTCGCGGCGGCCCTGACGCCAGCGCTCCACAACGTGCGGAAGCAGCATGATGGTGCGCCCCTGTCGCAGGTCACCGGCATCCTGCGGTGTGATCTGGACGTGCGGCATGGAGTTCAGCACGGCGTGCAGCGGCTTCAGATGTGCAAACAGCGCGTGACGGTTCTCCGCCTGACCCTGAAGGTCAGCGATCGAGACAGCGCCCGCGGCATCGAAGGCGCCGACCCGCGTGCGGCGCAGCTGGCTGATATGTCCCTCGGCGCCGAGATCGGCGGCGAGATCGCGGGCCATCGCGCGCACATAGAAGCCCTTGCCGGAGACGACATGGATGACGGAATGATCGGCGTCCGGCATGCCGATCACCTTGGCGGCGTGGACATCCACTTCGCGGGCTTCGAGTTCGAACACTTCGCCGCCGCGCGCGAGATCGTAGGCGCGCTCGCCCGCGACCTTGATCGCGGAATACTTTGGCGGGATCTGGCGGATGGTGCCGACATAGGCCTTCAGTGCGGCCTCGACGGCTTCGCGCGCGGGGCGCACGTCAGAGGTGCCCGTGATCTCCCCTTCCCCATCCTGGCTGGCGGTGGATATGCCCCAGCGGATGGTGAAGACATACTCCTTCTCCGCGTCCATGGCCCATTGGACCGTCTTGGTCGCTTCGCCAAGTGCGATGGGCAGGATACCGTCCGCGAGCGGATCAAGTGTGCCGCCATGGCCGACTTTCTCCGCATTGAACAGGCGCTTGATGATGGCGACGGCCTGCGTGGACGTCATGTCCACAGGCTTGAACAGGTTGAGCCAGCCCGTGACGGGCTCGCCCTTGCGTTTTCTCTGACGGGCCACGATGGGACGCTCCTGATCGGCCCTGACAAGCGGTTCGAACGCCGGGGCCGGTTTATGCTGGGCCTGCGCTTATCGGCCGGACGCCGCGCGGTCAATCTCGCAAGTTTGCGTCAGGTGACGGGTAACAGACCGAGCTGGCTGTCATCGTCGCGGATCTGGGGCGGCGTGGCGGGGGCCGAGGTGTCGCCCTTCGGCAGGCGCAGGTTCACGATATCAAGGTTCAGGTCAAAGTCGCCTGTAACCGACGCGTCGCCCGTATCCATCTTGTGGCGGAGCACGTCCCGGATCTTCGAGAGCACGTCGCGGTTATTGTCCACAAGCGGGATCTGGCGGCCATCCGAGGTGCCGATCAGCAGCCGGTAGTAAGGCTCTTTCTTCTTGAGCTTGAGCGCGATCATCGCCGCCCGGACACCCAGCCCGAGACCCAGCGCCATCAGCGCAACGCCGATCAGATTGGCCATGCCGCTGTCCGGTTGCCCGCTGCGCACCACGCCCCAGGCGAGGCCAGCGAGGCCGAAGAACAGCGCTCCGACACAGGTTGTGGCATAGATCGACTGGGTCTTGCGATTGGCGGGCGTATCCCAGGGGAAGAATTCGTGCTTTTCGACGGTCATGGTGGCGATCCGGGCGATGGCGATCGTGTCGTCACCCACCTGCATCGAAGCCGCTGAGACTTCGCCCTGGCGAGCGCCCTCCATATCGAGTGTCTGGCGGTCCATGCAGCTCCCCCGGTGTCAGTCAGATACGGGTGATCCGTACGGCACGGCATGTGCACCATCGACAAGGCAAAATGAGGGCAACGCCCCTTTTTGCAGCCTGTTTTCCCGCACGGCGCGAACGCGCATGGACAGATTGCGTTGCTTGGCTAAGAGAGTTTTTCGGGCCTCGCCGGGCCTCACGGCATTGAACGCCCGAGACAAGTGATCGCCATGAAAGAAACAGTCCAGTTCGAAAGCGCGGAACTTGAGGTAGAGCTTCCGGACGACGTTGTCGCGCAGATGCGGGACTTCCGGTCCAGGATTGCCGAGCGGTCCCTGATCGTGTGGGGGGAACACTGCTCCGAGTGCGCGTTCCCATCCTGCTACTCACAGTGCACCTATTACTCGCCGCGCGCAGACATGCATTGCCGCCGGTTTGAAAACGGCATCGAAGCCGTTTCCGGCGCACCCGGCGTCGACCTGATGCGCATTACGTTCCGGCGCTGGGGAAAGCTTGAAGGGCAAGGCCCCGCGGTGATCGCTGGTGCCGCGGCGGCTGACCGGATGGAACGGCGCGACAAGCTGGTCTCGAACCTGCTCAACCTGCGCGCAGTTCCCCGAAGAATCGCCCGGGGCCTCATTTACCGGTGGAACACTTTCAAGGGACGCGCCGCCGGGACGCCGGCACCTGGAAGTCAGTTCGTTGTGGAGACCTGGCTGGATCCGGCCAGGAACACCGCGCCCATTCCCTTCACGCTGACCGTTCTGGACAAGTCGAAGCAAAGCGACGCCTTGTTCCAGACGCCGTTCGAAGTTCGCCCTGGATACAACCGCTGGATGGTCGCCGCTGAAGAGATTGCACGCATGACCGTGCTGTCGGCCCCCTTCCTCGTGCAAATCGAACCGGTGGGCGACGCACCAAATACGCCCGTCCTGTTTGGCATGACTGATTTCGTGATCGCCCGGACGGGCGAGATGCTCACGGCAGTCGGCGCGAAACTCGGGATCAAGCCGAAGACGGCGAAGTGCGTGGTCTGGGACCTTGACGATACGCTCTGGGACGGCACGCTGGCCGAGGACGGCATCGAAGGCTTGCGACTACGCCCGGCCGCCGTGGATCTGATCCGGACGCTCGATGCGCGGGGCATCCTGATGTCGGTCGCCTCTAAGAATGACCCCGACCTGGCGCTGGCCGCCCTCGAGCATTTCGGGCTGCGATCGTATTTCCTCTTCCCGCAGGTCGGCTGGGAACCGAAGAGCACATCCATACAGAAGATTGCAGAACTTCTGGATATCGGCACCGATACGTTCGTATTCATCGACGACCAGCCGTTCGAGCGGGGTGAGGTGCAGAGCGCCGTTCCGGACGTGACGGTCATCGATGCTTCGGACGTTGCCGGGTTGGCGGATCATCCCTTGTTCGATGTTCCGGCTACCGCCGAATCCAGCCGCCGGAGGGCGATGTACCAGACCGAAGAGACCCGGCAATCCGTGTTCCAGGCCTCCGGCAGCGATTATCTCGCTTTCCTCAGGGACTGCCAGATCGAGCTGCGCGTCCAGACACTGGACGAGGCCTCGCTCGAGCGCGTGTACGAACTTACGCAACGGACGAACCAGCTCAACTTTTCCGGCGCCCGCTATGACCGCGCCGAGCTGAAAGCGATGATCGGTCAGGCGGGCCGTACCTATGTGATGGGGTGCCGCGACAAGTTCGGTGATTACGGAATCATAGGCTTTGCTGTGGCAGATAGGGAGAAAGCAGAAATCGAGAGCTTTTTCATGAGTTGCCGGGTCCAGCGCAAGCGTGTGGAGCACGCCCTGTTCGAACATCTGAGGACGCAATGGGACCGTCCGGCCCAGCTGCGCGTGCGCTTTCGGCCGACCGCCAAGAACGCGGCGTCTGTTCGCTTGCTTGAGGCGCTGGGCTTCACGCCGGACGGCACGGATTTTGTGCGGCCTGGCGACGCTGCCTTCTCGGATTCGGATATCGTGGCCGTGCAGTCCGGAGCCATCGCATGATTGGACTGTTGCAAAAGATCGAGCGGGGCATCGTCCGGCGCCTGCCGCTGCATGTGGTAAAGTCGAAACTGGACCATCCGGTGGCGAGTTTCTCGTTCGACGACTTCCCCGCCAGCGCCGCCGAAACCGGCGCGGCGATCATGGAATCGCGCGGCGCTCGCGCGACCTTCTATGCCTGCGGCAGTCTTGAAGGCACCAAGTACCGCGATCTCGACCACTTCACAGCGGGACAGTTGAAAGAGCTGGCGGCGAACGGGCATGAAGTGGGCTGTCACGCGTTCAATCACGTTCCATACCCGGCCGAAGGCCCCGCACGGCTCCGGGCCAATGTGGCCGACAACGCGAAGTATTTCCATGACAGACTTGGCGACGTGCGGCCGTCGTCCTTCGCTTATCCATTCGGTGACGTGAACTTTGCGATCAAGGCGGCCACGGCCGAACTTTTTCCGATCGCCCGGGGCGTGCGGCGCGGCGTCAACCGTGGACGGATGGATTATTCGGAGCTGCGCGCCAATCCGCTCGACAAGCGCTGGGAAGACACGACGGACATCCCTGCACTGATCGACGAGGCCCGCCGGACCAATGGCTGGCTGATCTTCTTCACGCATGATGTGCAGGATGATCCGACCCCGGAAGGGTGCCATCCGGACCGGTTGGCCCGCACACTCGACGCCGTGTTGGCGGCGGGCATTGCGGTCATGCCGGTGAAGGCGGCCGCTGCGCTCGCGAAATTCGGCTAATCGCCGCCTCGCGACGCAGCCTATTCGAGATCGCGCTTCACGCGGGGGTCTGACAGCAGGCGGTCAATTGCGGTTGCCTCGTCATAGGACTTGTCGGCCACGAAATGCAGGTCCGGCGTAAACTTCAGGTCGATCTCGCGGCCCAGCCGTCCGCGCAGATAGGCGCCTGCGCGGTTCAGCGCGCCGGCGAGCCGGGCCCGGCCCGCCTCGGAATCATCGCCGAGCGGCGTGACATACACCTTCGCGCGGCGCAGGTCCGGTGAGCAGCGCACTTCGCCGACCGTGACCAGAACACCGGTCAGGTCGGGATCCCGCAGGTCCTCGCGCGCGATGATATCCGCCAGCGCATGGCGGATGATTTCGCCTGCCCGCAGCTGACGCTGCGAGGGGAGGCCGGGTTGGGAAGCTTTCTTCGCCATCTGGGATCAGGCAAGTTTCCGGGCGATTTCCTCGACCTGGAAACACTCGATCTTGTCGCCGACACGAATGTCTTCGTAGCGCTCGAACGCCATGCCGCATTCCATGCCCGAATTGACTTCGGAGACTTCATCCTTGAAGCGCTTGAGGGTCTTGAGCTTGCCTTCGTGGATGACGACGTTCTCGCGCAACAGGCGCACGCCGCAGCCGCGCATGACCTTGCCTTCGGAAATCCGGCAACCGGCGACCTTGCCGACCTTCGTGATGTTGAACACTTCGAGGATATCCGCGTAGCCGAGGAAGGTTTCGCGCTTCTCCGGGGCGAGCATGCCCGAGAGCGTGGCTTTCACGTCGTCGAGCAGGTCGTAGATCACCGAATAGTAGCGGATCTCGACGCCTTCGCGCTCGGCGAGATCCCTCGCCTGCTTGTTGGCGCGGACGTTGAAGGCGAAGATCGGCGCGTTCGAGGACCGGGCGAGCAGAACGTCCGACTCCGAGATCCCGCCGACTGCACCGTGAATGACCTTGGCGCGGACTTCTTCGGTAGAGATCTTGTCGAGAGACATCGAGATGGCCTCGACCGAGCCCTGCACGTCGCCCTTGAGGACGATCGGCAGCTCGCGCGTTTCGATTGTGCCATCCTTGAGCCGGCTGAGCAGCTGGTCGAGCGAGGCACGGGCGGCTGCACCGGCGCCGCCGAGGATCTGGCGTTTCGTCCGGATACGGTATTCCGTGATCTCGCGGGCCCGCGACTCGCTGTCCACCACGACCATCGCCTCACCCGGATCGGGGGCGCCGTCCATCCCGAGCACTTCGACCGGAAGCGAAGGACCGGCCTCGCCCAGTTGCTGGCCGCGTTCGTCCACCAGGGCGCGGACCTTTCCCCACTGGGCGCCGGCGACGACAATGTCGCCGCGCTTCAGCGTTCCGCGTTTGATGAGAACGGTGGCGACCGGGCCGCGGCCCTTGTCGAGTTTGCTTTCGATCACGACACCGTCGGCTTCGCGGTTCGGGTTGGCTTTCAGTTCGAGCACTTCGGCCTGGAGCGAGATGGCGTCGGTGAGTTCGTCCAGACCTTCGCCGGTCTTGGCCGAAACCTTGATCGCCATCGTGACGCCGCCCATCGATTCGACCTGGATGTCGTGCTGCAGGAGGTCTGTCAGCACCTTGTCCGGGTTGGCGTCGTAAAGGTCGGTCTTGGTGACCGCCACGATGATCGGGACACCGGCCGCCTTGGCGTGATTGATGGATTCGATCGTCTGCGGCATCACCGAGTCGTTCGCAGCCACAACCAGCACAGCGATATCCGTTGCGTTCGCGCCGCGTGCGCGCATCGCGGTGAACGCGGCGTGGCCGGGCGTATCGAGGAAGGTGATGCGTTCACCGGATTTCAGCTGCACCTGGTAGGCACCGATGTGCTGCGTGATGCCGCCGGCTTCGCCGGAGACGACATCGGTCTTGCGCAAGGCATCCAGCAGCGATGTCTTGCCGTGGTCAACGTGGCCCATGATCGTCACGATCGGGGCGCGCGGTTGCAGGTCGGTATCGTCGTCGGTGCCGCCTTCAAGGCCGATCTCGACGTCGGCTTCAGAGACGCGTTTGACGGTGTGGCCAAACTCCGAAGCGATCAATTCCGCTGTGTCGGCATCCACGATGTCGTTGCCGCGCAGCATTTCGCCTTGCTTGAACATGAACTTCACGACGTCGGCGACGCGCTCGTTCATCCGGCCTGCGAGATCCTGCAACGTGATGGTTTCAGGCAGCGTGACTTCGATCGAGACTTTCTCGCGGTCGCCCGCGCCGCCCATCTTGCGTTCGCGCTCGCGTTCGCGCGCACGGCGCACGGAGGCGAGAGAGCGTTGACGGTCGGCGTCGTCTCCGAGGGCAGAGGCGATCGTCAGTTTACCGCGCCGGCGCTCGCCAGCATCTCCGCGGCTGCGCGCTGCGGCTTCGCGGGCGCGTTCTCCTGCGCCGCGGTCATCCTTGACCACCTTGCCACCACCGCGCTTTGCGCGGCCGGCATCATCATCTTCAACCGGAACAATGGCGGCGGGCGCAGCAGCGCCGGCGCGCGCGCGGCCCTTGACGGGTTGTTCGGCTTTCTCGGTCGTGCGGGTGAGCGCGGTGACTTCGGCGACCTTTCGGGCTTCTTCTTCGGCCTTACGGCGCGCTTCGGCCTCTTCCCGCTCGCGGCTTTCCTGGGCCTTGCGCTCCTGTTCGGTGCGCAGGCGGTCCTGGGAGGCCTTCTCGAGCTTCTGGTCTTCCGCGCGCGCTGTCTCCTCGGACTTGCGCCGTTCGAGAACCTTCTGACGTGCCTTCAGTTCATCAACAGTGATGCCGAGCTTCGCGGCGAGCGCGACGAGCTTGGCTTCCATCGATTCGGCGGCCGCAGATGTTTCGCCCGGTTTGCCCGTACCCGGAGGGCTGCCGGCCGCAACGGGCAGACGTTTCTTCGTTTCGACCACAACCTGCTTGGAGCGGCCGTGGCTGAAACTCTGCTTCACCGTGCCGGAAGTCTTCCGCACGACGGTCAGCGGCTTGCGGCCACCGGAATTGCCTTGATCGTTGCTGTCGCTCATTCGTCCTACATATCACAATCTGAGCCGGGCCGCCCATGCGCCCCGGCAGGAGTCCGTTACCGATCCGGTTCAGGGAACCAGTCAACTTCCGGGGCAACACGAAATCCGGTCAGGCGCCGATAGGCGATTTCCCAATTTTCCGCGATGGCGCCCCGGCGGACGAGGCCGTGTATCACACGGTCACGTCCGAAAGCCATGCCCAATTCCTGCGCGCTTAGCGCTCCGGCCACTTTCACGCTCGTATATAGCGCTTTGGCGAGAAAATACACCTTCTTGCGCCCATCCTCTGCCCCGTCGGCTGCTTCCAGCAGGAAGGCCGGCTCGGCGCTACGCAATGCGTCACGCACCTGATCATGCCCCGTGACGGCCAGTCCGGCCTTGCGGGCAAGGCCGAGCAGATCAACGCAGCGCTTCAGCAACAGCCGCTCGACAAGGTCCGACAAACCATCGGGCACCGTGACAGCGCTCTTGAAGCCGCGCGCAAACGCGCCTTTTGCGGCGGCCTTGTCGACGTGCTTGCGCTCGGCCGTCACCCAGACACCGCGGCCCGGCAAGCGGGCAGCGATATCGGGCGTGACGACACCGTCCGGCGACAGCACGAAGCGCAACATCGCCTCGCGCGGCAGACGCTCGCGCGTCACCGCGCACTGACGCTCCGGCGATGCCGAAGCATCGCCGTCCGCGTCCTCTACATTATCGGGGATCAGACCCGGTTCACTGCTCGGGTACGGCTTCTTCATCGCCGCCCTCCACTTGCTGCAGGTCCGCGAGATCAAAACCGAGTTCTTCGGCGAGGGCGTCCTCGTCATCCACGTTATTGCCGAGTTCGCCGAGGGCGAGCAGAGCGCGCTCTTCTTCGGTCAGTTCGGGCGCCTCTTCGCCGCCCTGGCCGGCGAGCAGCGCGTCGACCGCTTCCTGCTCGATCCAGCCGGCCACAACGCGCGCCTTCATGATGAACATCTGGGCGTCATCTTTCCGCATTTCGCCCTTCTTCAGGATGCCTTCGACCCAGACCGGCTTGCCGTCGGGACCTGGCTCACGGTACCCGGTGATGTCGTCCGGCACGAGACCGGCGACGTCCTCAACGGTTTTCACGCCCTGCTCGCCGAGCTTCACGGCGAAGGCAGGCGTAACGCCTTCGAGTTCCATGACGTCATCCTCGACGCCGAGTTCGCGGCGTTTGTTGTCGTTCTCGACAGCGACGCGCTCCAGGAATTCGCGGGCACGTTCCTGCAGCTCTTCAGCCACGTCCTTGTCGAAGCCTTCGATGGTGATGAAGTCTTCCGGCGCAACGAATGCGATTTCCTCAACCGACTCGAAGCCTTCAGAGGCGAGCAGCTGGGCGAGGGTTTCGTCCGCATCGAGCGCCTTCATGAAGAGGTCCGTGCGCTCCTGGAATTCCTTCTGGTAGCGCTCGGAATCGGCCGACTCGGTGATCAGGTCGATCTGCCAGCCGGTGAGCTGCGAGGCGAGGCGGACGTTCTGGCCGCGGCGGCCAATGGCCAGCGGGAACTGGTCGTCGGCCACGACAACCTCGACGCGGCGCTCGTCTTCGTCGAGCACCACTTTCGAGACTTCGGCGGGCTGCAGCGCGTTCACGATGAACGTGGCGGCGTCATTGTTCCACGGGATGATGTCGATCTTCTCGCCCGAAAGCTCGCCGACCACCGCTTGCACACGCGCGCCGCGCATACCGACGCACGCGCCGACGGGATCAATGGACGAGTCATTCGAGATCACGCCGATCTTGGCGCGGCTGCCCGGGTCGCGGGCACAGGCCTTGATCTGGATGACGCCTTCATAGACTTCCGGCACTTCGGCAGCGAACAGCTTGCGCATGAAATCCGGGGCGGCGCGCGACAGGAAGATCTGCGGGCCTTTGAGCTCGCGGCTGACCTTGTAGAGATAAGCGCGGACGCGGTCGTTCGGCTGGAAGTTTTCGCGCGGGATACCGTCATTGCGGCGGATGATGCCCTCGGCGCGGCCAAGATCGACGATCACGTGACCGTACTCGACGCGCTTGACGATGCCGTTGATGACGTCGCCGACGCGGTCTTTATATTCCGTGTACTGACGCTCACGCTCGGCATCGCGCACTT
>JAIXRO010000100.1 GCA_027485145.1 Hyphomonadaceae bacterium | reverse complement strand
CGACATCTTCCTGCGCCTCATCAAGATGATTGTCGCGCCGCTGATCCTGACGACCCTTGCGGTCGGAATCGCGCATATCGGCGGCGGCAGTGCGCTGGGGCGGATCGGTTTTCGCACGATGGCCTGGTTCATCACGGCGTCCTTTGTGTCGCTCGGCATCGGCCTTGTGATGGCGAACGTCCTGCATCCGGGCATCGGTTTCGACACCACGGGTCTCGATGCGGCGAAGCCGGAGCTCGCCACGGGAAGCCTCACGTTCAAGGAATTCATCACCCACGTGGTGCCGACCTCGATCATTGATGCGATGGCGCGCAATGAAGTGCTGCAGATTGTCGTGTTCTCGATTTTCCTGGGCGCGGCCCTGCAGGCGCTCGGTCCGCAGGCGCAGAAGGTGACGGACCTGCTCGAGCAGGGCGCCTTCGTCATGCTGAAGATCACGGGCTATGTCATGGTGCTCGCGCCGGTGGCGGTGTTTGCGGCCATCGCCAATGTCGTGGCGCTCAAAGGTCTGGGCGTGCTGACCGACTATGCCCGCCTTGTCGGCAGCTTCTACCTGGGCGTCGGCGTGCTCTGGATGGTGCTCATCGCAGCGGGTTTCGTCGTTCTCCGCGGCCGGGTGTTCCCCCTCATCGCGGCCGTGCGCGAGCCCTTGCTGATCGCGTTTTCGACGGCGAGCTCGGAGGCCGCGCTGCCGAAGCTGCTCGAGCGCCTCGAGCGTTTCGGGGTGGCCAACCGGGTGGCGAGCTTTGTCGTGCCGCTCGGCTATTCGTTCAACCTGGATGGCTCGATGATGTATTGCACCTTCGCGGTGCTGTTCATCGCCCAGGCGCTCGGCGTCGAGATGACCGTGGCGCAGCAGATCATCCTGTTGCTGATGCTGATGGTGACTTCCAAGGGCATCGCCGGCGTGCCGCGCGCCTCGCTGGTCGTGATTGCGGCGACGCTGCCGACCTTCAACATGCCGGCCGAAGCGATCGGCCTCGTGCTTGCGGTCGACGCCTTCATGGACATGGGCCGCACGGCGACCAACGTGATCGGCAATTCCATCGCGAGCGCCGTGGTCGCGAAATGGGAAGGCGTGCTCTACGATCCGAAGGTGGATGAAATTCCAGTTGCCGAGACGCTCGACAATGCCCGAAGTTGAAGTCCCGGCCCGGCACGCACCGCTGGTTTCTGACCAAATGGCAATGTTCCGGCCGCGAATGGTCCCTCAATAGCCTCATTTCGGCCCGGTCCGGGTATGCATTCAGACCCCATCGCTAACGGCGGGGGCCTTGATGGGTCCTGCCCAAATCCAAGGGAGTTCTGACATGACTATCGAGAGCCTGATTATCTTTCTTCTCATCGGCGCCATCGCCGGCTGGCTCGCCGGCGTGCTGGTCAAGGGCTATGGCTTCGGCCTGTTCGGCAACATCGTCGTGGGCATCGTGGGCGCGTTCATTGCGGGCCTGATCTTCCCGGCGGTCGGCATCTCGTTTGGTGGCGGCATCCTGGGGTCGATCCTGTTTGCAACGGTAGGCGCTGTGATCCTGCTTGTGTGTTTGCGGCTCGTGAAGTCGGCCTAGGCCGCCCCCGATCCAACACGGACCCTGACCCTCCCCAAGCCCGCTTGGGGAGGGTTTCATTCAAATCGCGAATGACACCTGCCCAATTACACGCTATCCCGCGCGCTTATTTTTGCGGGGGCCGCAAACGATGTCGATCCGCCACTTCCTGGACCTCTGGCCGCTGGAGTCGTCCGAGCTGCGCGCCATCCTCGACGAGGCGCACCGGATGAAGCGCGCGCGGGCCGGCTGGCCGAAAGGGCGGATCGATCCCGGCGCGCCGCTTGAGGGCCATACGCTGGCGATGATCTTCGAGAAGGCCTCGACGCGGACCCGCTTTTCCTTCGACATGGCGATGCGCCAGCTCGGGGGTTCGTCGATCACGACATCGGCGGGCGACATGCAGCTCGGCCGCGGCGAGTCCATCGAGGACACGGCGCGGGTCCTGTCGCGCTACATCGATGCTGTGATGATCCGGGCGAACGACCATACGGATATCGAAACCTTCGCCGAGGCTGCCAGCGTGCCGGTGATCAATGGCCTCTCGGATCGCTCGCATCCCTGCCAGATCATGGCGGACCTGATGACGCTTGAGGAACACGGGCTGGCGCTGAAGGGCGCGCGCATCGCCTGGGTCGGTGATGGCAACAATGTCTGCGCCAGTTTCATCCATGCGGCGCCGAAGTTCGGCTTCTCCCTGGCGATCGGTACGCCTGGTCGGTATGCTCCGGATGAAGACGATCTGGAGATCGCGACCGAGCTGCAGGGACGGATCGAGCTGTTCGAGACGGCCGAAGAGGCGGTTGCGGGCGCGGATGTCGTGATTGCCGACACATTTGTCTCGATGGGCGATCTCGATGCCGAACGCCGGCTGGAAATCCTGGAGCCCTATGCCGTGACGGAGGAGTTGATGGAGCTTGCCAATGGCGGGGCCAAGTTCCTGCATTGCCTGCCGGCGCACCGGGGCGAGGAAGTCGACGCCGAAGTGATCGACGGGCCGGCGAGCCTTGTCTGGGACGAAGCGGAGAACCGCCTGCACGCGCAGAAGGCGATCCTGCGCTGGTGCCTCGGAAAGTAGGCTCACCCTTCATCACGTTAGCGCCAGCCGCTGCGTCATGTCTTGGCGCGCCGGCGGGCGCGGCCTAAAAACACTGCATGCCCGATACGCAGACACCCGTTTCCAAGTTCAGCGACCCCGACATCACCGCCAAGGGAGAGACGCGCGCGAGCGTGGCCTGGGCGGGCCTCAAGACGCTGTGGTTCAATACGGGCACGCTCTGCAATATCACTTGCGCCAATTGCTATATCGAAAGCAGCCCGTCCAACGACCGGCTTGTCTATCTGACGCGCGCCGATGTGGAGCCGCATCTCGATGCCCTGGACGGGCCCGCCGAGATCGGCATCACGGGCGGCGAGCCATTCATGGCGCCAGAGATCATCGCCATTCTCGAGGCGGCGCTGGTCCGTGGTCACACTCTCCTTGTGCTGACGAATGCGATGCGGCCGATGATGCGTTCCCGGGTTCAGGCGGGGCTGCAGGATCTCGCCGCGCGCTATCCCGGCAAGATGACACTCCGCGTGTCGCTCGACTCGCATGGGGCGTCGACCCACGATGCCGAGCGCGGGCAAGGCGCCTTTGCCGAGGCGTGCGACGGGCTGAGATGGCTCGCGGCCAACTCGGTTCCGCTCGCGCTCGCGGGCCGAAAAGCGCTGCACGAGGATGAATCCGCCGCGCGAGAGGGCTACCGGGCGCTCATCGCGTCGCTTGGGCTCACGCTTGATGCGGACGACCCGAAGCAGCTCGTGCTCTTTCCCGAAATGATCGCACGGGCGGATCCGCCCGAGATCACCACTGCCTGTTGGGGCATCCTCAACAAGGCGCCAGAAAGCATCATGTGCGCAAGCCAGCGTATGGTCGTGCGCCGCAAGGGCGCTGCGGCCACCCGGGTGCTCGCCTGTACCTTGCTGGTCGATGACCCGGCCTTCGATCTCGGCGACACGCTGGCCGAAGCGACCGCCGGCCCGGTGAAGCTCAACCATCCCTGGTGCGCGAGTTTCTGCGTGCTCGGCGGGGCGAGTTGTTCAGCCTGAAGCCTGCCTCTTGCCGATTGGCGCCCTCGCTGCCACATGGGGCACCTTAAAAGCCCCCGCAAGGCCGCTTCCGATGACCCAGACCCCTCACGAAACCGGCGATTTTGCCGCCACGTTCCAGATCGAAGGCCGTCCCATCCGGGGGCGCGCCGTGCGCATGGGCGCGGGCAGCATTTCGCCCATCCTCGACCGGCATGACTATCCGCATCACCTCGCGCAGATCCTGGGCGAAGCCGTAACGCTGGCGGCGCTGGTCGGCGCGTCCCTGAAATTCGAGGGCAAGATCCTCGTGCAGGCGGAAGGCGACGGCCCTGTGACGCTGCTCGTCGGCGAGTACAACACCAATGGCAATGTCCGCGGCTATGCGCGCTACAATCCGGAAGGCTGGGCGAACCTCGAGCGCGTCAACAAGGGCGGCGAGCCGCACATGCCGCAGCTGTTCGGGCGCTCCGGCCGGCTGGGCCTGATCCTCGTGCAGGACAATCCCGACATCCAGCCCTACCAGGGCATCGTGCCGCTCAACAAGGCGACGCTCGCTCAGTGTGCGGAAGATTATTTCGACATGTCGGAACAGGTGCCGTCCAGCATCCGGATCGCTGTCGACCGCGCCGCCTCAGGCGCGTGGACGGCCGGTGGCATGCTGGTCCAGCGCATTGCGGCGGACGATGCGCGCGGCGAGACCGATGAAGGCTGGCGCGAGGCGGAAATGCTGTTCTCGACGCTGACGCCGGCCGAGCTGATCGACCCGGGCCTGCCGATGACGGAGTTGCTCTACCGCTTGTTCCACGAGCAGGGCGTGACACTGGAAAGCGGCATGAAAGTGCTCGACCAGTGCACCTGCAGCGAGGAGCGCCTCGTCAATACGCTGAGCCAGATGCCGGACGAGTCGCTGCGCGAACTCGTTGAGGAAGACGGCAACCTGTCGATCGACTGCCAGTTCTGCGCGCGCCACTACAATGTGGATATTGCGCGCGTTACCGGACCTGTGAACTAGGCTTTATTCTGGCGTATCCATCGCGAGGATGACCTGCGCATAACCGCGCGCGAGGCGTCCCATGTTCTCGACGCTGGTGCGCTCGTTCGTGCCATGGAAACCCGTAAGTTCATCCGGTGTCAGCACGGACGGCGCAAAGCGATAGACGTTGCCGGTGATCGCTTCGGCGTAGCGCGCGTCGGTGGCGCCAAGCACCAGGCCGGGCGCAACCGGCGCACCGGGGAAGGTGGCTTCGGCAACACTGGCGAGCACGGCATAGGCCCGGTTGTCGGTGGGTGAGACGTTGGAGGCTCCGGTGCCGGCGATGCCCTCCTGGTCGGTCACGACCTCGATGCCTTCGATGTCCTTCGTGACGTCCTTCACATGGTCCACCACGCTATCGACCGTGTCATTGGGGTGTATTCGGAAGTTCACCGTCGCCGTGGCGCGCTGGGCGAGGACGTTCTGCTTGGCAGAGCCCTCGAGCATGGTCGGCGCGGTCGTGGTGCGGATCATCGCATTGCCCGCCGGGATTTCGGCGAGCTGGCTGTCGATGACGCCCTTGAACAGCCACAGATTGGCAAACGCCATGCGCTGCAGGAAGGGCATGTCCTTGCCGGCGGCCTTGAACATGTCGGACGCGGGCGGCTTTGAAAGATCAGACGGCATCTGGTTTTCGTCGAGTGCAATGACCGCGCGCGACAGGCTGACCGTCGCGGAATTGCGCGGCGGGGTCGATGAATGTCCGCCAGCCGCATTCGCGACGATGTCGAGCGTGACATAACCTTTCTCCGCAATGCCGATGAAGCCGGTCGGCTTGCCGGTCAACGGGGAGGGGTTCAGCACCATGAAGCCTTCATCCAGCGCCATCTCGGGCTCGATGCCGCGTGACTTGAGTAGCGCCACGCCAGACTCGGCGCCGGTGCCGGCCACCTCCTCGTCATGGCCGAACATGAAAAGCACCGTACGCTGAGGTTTGAAGCCGGAGACGGCCAGCGCTTCGGCGGCTTCCATCAATCCGATCAGGGATCCCTTGTCGTCGATCGCGCCACGCCCGTAGATGTAGCCATCGATGATCTCGCCCGCAAAAGGTTCGCCGTCCCAGTCGCTCTCGGTGCCAATATTGACCGGCACCACATCCTGGTGGGCCATCAGCAGCAGGGGCTTCAGCGATGTGTCGGAACCTTGCCACGTATAGAGCAACGTCAGTGTGCCGGGCACGATCTCTTTCGTCATCGCCGCGTGCGCGGCGGGGTAGGCTTCTTCGAGCCAGGCATGCATCGCCAGCCACTCGCCGTCCTGGCCCGGCCGGGGGTCGCCGTTCGCCAGCGTGATGGTCCTGAACTGAATCGCGCGGGCGAGGTTTTGCGCGCCGCGTTCAGCAGAGATGGCCGGCGGCTCGGGGAGCGTGACGCGCCCGCCAACGGGTTCCGCGCCGTAGTTCACCGTGTTGACGATCAGCACGCCGGCCAATGCTGCAAGTGCGAGCAAAAGCCCGATCAATATGTTCCGGATCATGTGTGCCCGTCTCCCCGTATTTCCGGATCAATCGTGAAGGCGCGCGGCCGGCTGCGTCAAGCGCAGGGTCATCAAAAAATGACTTGGCCGTCACCCTTTCGCGCGGCAGGGTAGCGGTATGGTTGATCCGTCCCCGAAGCGTCTGAGTACGCCGCGCGTTCTTGCGCTTTCCACACTGGCATTTCCGCTCGCCGGCATTGGCTTGCCGCTCGGGGTATACCTGTCGCCTTTCTATGCCGACGAGCTGGGGCTCGGTCTGGCCCTGACCGGCACCCTGTTCATGATGCTGCGATTGCTCGACATGGTGCTCGATCCCACCATCGGACATTTCGTGGATCGCTTTACCTCGAAGTGGGGCCGGGCGCGTCCCTGGATTGTTGGCAGCGTGCCGTTGCTGATGCTTTCGGCCTTCTTTGTTTACCTGCCGCCGCGCGAAGGCGTGAACGCGTTTTACTTCGTGCTCTGGATGGTGGTGCTGTATCTCGGCTCCACGATGATGATCATCGCGCGCAACGCCTGGGTCGCCGACATTGCCGCCGATTACGATGACCGCTCGCGCCACTTCGTGCTGATCGAGATGGCCAGCGTGCTCAGCATGCTGTTCCTCCTGATCATCCCGGTGGTCATCGCCAGCAATGGCGGCGACCGGTTTGAACAGATTGGCGCGATGGGGTGGTGCCTGATCATTTCCCTTCCCGTCACGGCGCTGATTGCCTGCGCTTTCGTGCCCGACCTTCCGCGCGCGAAGGACCCCGGCGCGAAGGGTTTCAGTTTCGCGGAAATGCGCATGGCGGTGGGCAACCGATACCTGAAGACCGTCCTGCTGCTCGAAATTCTGGTCGGCATGGGGATCACGGTCACGGCGTCCCTTTACCTGTTTGTCGCCGAGTCCGTTTTCGGCCTGGAAGATGCGCAGGCGAGCCTGCTGCTGGTTGTCTTTTTCCTGTCGTCGGTGATCGGGCTGCCGGTCTGGATGCGCCTCGCTGCCCGAACCGAAAAGCACAAGGCCGTATGCTTCGCGGTGCTGCTGTCGGCGGGCAGCTACGCGCTTTACTTCGTGGTCGCCCAGTTCGGCGGGTTCTGGCCGTTCGCGGTGGCCGCTGTGATCAACGGGTTTGCCTTCACGGCGCCGCTTGTCATCGGCCGGTCGATGACGGCGGATGTGGTCGAGTGGGAACTGGCGCGGTCCGGCATCAACCGGGCCGGGTTGTACTTCGGGCTGAATGCCGGCGCCTACAAGATCGGCGCGAGCGTGGCGACCGGTCTCGCCTATCTGCTGGTCGGGCTGGTTGCGGGTTACGAAGCCGGCGCCGAGAATTCTCCGGAAGCGGTGCAGGGCCTGCTGATCATCTTCTGCGTGCTGCCCGCTCTCTTGTATTTCGCAACCTTCTTCGCCGTTCGCAATTATCCGCTGAGCCGGGAAATGCAGGCTGAAGTGGCGGCGAAAATCGCAGCCGCGGAACAAGTCACGGCATCCTGAAAACATTTGTCACTGATTGGTGATTTGTGGTTGCGGAATGTCACTGACTGGTGATATACGCTCCCGTGTCGCAGCAAAAGGAAGCCTGGCCGCAGGGGCCTGTCGCGCTGCTTCACGAACGAGGAGACTTCCGTGACATTCCCATCCCCCGTCACCGGGCGCGTTTCGCGCGCCCTAACGCTCGAGGCTTGACCATGGCCACGATCACCATCAACGGCGCCGCCCTGAAATATGATACTTACGGAAACGGCCCCGAGACGATCCTGTTCATCCACGGTCTGATGCTTGCGAGCGAATCCTGGGAAGCGCAGGTCGCAGCCTTCAAGGACCGGTACCGTGTGATCACGTACGATCTGCGCGGGCAGGGGCAGTCCGAGAAAACAGCCGCGCGTCTTGACCTCGACTCCCTGGCTGAAGATGCCGCCGCGTTGATCGATCTTCTCGCGGGCGGCCCGGTTCACGTCGTGGCCTTCTCGATGGGTACGTTCGTGGCCATGCGCGTTGCGGCGCGGCGTCCCGAACTTGTCCGTTCACTGACGTTGATCGGTCCGAGCGCAGCGGCCGAGGAACCGGAAAACATGCCGAAATATGCCAAGCTGATCCGGTTCGTGAAACTGTTCGGGCCCGCACCTGTCGCCGGCCGTCTGATGATGATCCTGTTTGGCGACACCTATCTAGAGGACCCGGCGAAGAAAGCGGGGCGGACACGCTGGCGCGGCGTGGTCAAGCGCCTGCCACGTGCACTTGCACGCGCCGCCGAAGCGTCGGCGCATCGAAAGGCGATCACTGGCGAACTCGCCGCGATCACGGCGCCCGCGTTGATTGTGTCAGGTGAAGAGGATCGCCCGATTTCGCCGGCGCAGGCGCGCGCCGTTCATGCCGGCATCCGAGGCTCACGGTTCCTCGCCGTCGAGCGCACGGGACATGCGGTCATGATTGAGCGGCCTGAAGCGTTCAACGCATCTCTGGCCGGTTTTCTGGACGGATTGGATAAGGCCCAGGCCGGAGGTTCGTTGTGAGGCGCGCAGTCCTAATGGCCGCTGCCCTGGCGATGGCCGGGTGCACGCATGCGCCGGCGCCGCAGCCGCTGCCGGTCTCGGACACGCCGCTGCGCACGTATAGCGATGACCCTCTGCTTGCGGATGATCTTATCCGGAACGAGTGGCCCGTACCGCCGGATGGCACGTTCGACGTTCTTGCGTTGTCCGGCGGAGGCCCGAATGGGGCGTTTGGAGCGGGTGTTCTCGAGGGCTGGACCGGGCGCGGCGACCGGCCGCAATTTGATCATGTCACCGGCGTATCCACCGGCGCCTTGATTGCGCCGTTTGCCTATCTGGGTACGGAATGGGACGGCGAATTGCGGTCCGCCTATCTGGGCGAAGGCGTCTCGGGGCTGATGCAGCGGCGCGTCCTGTCCGGCGCGTTCGCATCCTCGATGTTCCGGGGCGAGCCATTGACGCAACTGGTTGATTCGCATGTCACACAGGAACTGGTCGATGCCGTCGCTGAGGCCAGCCGCTCGGGTCGCTCCCTGATTGTGATCACGACGGACCTTGATGCCCAACGGCCCGTCGCCTGGGACATGGGCGCCGTCGCCCGCCTGGGCGGCGAGCCGGCACGGGCCTTGTTCCGGGATATTCTGGTCGCGTCGGCCAGCATTCCCGGTGTGTTTCCCCCTGTCCGGCTGAATGCAGACGGCCAGGAGGAATTGCATGTCGATGGCGGCGTGTCGGCGCCGATCTACGCTGTGCCGGAAGCCCTGGCGGACCGGCTCGGTTCAAGTCTCGCGCCGCCGGCGCCGGTGCGAATCTTCATGATCGCGAACATTTCGGTGCATCCCGTTGCGGATGAGACAGAGCCGGGAACGCTGGGCATCATGTTGCGCAGTCTCAACACGAGCGGCAAGGCCTCCATGCGGGCGGCGCTCCAGATGAATGCGGCGCTCGCAGACCAGTTCGGCGCAGATTTCCATGTCATGTCCATTCCGCGTGGGCAGAGTGTTCCGGTTACGGACTTTTCGGAAAAGTCGCTGCTGCGCCTGTTCGATCTTGGCCTCGGAATGGGCAGGGACGGCGACTGGCGGGAGACGGCCGTAGGATTCGAAGGGTAAGCAAGGGGTCAGAACCCGCCGCCTTCGGCGAGCCAATCCAGTTCGTCCAGCGTGCTGTCCCGGCCGAGGATAATGTTGCGGTGAGGGAAGCGGCCGAACTGGCGGATCGCGTCGCGGTGCTCGCATGCATAGTCGAGGAATGATTTGGTGAATGTCTCGAAGCCGGGGCGGGCATCTTCATGCAGGGACGTCATCAGTTCCACGGATTGTTCCTGATCCGCGATGTCTTCGGAATGCTCGAGCGGCAGGTAGAAGAAGAGACGCTCGGCCTCGGAAAGACCGGCGTCCTCCCGGCGTGCAAGACCGTCCTTGCACAGACGGAGCGCCAGCGTGTCCTGCGCAAAGGCGCGCGGGGTCTTGCGGAAGATGTTGCGGCTGAACTGGTCGAGCACGATGATCGCAGCGAGGCGGCCCTGCGGTCCTGTCCCGGCCCAGTCGCTGGCGGTGGTGGCCGCCGCGAGCGCTTCGAGCAAAGGCAGGAATGCGCCGCGCAGTTCGGCGTCGAGCGCCGGGCCGCCATTGAACCATTTTTTCTGCTGCGCCTTGAACGCGTCCGGCGACTGGCGAGCCTCGCCGATCCAGAAAGCGAGGACGTCTTCCGGCGAGGTCATGCACCCGGCCGCCGCGCCACGACCATGTAGTTGACCGAGGCATCGCCCGTGAGCTTCCATTGGCCGGAGAGAGGATAAAAGCTGACGCCGATCGGCGCCTCGGGTTTCATGCCGGCCCCGCTCAGCGCGGATTCGACTTCTTCGGGGGTCACGAATTTTGACCAGTCATGCGTGCCGCGCGGCAGCCAGCGCAGGACGTACTCGGCCCCGATCACGGCGGTGGCGAGCGCCTTGGCGGTGCGGTTCAGCGTGGCGACGATCATCAGCCCGCCGGGGCGCACGAGGCGCGCGGTGTCGGCGAGGAATTGCGCAGGATCGGCGACGTGTTCGACCACTTCGAGGTTCAGCACGATGTCGAAAGCCGGCTCGCCGGTCGCCAGCAGGCCTTCGGCGGTGCCGGCACGGTAGTCGATCTTCAGGCCCTGCTCGGAGGCATGGGTAAGGGCGGTCTTGATATTGGTCTGCGAGGCATCGACGCCGGTAACCGACGCGCCGAGCCGCGCCATCGGCTCGCACACAAGGCCGCCGCCGCAGCCGATATCCAGCAGGCGCAGGCCGTCCAAGGGTTTCAGGGCGCCGGCCTTGATGCCGAAGTGCCGTTCGGCCGTCTCCCGGATGAATTTCAGGCGCACCGGGTTGAAACGGTGCAGCGGCTTGAACTTGCCGTTCGGGTTCCACCAGTCGGCCGCCATCGCCGAGAATTTGGCGACTTCGGCGGGGTCGATGCTCGGCGTGACCGGGGCGACTTCAGAGGCCTCGATGGTTTTAGCCATTGTTTAGCAATCCTGTTTGATCCGGGCCGAACTTTCCCCTAGAGGGGCCGATATAGGACGCCCATTGCTGGGCAGATAGCCGGTTGGGGCGAAATGGCGCGCACAGTACTGAAATTCGGGGGCACTTCGGTCGGCGATCTGGACCGGATTGCCAACGTCGCCGAGATCGTGGCGGCGCGCGCCGCCAAGGGCGAGCAGATGGCCGTGATCGTGTCGGCGATGTCGGGGGAGACCAACAAGCTGGTCGCCCTGGCGGACGGCGCGGCCGGCAAGGACCTCGCCCGCCACCTGTACGATGACGAGTATGACGTGGTCGTCGCCTCGGGTGAGCAGGTGACCGCAGGATTGCTGGCGCTGGCGTTGCGGCGGCGCGGCCTGAAGGCGCGCTCCTGGCTCGGCTGGCAGCTGCGACTCAAGACCGACAACAGCCACGGGCGCGCGCGCATCCTGGGCTTTGACGATTCGTCGCTGCCGGACTCGATTGATCGGGGTGAGATTGCGGTCGTCGCGGGGTTCCAGGGTGTGACCGACGATTTCCGCGTGACGACGCTCGGCCGGGGCGGATCGGACACCAGCGCCGTGGCGGTCGCGGCCGCCCTCGGCGCGCAGGTTTGCGACATCTACACCGACGTCGATGGCGTCTACACGACCGATCCGAGGATGGTGCCGAAGGCCCGCCGGATCGACAAGATTTCATATGAAGAGATGCTCGAGATGGCCTCGCTCGGCGCCAAGGTGCTGCAGACGCGCTCGGTCGAGCTGGCGATGAACCACAATGTTCCGGTGCGGGTCCTGTCGAGCTTCGTGAAGCCTGGCGACGAATCCCCCGGAACGCTTGTCTGTGCAGAGGAAGAGATCGTGGAAAAGCAGGTTGTGAGCGGCGTGGCTTATTCACGCGACGAGGCCAAGGTGACGCTGTACGGCGTGCCGGACCGTCCGGGCTCGTCGGCCAAGATTTTCTCCGCGCTCGCCCGGGCCGGTGTCAACGTGGACATGATCGTCCAGGCCAGTTCCCGCGAAGCCTCCAAGGCAAACCTCGTGTTCACCTGTACCGACCGTGACAGCCCGTTTGCGCGCGAGACGTTGGAGAACATCAAGGGCGATATCGGGTTCGAGCGGCTGGAAGTGGCCCGCGACGTGTCGAAGATCTCGATCATCGGCGTCGGCATGAAGAGCCATACGGGCGTCGCCGAGAAGATGTTCACGGCGCTCTCCGAAAAGGGCATCAACATCGATGTGATCTCCACCTCCGAGATCAAGATTTCCGTTTTGATCGCAGCGCCCTATACAGAACTGGCTGTCCGCGCCCTTCACACCGCCTTTGGTCTGGACGCTGACTGACCCGCTTGTCCGAACGGGCCCAAACAGGAGTGCATGCCTTATAACATGACGGCCACCCGCGTGCTCATGAACAACCTTCGCCAGGTGATGGCGGAGGATGGAGACACGCGGTCCCGGCTCGACCATGTCGTCCGGCTGATCGCCAGCACGATGGTGGCGGACGTCTGTTCGGTTTATCTGCGCGAGGCGGACGGTGCCCACCTTCTGATCGCGACCGAGGGTCTGAAGCCTGAAGCCGTCAACAAGACACGCATGTCTCCCGGCGAAGGGCTCGTCGGCTATGTGGCCCGGACGGCCGAGCCCATCGCCATCGAGGATGCTCCGCGCCATCCGGCCTTCTCGTACCGCCCGGAGACGGGGGAGGACCCCTTCCACGCCTTCCTCGGCGTGCCGATCCTGCGCACCGGCGGCGTGACCGGCGTACTTGTCGTGCAGAACCGTACCGAGCGCAGCTACCGCGAAGAAGAGATCGACACGCTGCAGACCATCGCGATGGTGCTGGCGGAAATCGTGCACACGCTGGTGCTCGCCCCTGCGCCGCAGCCGGGCAGCGACCGGCGCGCCCGGTCTGGCAATGCCGCCGGAAACCTGAAAGGACGGGTGTTCTGCGAAGGGCTTGGCTACGGCCTCGCCGTCCTGCACGACCCGGTGGTGCCGCCGGCCAAGTTCTTTGCGACTGACCAGGCGGCCGAAGTGCTGCGTCTGTCGGAAGGTCTGATTGGCCTGAGGGAATCGATCGACCGGATGATGCTGATTGACGGCGCGGCGCTTGGCGGCGATCCGCGGGACGTGATGGAAGCCTACCGCCTGCTGGCGGACGATCCGTCATGGGCGGAGAAGCTGCTCGAGGGCATCCGGTCGGGCCTTTCTGCCGAGGCGTCCGTGGACCGCGCACGCCGGGAGCACCGGGCGAAGCTGCAGAATGCGCGCGATCCTTACTTGCGCGAGCGGCTCCACGATCTCGAAGATCTCGATAACCGGCTGCTCCGCGTGCTTGGCGGCGAAGAGGGCAAGCCGAAGATCACGGGTGATCAGGCGATCCTTGTCGCGCGCCGCCTCGGTCCCGCCGAGCTTCTGGAATATGCGCATGCGGGGCTCAAGGGGATCCTGATGGAGGAAGCGGCGGCCTCGTCCCACGCGGCCATCGTGGCGCGCGCGCTCGGCATTCCCGCCATCGGCGGTATCGACGGCCTGACGACCCGGATCGAGCAGGGCGATTACATCATCGTCGATGCCGAGGACGGCACGGTCCACATCCGGCCGGATGACGTGGTGTACGATGCGTACATGGCGCGGGTCGGTCTGCGCTCCGAACGTCAGGCACGATATGCGGCGCTCAAAGGGCTGCCCGCGAAAACGCTCGACGGCACGCATGTGTCGCTGATGCTCAACGCCGGTCTCGATCTCGATCTCGACATGCTCGACCAGGCGGGCGCGGACGGCGTGGGGCTGTTCCGGACGGAATTCCAGTTCCTCGTGTCGGAATCCCTGCCACCGCTGGAGGACCAGATTGCGCTCTACAAGCGGGTTCTGGACCGGGCGGCCGGGCGGCCGGTCATCTTCCGGACGCTTGACCTCGGCGGCGATAAGGTGCTGCCGGCGCTGAGCCAGTTGCGGGAGGAAAACCCGGCGCTCGGCTGGCGGTCGATCCGTTTCGCGCTCGACCACAAGGGCCTGTTCCGCCGCCAGCTCAGGGCGCTTGTCCGGGCGGCGGGTGAGGGCCCGCTGACCGTGATGTTCCCCATGGTGACGGTGCCGCATGAGTACAGGGCGGCCAAGGCGCTGCTTCTGGAAGAGATCCAGTGGTCCCTGAAACAAACCGGCAAGCAGCCGTCCAAGCTCGAAGTTGGCGTCATGCTCGAGACTCCGGCGCTGGGTTTCTCGATGCAGGATCTCGCCGGCGAGGTGGATTTCCTGTCGGTTGGCACGAACGACCTGCTGCAGTTCTTCTTTGCCGCTGACCGCATGACCCCTTCCGTCAGCGAGCGCTATGACCTGGTGGACCCCGCCTCCCTGCGCTACCTGAAAATGGTGGCCGATATCTGCAAGGCCGGGAACATCCGCCTGTCCGTTTGCGGCGAAGCCACGGCGTCACCACCGGTTGCCCTTTGTTTCGCCGCGCTCGGGTTTACCAGCCTGTCGATGGCCGGGTCAGCCATTGGTCCCGTCAAGCAAGCCCTCCGGAGGGTCGATCTTGGCGCATTCCGGGCCGGGCTTTTCGAGCGAATGGATAAACCGAACGGATCGTTCCGTAACCAAGTCTTAGCACTCGCCGCCGAACATGGAATTGACACAGCCGACAGTTGAAGCGTGTTGCGGCGAGGAACGCTCGGTCTTAATGAGACGTGGACCGGATCTTGCCTCGTTTTCACTAGGTGGCATCATTCGTCAGTGAGACTGGTAAAATATGGTACAGATCGTATCGCCTGAAGCGGCTAATGAGCAAACCGGGGATTCAAACCGGGTGGACGACAACGCAACACCTCGTTCGAATGTGACGCCCATTTCTCCGGAAGCGGCCCGGCACCTGGACGCGCATGGCCGGCGTGAACGCGCCGACGAAATCTTTCGCACAGGCGAATATGACGGCGAAGCCCTCCGCATGGGTCAGGTGCTGCGCCGTGTTCGCGAAGCGCTGGCACTCGACCTCGGCGAAATATCCAAGGCCTCGCTGATCCGCGAAAACTTCCTCATGGCGATCGAGCGTATGGAATTGCAGACCATCGCGAAGGGCTATCTCGTGCCCTACCTGATCGCCTATTCGAAATATCTCGGCCTGCCAGAGCACGATGTGGTGCAGCGCTACACCCGGGAGTGCGGCGCGGTGGAGGAAGTCAAAACCCTCGCCCCCGTGCCGAAAATCGGCCAGCTGAACCGGACCAAGGACCAATTGCCTCTGATCCTAGCTGCTGCAGGCGTGCTTATCCTGCTGATCGGCGGCGGCATTACGGCGGCCATAATGATGAACCAGGGCCCCGAAGAAGTCGCCTCACCGACAGTTGTGGCCGTCAGCGGGGCGCGTGAAAGCCGGTTTGCCGATTCTGCCGCGCCCCAGACCGTGCCGGGTGACCTGCCGATCGAAATCGTGGCGGTGCGTCAGGGCTGGCTGGAAGTGCGGGCGGCCGATGGCACCATCTTCCTCAGCCGCACGATGGCCGCCGGCGAAAACTATTTCCCGCGCGTGAAGGCCGGTTGGACGGTTTCGGCCCGCAATGGCGGCGCGTTCGAGTGGCGCGCCGGCGATCTGGTCGTCGGACCGCTCGGCCCGGAAGGGGCGCAGGTTTTTTCCGTCAGCGTGGACGACCAACTCGTCAAGGCCGCCGAACTGGCCGCCGCCGCAATAGCGACCGCTGAAGCGGCTGAAGCCGCCGCGACACCTCCCGAAGCGACGCCCTGAGGGCTTTACGTCGGCGCTGCGCGGCGCCACATGTGAGGCAGACAGGTAGCCGGAAAGGCGCTGACCCCTCTGATGAGCCACAACCCCATTCGTCCCTGGCGCAATATCGAGCGCCGCAAGTCCCGGCAGATCCGCGTCGGTAACGTCCTGGTGGGCGGAGACGCGCCGATCGCTGTCCAGACCATGACCAACACGCCGACCGAAGACGCGGCGGCGACGATTGACCAGATCATCCGGTGCGCCGAGGCAGGCGCCGACATTGTGCGTGTGTCATGCCCGACCGAGGATGCAACCCGGGCAATGCGGGACATCGTCAAGGGAAGCCCGGTTCCGCTCGTGGCGGATATCCATTTCCACTACAAGCGCGGGATCGAAGCCGCCGATGCAGGCGCTGCCTGCCTGCGCATCAATCCGGGCAATATCGGCTCGCAGGCCCGTGTGAAGGAAGTGGTTGCGGCGGCCCGCGCCAATGGCTGCTCGATCCGCATCGGCGTGAACGGTGGCAGCCTCGAGAAGCACCTGCTCGACAAGTATGGTGAGCCTTGCCCGGACGCGATGGTGGAAAGCGCGCTCGATCACGCCCGTATCCTCGATGACCTCGGATTTCACGAGTACAAGATTTCCGTCAAAGCCTCGGACATGTTCCTGACGGTGGCGGCCTATCAGCTGTTGTCGGAAGCGACTGACGCGCCCCTGCATCTCGGCATCACCGAAGCGGGCGGGCAGCGGACTGGGACGGTAAAGTCGTCCATCGGCATGGGTTCGCTGCTCTGGGCCGGAATTGGCGACACGATCCGCGTTTCGTTGTCGGCGGCGCCGGAGGAAGAAGTCAAAGTCGGCTTCGAGATGCTGAAATCGCTCGGGCTGCGCACACGGGGTGTGAATATCATCGCGTGTCCGAGCTGCGCGCGGCAGGGCTTCGATGTGATTTCGACCGTCGAGATTCTGGAGCAGCGCCTCGCCCATGTGACCGAGCCGATCTCGCTGTCGATCATCGGCTGCGTCGTGAACGGTCCGGGTGAGGCGGCCATGACCGATCTCGGTTTCACGGGCGGCGGCAAGGACAGCGGCAAGATGTTCATCGCGGGCCGCGCCGATCACAATGTCTCCAACGCCGACATGGTCGAGCATATCGTGAAGCTCGTCGAGGAGCGCGCGGCCAAACTCAAGGCCCAGCGCGAAGCCGAGCAGGTTCCGGCGGAGTAAGGCCTAGACGGGCCCGCAGGTGCTGATCGGCACGAGCGCGGCCGCGGCATCATAGAGGCCTTGCGACGGCGCAAGCCGGCGGATGAGGGCCAGCGCCTCGGGCTGTTTCACCGTCACCACGTCCACGCCGTCGGCGGCTTCGACCGTCTGACCCGCAAGCGCGACGATGATCCGGCGCGTGCCCGGGGCATCTGGCAGGCGCGCATCCAGCGAGCCGGCATAGACATTGTCCGTATCCGCATCAAAGATCGATAGCGAGCCATATTCTGGCCAGGTCGGCACGGACAGTACGACCGGGCCGGCCGAGACGTCGATCAGGCAAATCGCATAGGCGAGGTCCGGCGAGGGGCGCACGATGGTCTGGGTCTGCGGCGTCACGCGCGGGCTCATGTTCCAGGTGTGCGTTTCGATTCCGCCCCCCACCAGACGGTCTCGGGCGGTCGACATGATGTAGCCGGGCAGGGCATTGAGGGCGATGAAATGGGCGGCGGCAAAGCCGATCACGAAGGTGGCGAAACCGATCACGGGCAAGCGCATCAGGGAGCCTCCACGCAGCCTAGCTTATCGATGGAGGGTGCCTGGAGCGCGCGTTCGGGATCGGCGATCAGGTCCGCTGTTGGCTTGTAGAGGCGCAGCGTCAGGTCGAAGTCTCCGGCCCCCCGGCTGGAGACCCAGCCACTCCCGGACGCCGACGAGACCGGCGAGATATCAAAGAACCAGTTGGCTGGGTCGCTGCCGGCGGCCGCGTCCGTCAGATCGTAGGACAAGGCGTTGTCGGTATTGTCGGGCAGGTAGCTCTCGCCATCGTAGAGGGTGACCGACCACCATTGTGCAGGCATGGCGCCGCCGCGGACGCGGTACTCACAAGCCTCGGTGAGACGCTCGCCCGCATCGTCGGTGGTTCGGGTGAAGTAGACCGCCTCTTCCTTGGTGAGGGCGAGCAGCCCGTGGCGCGCGACTCGGGCACGCGTCCAGGGGTTGGCGGCTTCGGAGCCGATCGTCCAGTCACTGGTCCAGTCATTCACGTCGATGGTGCCGCCGAACCACGCGCCAGGGCCGACGATGCCGGCGGCCGCGACGGCGGCGCCGACGCCGAGCGCGGCGCCGAGCAGGAGTCCAACAAGTCCGCTGACAAGTTTCATGCGAACACGGTAACGTGACTGAAAAGGGACGCAAGCGGCCTGTGACAAGACTGTTGCCGAGCGTGCCCAAGCGCTAGCAATTGACCCGTGAATGCTTGGCAATAAAGGGGCAGAAGCCAACCATGTTTTTCCGTATTTTGCGCTGGACCGGCCTCACCCTGCTTGCTGGCTTGACCCTTCTCGTCGCGTCAAGCTGCACCATGCTTGGCCTTAACTATGCAAGCCTCGATACCGGCAACAAGTCCGCCCCGGTCCCAGCACTGGACATCGACAGGCTGATGACCCCGGATGGCCGGGCCGAAGCCATGCAGATGCTGGAGGACACGCTTTACGGACCCTGGCCGCAGGGTTTGCCGGTTTCGATGGGCGACTGGCGCATCGTCAATGCAAACTATCTGGACGGGCGCGGGACGCTTGAAGAACTCGATATCACCATAGGTCTTGGCCCGGGCGCGCAGACGTTCCAGTTGGTGGCGGCGTTTCCAAAAGGGGCGCTCGCCAATCCGCTCCTGCTTAGCCAGACGTTCAGCGGGAATTGCGATGTGTTTCCGGGCCAGCCCGTTACAAGTTCAGCCGGTGATCCGTGTACGGCGCAAGATATCAATTCGACCGCGAACTTTATCGTCAACAACCTGTTCGGCGAGTTCATTGCTCAGGCTCCAATCGAAAAGTACTTCGACGCCGGATTGGTGTATTCGAGTTTCCATGCTGGCGATTTCGTTCCCGACAGCACGCAGCTCGCCCCGAAAACGATGGCGGCGCTCGGAGGCGAGGTGAACCCGACCAGCGCGCTGATGGCGTGGGCGTATGCGTTCTCGGCGGCGCTGGACGCGCTCGAGAAGGATCCGCGCATTGACGCCGGACATATGTCCGTGATGGGGCATTCCCGTCATGGTAAAGCCGCTCTGCTGGCAACGATCTGGGATCCCCGGATCGAAGCGGTCGTCGCGCACCAGTCCGGTTTCGCCGGCGCATCCCTGTCGCGGTCGCCCACGGGCGAACGGCTGGACAGGATGGCCGAGACCTATCCGCACTGGCTGGCGCCCGGCGCACAGAAGTTCGCGGCCAATCCGAGCCTGCTTCCCTTCGACCAGCATCTGGTGCTGGCGCTGATTGCGCCGCGCCGCGTGTTTCTCGGTAATGGCCGGCGGGATGTTTGGTCCGATCCGAACTCAAGTTTCCGGGCGGCGCAGGCGGCCAGCGCGGCGTGGGCGGCGCAAGGCGCGCGCGGTTTATCGGACGGCAGTATGCGGACGTTTGATCCCGGCGCGGGGATTGTCTGGTGGCTGCGCCTGGGTGGGCACAGCATTGTGGAAGAAGACATTGATGCCTTCATCAGTTTCCTGAAAGCGGGCCTTGCGCCGTCCGGTGCGTCCCCGCCTGCCGAGTTGCCAAGCCTTCCGGCGCCCGGATAGGGTAGGCGCGTAAAGCTGGGCTGGGAGGCTGACCTTGGACAATATCGAGTTTCTGAAACCGGTGCTCGCACTGGTCCTTTGGACCTGCGTGATGTGGTTCTGGATGTATGCCACCCGGATACCGGCCATGCAGAAGGCCAAGATCGACATGAGCGGGTCGCACCCGGATCTGGACATGACGGTGCTGCCGGGGCCAGTGCGCGCGGCGGCTGACAACTACAATCATCTGCATGAGCAGCCGGTGATCTTCTACGCCCTGATGTTCTTCTTTGCGCTGACGGGCGGCGCGGACCCCGTGTCGTCCGCCGTGGCCTGGGCCTATGTCGGGCTGCGCATCGTGCACTCCTTTGTGCAGGTCGTGATCGGGATCATTGCGCTGCGGTTCCTGACATTCCTTCTGGGCTCGGTGTGCCTGTTCTTCCTGGCCGGGAAGGAAGCCATGCGGGTCTTCGCCGGCTGACCGGCGCGCCGAGGCTTCCAAGCGGCGTGAAACCGGATTAAAGGCGGCACATGTCCTCCCTTTCCCTGACACGCCTCCAGCAGGTGATCGACCGGTTCGAGGAGGTCGAGGCCCGTATGGGCGCGACCTCCGATTCCAAAGAGATCATCACCCTGTCGAAAGAGCATTCCGAACTCCGCCCCGTGGTGGAGAAGGCGCGCGAACTGCTGGCTGCGCGCCGGGGCCTTGCCGAGGCCGAAGCGCTCGCCGCATCGGGCGACCCCGAGATGGCGGACCTGGCGCGGATGGAAATCGGCGACTTGAAGGACCAACTGCCGGCGCTGGAACAGGCGATGCAGATCCTGCTCCTTCCCAAGGATGTCGATGACAAGGCCAACGTGGTGCTCGAGGTGCGCGCGGGCACCGGCGGAGACGAAGCGGCGCTGTTCGCCGGCGACCTCTGGCGCATGTACATGCGCTATGCCCAGTTGCAGGGCTGGAAGGTCGAGATTGTCGATGCCTCGGAAGGCGAGGCGGGCGGTTACAAGGAAATCATCGCGAACGTGTCCGGCGACGGCGTGTTCGGCCGCATGAAATGGGAAAGCGGCGTGCACCGTGTGCAGCGCGTGCCCGCCACCGAAACGCAAGGCCGGATCCACACATCGGCGGCAACGGTGGCAATCCTGCCGGCGCCCGAGAATATCGAGATCGATATTCGCGTCGAAGACATCCGTATAGATACGATGCGCGCCTCGGGCGCTGGCGGCCAGCACGTCAACAAGACGGACTCGGCTGTGCGCATCACGCACTTTCCGAGCGGTATCGTTGTGACAAGTTCGGAGAAGTCCCAGCACGTCAACCGAGAGAAGGCGATGGATCAGCTGAAGATCCGCCTTTATGAAAAACTTCGCCATGAGCGCGATTCGGCGCGCGCCGAAGCCAGAGCCAATATGGTCGGCACCGGAGACCGCAGTGCCAAGGTGCGCACCTATAATTATCCCGAAAACCGCGTCACCGATCACCGCATCGGCCTGACGCTCTATGCGCTGGACCGGATCGTGGCCGGCGACAAGCTGAACGATGTGGTCGAAGCTCTGATCACGGAGGATCAGGCCCGCAAACTGGCCGCGATGGAGGCGGGCAGCTGACCGCGGTGACGCATGATGCCTTGATCCGCCGGGCGGCGGACCGCTTCCGGGCGGCAGGCATCGATGACGCCCGGCAGAATGCCATGATGCTGATGCTGCATGCCTTCGGCGACACGCGCGCCGCGCTCATGGCGGCAGGCGCCTCGCCGGTTTCCAGGGGAGTCGAAGACGTCTTCCTCGCGGCGGTCGAACGGCGGCTGCGGAGGGAACCGTTGCAGCACATTCTGGGTACGACGCATTTCTACGGGCTCGAGTTTCGGAGCGACCCGCGCGCGCTTATCCCGCGCATGGACAGCGAGGTTGTTGCCGAGACGGCGCTGTCTCTGATCCCCAAGGATCACATGGTTGTGGTGGCTGATCTCGGCACGGGCACGGGCTGCCTGCTCGGTGCCATCCTCTGGAACCGCCCGCTGGCGGTGGGAACGGGTGTGGAAGCCGATCCCGGCGCCGCTGCGCTCGCGCGCGAGAATTTGGATATTCTGGGCCTGGCCGGACGGGCGCATGTTTTCGGCGGAACCTGGGACCGCTGGACGGGCTGGGATACGGCCGGCCTCATCGTGTCAAACCCGCCCTATATCGCCTCGGCCGAGATCGAATCGCTGGCGCCGGAAGTGCGCGATCATGATCCGAGACTGGCGCTGGACGGAGGCGCGGATGGCCTGTCCGCCTACCGCGACCTGATTTCGTCCGGCGCTGCCCGGATGCAGAGGGGCGCGGCGCTGGTGCTCGAAATCGGCTATGACCAGCGGGCCGCTGTGCTGGACCTGTTGGGCGGGGCGGGCTTTACCGGATTGGGACACCGCCTTGATCTTGGAGGAAATGATCGCTGTGTCTGGGGCTTTGCGCCGGGACCTGCCCGCTGATTTTCCGCTTGGCGCTGCGCCCGATCCACAGTAGAACGATCTCGCGAGGGGCAGTCTGCCGGAGAGGCAGATAATTAACGCTGCCTTCGTTCGGGACCGGTGGAAACGACAGCGTCCAATCCCCCATCCCGCCTGCAAGCAAGATATTATCAGCAAACTCAGCCTTATCTTGGCTCGCCGGTGACCGCAGGTGCACGAACACAGGACAGAGATTTATGAAACGCTCACGCGGGCGCAACAGACGCCCAGGCGGCAATCCGCAAAGTGCCTTCAACAACCCGAACCGTCACTTTGAGAGCGTCGGGCCGGATGTGAAGATCCGTGGATCGGCCCAGCAGGTGCTGGAGAAGTACCTGCAATATGGCCGCGATGCCCAGACCAGCGGCGACCGGGTCCTGTCGGAAGCCTATTTCCAGTACGCGGAACACTACCAGCGCATCGTCTCGAAACAGACGGAAGCGCGCGTCCATCAGCAGGGCAGCCAGAATCCGAACAATCCGAACCAGAACAGCCACAACCGGAATGGAAACGGCAACGGGAACGGCAATGGCCAGCGGGACGACCGCGATCCGCGCGGCGGCCAGGACCGTGATCCACGCGGCGGCGGCCAGGACGAATCGATGCAGATGGATGACGATTCGGGCGAGGCTGAAGTTGTGCCAGCGATGAGCTCCCGGCGGGACGACGATGACTCCTCGGATTCGCTGCGCGTGATTGATGCCGATGACGACCGCGAGGCGACGGAAGCCAGCGATTCGGCGCCGGCTGAAAACCGCGGCGACCGCGCCAGCGGAGACAAGAATCGCCGGCCCCGCAAGCCTTACCGCCCGCGTGAAGAAGGCGCGGCCCGTGAGGAACGCGCGCCGCGCGAGCCACGTCCGCCCCGCGAGGCTGTCGAGATTGTCTCCGAAACCGATGGCATCATGAAAACGCTCGCCCGCGGCCGCCGCAAACCGGCACCGGAAGAGGGCGCGCCGACCGAGACGACCGACTAAGGGTTTCTACTGCGACGCCATGACAGCGCCCCGCCCTCACCGGCGGGGCGTTTCATTTGCGGATACCCGCTTGCGCGTGGCGCGCCGCCTTCCCAAATCAGGCGCAACACACCGGCTGCCGCTGAGCGGGGCCGAAACAGACCGTCCTATTCTGCCTTCGAAAAGGGGAACCCATGAATATCGAACAGTATACAGAACGTGCCCGTAACCTGATCCAGAGCGCGCAGACACAGGCCCTCGCGAGCGGCCATCAGGTGCTGACACCGGCTCACATCCTGAAATCCCTTTTTGACGACCGCGACCAGCTTGCGGCCAACCTCATCCGCGCGAGCGGCGGGCGGCCCGAACTCGCGGTGCAAGGTTTGGACACCGCCCTTGCAAAGCAGCCGAAGGTTTCCGGCGCCGGGGCAGGCGGGCTTCGGCTCGAACAGGCCGGCGCGAAACTCTTCCAGGACGCAGAAGCGGGCGCGAAGAAGGCGGGTGACGCGTTCGTCACCGTCGAGCGTCTTTTGCTGGCGCTGGCCAGCCTGACGGGCGATCCGGCCGCCGAGGCGCTGAAGGCCGCCGGCGTGACGCCGAAGGCGCTGGAAGCCGCCATCGCGCAGCTGCGCCAAGGCCGCACGGCGGATAGCCAGACGGCTGAGGAAGGCTACGAGGCGCTCAAGAAATATGCGCGCGACCTGACCAAGGATGCCCGCGAAGGCAAGCTCGATCCCGTGATCGGCCGCGACGAAGAAATCCGCCGCGCGATCCAGGTTCTGTCGCGCCGCTCCAAGAACAACCCTGTGCTGATCGGTGAGCCCGGCGTCGGCAAAACGGCAATTGCCGAAGGTCTCGCGCTGCGCATCGTCAATGGCGATGTGCCGGAAAGCCTCAAAGGCAAGCGCCTGCTCGCGCTCGACATGGGCGCCTTGATTGCTGGCGCAAAGTTCCGGGGCGAGTTCGAAGAGCGCCTGAAGGCGGTGCTGACCGAAGTCACGCAGGCGGAGGGCGGTGTGATCCTGTTCATCGACGAGATGCACACGCTTGTCGGGGCCGGTAAATCCGAAGGCGCGATGGACGCGTCCAACCTTCTGAAGCCAGCGCTGGCGCGCGGTGAGCTGCACTGTATCGGCGCCACCACGCTGGACGAATACCGCAAGCATGTGGAAGGCGACCCTGCACTGGCCCGCCGGTTCATGGCCGTCTATGTCGACGAGCCGACGGTCGAGGATACCATCTCGATCCTCCGTGGTCTGAAGGGACGTTATGAAGCGCACCATGGCGTGCGCATTTCCGACGCCGCGATCGTCTCGGCCGCCACGCTGTCGAACCGCTACATCACGGACCGCTTCCTGCCGGACAAGGCGATTGACCTGATGGATGAGGCCGCTGCGCGCCTGCGCATGCAGGTGGATTCGAAGCCGGAAGAGCTCGATGAAATCGACCGGCGTCTGATGCAGCTGCGCATCGAAGCCGAGGCGCTAAAGAAGGAAAAGGATGCTGCCTCGCAGGACCGGCTGAAAACGATCGAGACCGAAATTGCCGGGCTCGATACCCGTTCGCGGGAACTCGCGACCGCCTGGGGCGCCGAGAAGGACAAGCTGAAAGGCGCTGCCTCTGCCAAGGAGAAGCTCGACCGAGCCTATTCCGACATGGCCGAAGCCCAGCGACAGGGCGATCTCGCCAAAGCCTCCGAGCTGAAGTTCTCGACGATTCCCGCGCTTGAAAAGCTGATCGCCGAATTCGAAGCCAAGGGCGACGCCGATGGCGGCCTTGTGTCTGAGGTCGTGCGTCCCGAGCATATCGCGGGTGTCGTGTCGAAGTGGACCGGCATCCCCGTGGACAAGATGCTGGAAGGCGAACGCGAGAAGCTGCTGCGCATGGAAGACGCGTTGCGCGGCCGCGTCGTCGGGCAGGAGGATGCGCTGCTGGCCGTCTCGAACGCCGTGCGGCGTGCGCGGGCAGGGCTTCAGGATCCGAACCGGCCGATCGGCTCGTTCCTGTTCGTTGGTCCGACCGGCGTTGGAAAAACCGAGCTGACGAAAGCGCTCGCCGGTTTCATGTTTGACGACGAAACCGCCGTCCTTCGGCTCGACATGTCCGAGTTCCAGGAGAAGCACTCTGTCGCCCGCCTGATCGGCGCACCTCCCGGCTATGTCGGCTATGATGAAGGTGGTGTCCTGACGGAATCGATCCGCCGTCGTCCCTATCAAGTCATCCTTTTCGATGAAGTCGAGAAGGCCCATCCGGACCTGTTCAACACGCTGCTTCAGGTGCTTGATGACGGACGCCTCACCGACGGTCAGGGCCGAACGGTCGATTTCAAGAACTCGATCATCATCATGACGTCAAACCTCGGCGCGGATGCACTCGCCAGCGGCGAGGAAGGCGAAGTGTCCGAACAGGCGCGCGAGCATGTGATGGCGGCGATCCGGCGCCACTTCCGTCCGGAGTTCATCAACCGGATCGACGAGATCGTCTTCTTCAAGCGCCTCGGCCGCGGCGAGATCGATCATATTGTCGATATCCAGATGGGCCGCCTCGAAGGGTTGCTCCGTGAGCGGAAGATGAAGCTGGACCTCAGCCTTGCCGCCCGTAACTGGCTGGCCGCCCGCGGGTATGACCCGGTTTACGGGGCGCGTCCGCTAAAGCGCGTCATACAGAAGGAGTTGCAGGATCCGCTTGCGCGCCTGCTGCTGGAGGGACGCATCCTCGACGGCGAGACGATCCATGTCGGCGTTGAGGGCGACGCGTTGTCGATCAACGGCGTGCCGAACAACTTCGCCAAGGGCCGGGCGGCGCTCAATTGAGGCCGCCCCGGTCTCAGGGCGATTGAAACGGAATGGTGGGGGTCT
>JAIXRO010000203.1 GCA_027485145.1 Hyphomonadaceae bacterium | reverse complement strand
GACGGGTTTCGTCCGGGAGCGGACCAAACCGGTCGATCAGTTCGGCTGCAAAACTCTCGCGGTCCTGCGCAGTCGTGATGTCCGACAGCCTGCGGTAAAGCGACAGCCGCACGTTGAGGTCTTCGACGTATGCGTCCGGGATCAGGACAGCGACACCGAGATTGATCTGCGGCGACCAGTCGTCGGCCACGTCTTCCTCATCCTTGGCACCGGCCCGGAGGGCCTTCACCGCATCTTCCAGCATCGATTGGTAAAGCTCGACGCCCACTTCCTTGACCTGACCGGATTGGGCATCGCCGAGCAGGTTGCCCGCGCCGCGCATGTCGAGGTCATGGCTCGCGAGTTGGAAACCCGCGCCCAGCGAGTCGAGCGATTGCAGCACCTTGAGCCGCTTCTCCGCGGTCTCGGTAATCACCTTGTCGCGCGGCGTCGTGAAATAGGCATAGGCGCGCAACTTCGAGCGGCCCACCCGGCCACGCAGTTGGTAGAGTTGGGCGAGGCCGAACATGTCGGCGCGGTGGATGATCAGCGTGTTCGCGCGCGGAATGTCGAGGCCGCTTTCGACAATCGTGGTCGAGAGCAGCACATCATATTTGCCCTCATAAAAGGCCGTCATGATGTCTTCGAGTTCACCCGCCGCCATCTGGCCGTGCGCGACGATGAAGGACACTTCCGGCACGTTCAGGCGCAGGAACGTCTCGAGCTTGTCGAGGTCCTGGATGCGCGGAGCGACGAAGAAGGCCTGACCACCGCGATACTTCTCGCGCAGCAGCGCTTCGCGCAGCGTGACCGTGTCTTCCTCCGTGATGTAGGTGCGCACCGAAAGCCGGTCCACCGGCGGTGTTGCGATGATCGACAGGTCGCGAATACCGGTCAGCGCCATTTGCAACGTACGCGGAATGGGCGTGGCGGACAGGGTCAGGACGTGTACGTCCGATTTCAGCTCCTTCAGCCGCTCCTTGTGCTTCACGCCAAAGCGCTGCTCCTCGTCCACGATCATGATGCCGAGGCGTTTGAAGTCGATCTCCTTGGTCAGCAGGGCATGCGTACCGATGACGACATCGACGCTGCCATCCGCGAGACCGGCGCGCACTTCGGCGGCCTCCCGTGCACTGACAAACCGCGACAGCGGACGCACGACCAGCGGCCAGCCGGCAAAGCGCTCTTCGAAGGTCTTGAAGTGCTGGCGCGCGAGCAATGTCGTCGGGGCGATCACCGCCACCTGCTTGCCGCTCATCGCAGCCACGAAAGCGGCGCGAAGGGCGACTTCGGTTTTGCCGAAGCCGACATCGCCGCACACGAGCCGGTCCATGGGCTTGCCCGAGGCGAGATCTCCCAGAACGTCCTCGATGGCCGACAGCTGGTCCTCGGTTTCCTCGTAAGGAAAGCGCGCCGCGAACTCCTCGTAGAAGCCCTGCCCCGCCGAAATCGCTTCCGCGCGTCGCAATTCGCGCGCGGCGGCAATGGCCATGAGTTCGGCGGCCATTTCGAGGATGCGCTTCTTGGCTTTCGCCTTCCGGGTCTGCCAGCCTGCACCGCCGAGCCGGTCGAGCTGGCTTTCCGATTCTTCCGAGCCGTAACGGCTGATCAGGTCGATGTTCTCGACGGGCAGGAAGATCATGTCGCCGCCGGCATATTCCAGCTGCAGGCAGTCATGCGGCGCGCCGGTCAGCTCCAGGGTGCGCAGGCCGACATACCGGCCGACCCCGTGATCGACGTGCACAACAAGGTCGCCCGCAGTGAGCGCGGTCGCATCCGTAATGAAGCTCGCGGTCTTGCGCTTTCGGCGCGGCGCGGCGAGGCGGTCGCCGAGCACGTCGGCCTCGGAAATCATCGCAATACCGGGTAGCGAGAAACCCGCTTCGATCGGCACTTCGGCCACGGTGAAGTCCGTCTTCTTCGCGGCTTCCAGCGTGTGCACCTGCACGAGACCGGTGAGGCCGTGATCGCCAAGCACGTTGATCAGGCGATCGGCCGAGCCCGCCGACCAGGCGGCGAACACGACCGGTTTGCCCGCCGCATAGAGCGCTTTGGCGTGATCGATCATCGTCTCGAAAATGTTGGCATCGGTGCGAAGGCGTTCGGGCGCGAAATCGCGTCCCCGCCGTCCGCCCATGTCAAATGCGCCGCCTGCCGGATCGCCGGGATTGAAGCGCACGACCGGCCGGTCGGCGAGCCGGGCGTCCAGCTCGTCCAGCGTCAGGTAAAGCCGTTCGGGTGGCAGCACCTTCGCCGTCCGGATGTCGCCGCCGCCGGCATCCAGACGCGCCATGTGATAGTCGCTCGCCTGCGTCAGCCGCTCATGCGCAGCTTCGCTCGACAGATGGCTCAGACCCCAGAGCGCTGACGCACCCGTATAGTCGAACAGCGTATCGAGATGGTCGTGAAACAGCGGAAGCCACGATTCCACGCCCTGGCGGCGGATCGAGGCGCGGGCTGACTCGTACATCTGGTCGCCCGAAGGCGGGCCAAAGGTTTCGAGGAACCGGTCGCGGAACCCGCTCAGCACCTTGTCGTCGAACAGGATCTCGCTGACGGGCGCAAAGGTCACGCTTTCGGCCGGGCCGGTCGAACGCTGCGACTCGGTATCGAACGTGCGCAGCGTCTCGACCACATCGCCGAAGAAATCGAGGCGGTAGGGTTCCAGAGCGGTCGGCGGGAAGATGTCGATGATGCCGCCGCGGATCGCATACTCGCCCTGCTCCCGCACAGTGCTCGAGCGAACATAGCCGTTGAAAGCAAGATATTCGGTCAGGTCTGCTGCCTTGACGGCCTGGCCCTTGCGGATTGCGAAGGAGGCTTTGCGCAGTGTTGCAACTGGCGGCACGCGCTGAACCAGCGAACCTGCGGTCGTGACGACCAGCAGTGGCCCTTGCGACGCCTCATAGCGCGCGATGCGGGCGAGGCCCGCGCAGCGCCGCGCGGCGACGGCGGGCGTCGGGCTGATGCGGTCGTATGGCAGCACGTCCCAGCCCGGAAGGTCCGCTTGATCGAGGCGCGGGGCGGCAAACATCGCCATACGGCGCGCGGCCTGAGCCATCCGGTCATCGCGTGCCACGTACACGCCAATGCCGCCGCGCTTCATCAGCGCCTCACAGAATGTAATGACGTCTGCACCAAACGGCGCGCCGGCAACTGCGGACGGGCCGCTCAGGGATTTCAACAGCTCAGCAGGGGTCATCGGGCTACCTTGTCGCCCGGCGTCAGCCGGATTGCGCGGCGTAGCGGAATGCGATCAGCTGGTCCAGCACCGGGCCTGCATAGTTCGGGGGCACGGGTTTCTGACCGATCAGCCAGGCAAAAACTTCCCAGTCGGGCACGCCGAGCAAGCGCTCGAACTCATCAAGCTGCGCAGAGTTGAACGATTCGATTTCGGCATCCGCAAAACTGCCCATCAGCAGATCCATCTCGCGAAACCCGCGGCGCCAGGCCCGGAATTTCAGTTTCTTGCGGCGGATATCATCTGTCATCGCGTGGGTCCGGAATGGGCAAAAAACTTGTGGACGGTCCTGAGGACCTGTGGACGGTTTATGGACTGAAAAACCAGTCAGAGTGCAACCACTTATGCCCACATCCGGGCAGGTTAAGGCCAGAGCTGATTGTGCCGCACCCCGGCTGCGCCTAGCTTGCCGTCACGATGCGCGACGCCCGCCTCTTTCCGCTGTTTTCAGGCCTCGACACGCTGAGCGGCGTCGGCCCCAAGCTGCTGCCGGTGATGCAGCGCCTTTGCGGCGGCAGCACGGTCTGGGACCTGCTCCTGCACCTGCCCGAGCGCTGGGTTGACCGGCGGATGCGTGCCCGGTTCGACGAAACCGTGCCCGGCGAGGTTGCCACCCTGCGCGGCGAAGTGATTGTTCATCACGCGCCCTACAGCGACAAATCCCCTTACCGGATCCAGCTTGGCGACGAGTCGGGCTTCCTGACCCTGTCCTATTTCCGGGCCGATCCGCGCTGGCTGAAATCACAGTTCCCGGTGGGGGCGACCCGGATCGTCTCGGGCCGGATCGAAGACTACAAAGGTGAGCGCCAGATCACACACCCGGATTTCGTCGTCGATCCGGCGAAGGGCGAGGCCCCGCCGGAGGTTGAGCCGATCTATGCCTTGTCGGCGGGGCTGACGAACCGGCGTGTGCACGGGTTCGCGCTGCAGGCACTGAAGCTTGTGCCGGAAGGCCTGCCGGAATGGTCCGACCCGCATCTTGTGCGGCAACGCGGCTGGCCGGGGTTTTCCGAAGCGCTGCACATGCTTCACGCGCCTACGCGATACGACGAGGACGAGTTTGTGCGGGCGCGGGACAGGCTGGCCTATGATGAGGCCGTCGCTCGGGCGTCTGCGTTTTCGCTCGCGAGGGCCGCGCGCAAGTCGCGCCGGGCACCTGTCATCAAACCGGATGCGGGCGCTGAGGAGCGGCTATTGCGGGCCCTGCCCTATTCACCCACGGGCGCGCAACTTCGAGCGCGGGACGAGATCCGGCGCGATCTAGCGAGCGGCGCGCCGATGCGGCGCTTGCTGCAGGGCGACGTGGGCGCGGGAAAGACACTGGTGGCGGCGATGGCCGCGGTTGAGGCGGCCGCAAATGGATATCAGTCGGCTTTCATGGCGCCGACAGAAGTGCTCGCACGTCAGCAATTCGATACGCTGGACCGGCTGCTGTCGCCGCTGGGATATTCCGTGGCCGCACTTTCGGGACGTGACCGCGGCAGCGCGCGCGAAGGCACGCTGATGGCGCTGGCCGACGGGTCGATCCAGATCGTGGCAGGAACCCATGCCTTGTTTCAGGATGCGGTTTCGTTCCGCAATCTTGGCCTGATCATCGTGGACGAGCAGCACCGCTTCGGTGTAAGCGACCGGATGCGGCTGGTGGGGAAATCGGACAGTCCGCACATGCTGGTGATGAGCGCGACACCGATCCCGCGGACGCTCGCTCAGGCCGTGCACGGGGATCTTGACGTGTCGATCCTCGACGAGAAACCGCCGGGGCGCAAACCGGTCGAGACGCGGGCAATCCCCGATACGCGCATCGAGGAAGTGATAGAAGCCGTCGGGCGCGCACTGAAACGCGGTGAGCGTGCCTTCTGGGTGTGTCCGCGCGTCGATGCCGATGAGGATGACTCTTCGGCGGTTGCCCGCCACGCCTCGCTGAAGGACGACCTGCGCGTGGACATCGGCCTGGTTCATGGCCGCCTGAAACCCTCGGAAAAGGACGCCGCGCTCGAAGACTTCAGGACCGGCAAGACCCGCGTGCTGGTCGCCACCACGGTCATCGAGGTGGGGGTGGACGTACCGGATGCCACGATCATGGTCATCGAGCGCGCTGAAGGCTTCGGTCTGGCGCAGCTGCACCAGCTGCGCGGGCGTGTCGGCCGAGGGGAGCGGCCATCCTTCTGTATCCTGCTCTATCGCCCGCCGCTCGGTGAAACGGCGCGGGAAAGGCTGGATACGTTGCGACGGACCGAAGATGGATTTGCCATTGCCGAAGCCGACTTCCGGCTTCGCGGCGCAGGCGATGTGCTGGGCGTGCGCCAGGCGGGCGCAACCGAATACCGCGTGCTGGATACCGGACGCCATGCCGCGTTTCTCGAGATTGCCGCGAAGGATGCGGAGGCCGTGATGGCCGCCGATCCCGCGCTATCGGGCGCACGCGCAAATGCCCTGCGGCTGGCGAGAGAACTACTCACGCCGAAACTCAGCGCGCCAGATGCTGACGTGAAATCCTGAGCGCGACACGCTCCGTACACGGCAATGAACACAAAAAAGCGGCCACTCCTGGAGTGGCCGCAAGTTTTTTGATTCATACGAGATGGTTTTGCGCCGATCAGGCGGCGACGCTGACTCCTTCACCTTCCGAAGCGAACAGGACGCCGTAGACGACTTCTTCCGGAACGGTGGCGAGGCGGGCGAGGATGTCCATGCCTTCGGCTTCGCTGTCGGCATCTTCCCACTCGACTTCGGATGCGACCGAGATCCACTCAACGTCAGCGAAGGCGTAGCCTTCTTCTTCGAACGACTCTTCGATTTTGCTCATGGCTTCGTCTTCGCTGGCGGCATTGACACCGACGATCACGAATGCGCGGTCCATGCCTTCAAGGGCGCCATCGCTTCCCTCGCCGCACAGGACTTCACACGAAACCAGATAAGTAGTTTGCGACATGGTGGTTCTCCAAAAGTGTTCGCGGGCTGTCAGCCTCTTACGCGAAATGCGATGCCGACTTCGGACGCCCAAGCGCTCGGCGCCGGACAAACGATTTCGGTAAGCTTCGTGCTTGATGCTGAAGTTCAAATTCCTACGACATGCTTAAGAACCTGCTAACGACCCGCGCCGTTGCTGGCCATCCAGAGCCATGTTTCAACGAAAATGGTTAACGCGCGCGCCTTTGCCCGCGACAGGCGATACGTCTGGATACGGATCAAACCGGAACCGCTGAAGAACCGAAGGCCGCAGCCGCGCCCTTCAACCCCCCACCTGAACCGTGATCGGGGATGTTGCTTGCGACGATCGCCCGCCGAATCCATCTAGGCTGCTGGGCATAACCTTCCTCAGCGTTACCGCTTGGCGACGCCTGTCTTCCGCGCAATTGTGCGCGCCATGGGAACAGGAAGCGAGATCGAAAAGCCTTTGGCGGCCTGGGCGGCGGCGCACTTTGGTGCGGGCGCCCGGCTGGAGGCGTTGAAGCGACTTTCAGGCGGGGCAAGCCAGGAGACTTGGGCCTTTGACGTGCTGGCCGAGGACGGACCTCATCCCCTGATCTTGCGCCGGGCGCCGGGGGGCGTGGCCGCCGCGCGCAGTTCCGAAGCTGTGTCGCTGGCAACCGAAGCTGCGTTGCTGGGCGCAACCTCCGCCTCGGGCGTGCGCGTGCCGGCTGTGCTGCATGTCTCGCCGCCCGGGAGCGACATCGGCGAAGCGTTCGTGATGCGCCGTGTGACCGGAGAAACGCTCGGCCGGAAAATCCTGCGCGACGAAGAATATGCCCACGCCCGAACGAAACTGACCCGGGATTGTGGTGAGGCGCTGGCGCGCATCCACGCCGTTCCGGTGGCGGGCCTGCCGGAATTGCCGCGCAGTCTGGGCGAGGACCAGATAGCGAAATATGAGGCAATCTATCGGGGCTTTGACCTACCCCGCCCCGTGCTCGAGCTGGCCTTTGCCTGGCTGAAAGCGAACGCGCCCGCCCCCGCTGTGCCGGTGCTTGTGCATGGCGACTTCCGGCTCGGCAACCTCATCGTGGATCGTGGCGGGCTCGGCGCGGTTCTGGATTGGGAACTGGCGCATATCGGCGATCCCCGCGAGGACATTGCCTGGCTTTGCGTCAACTCCTGGCGCTTCGGCCACAGCGAGAAGCGCGTGGGCGGGTTTGGCGAACTTCCGGAACTTCTTGACGCCTATCACGCAGCGGGCGGCGCGAAGTTTGCGCCCGCCGACATAGATTGGTGGGAAATGCTCGGAAGTCTGAAATGGGGCGTGATGTGCATGATCATGTACTCCGCCTACAAGACGGGCGCCGACCCCAGCGTCGAGCGCGCCGCCATCGGCCGCCGCGTTTCGGAAAACGAAATCGACCTCATCAATCTGTTCGAAGGACTGGGCCGCCATGCATGATGCCCCTTCTGCAAAGGAACTCATCGAGGCGGTGAAAGCCTTCATCGACAAGACGGCGGCGCCGCAATTGACCGGGCATGCGGCCTTCCATGCCCGCGTCGCATCGAACGCGCTGGCCACCGTGCTGCGCGAACTGGATATCCGCCCGCAGGCGGAAGCCGATGAGAAAGCGCGCCTCGAATCCCTGCTGGGAAAGACGGCCGACTCCGTAACTGCCCTGAACCGCGACCTGTGCGAGGCGATCCGGTCCGGCGCGGTGAACCTTTCCACAAGCGGCCTGCTGGCACATCTCAAATCGACCACAATTGCGCAATTGTCTGTCGACCAGCCGGGTTATTCGGGACTCAAGACCGCAACCCGCTGAGACCCGAAGGCGCCTGTCATGAACAAGACCTTTCTTGCTGTCCTGGTCACGGGATTGATCGCGATCGCAATCGGCGCCGCCCTCTGGTCTATGCGCGACACGCCTGGTTTGCCCGACCCCGCCTTGCCGGATTTCGACTATGCTTCGCCCGCCAGCTGGGCTGTGCAGCCGGACATGCCGCCGCCCGCCGTTTGGGAAACCGATTGGGAAATCGACGTCCTTGTGCTGTCACGGGGCGAGGCGCTCGAAACCGGCGACGCAGACGCGCTGGAAAGGCAAAGCCGGAAAGCGGATGAAGCGCTCGAACGGCTCGCGGGCGCGTTCGGCGGGATTGGACCCGTCTACACGCCTTTCCTCAGGGCAGACAGCTTTGACGACGACCTTGCAGCGGCTGTGGCGCAATATCTGTCCACGGACAATCGTGGCCGGGCCTTCATTATTGCGACTGACGCGCCCCTTCCCTCGACGCTGGCAAGCGTGTTTGACGGAGACGCTCTGTTGCGCGACCGGTTCGGGGGCGTGCTGATGTATGGCGACGTGCCTGATGCAGGGATCGCCCTGTCGACTTATGCCTCCGGTTTGTGTTCCCGCCGGTTCAATGCGGCGGCAGGCTGCGTGGTGCCGGTGGACCTGCGCCGTAGCGGGGCAAGTTACGAGTTGAGTGGCGCAGAGGTCCTAACCGGCGGGTTTGTGGGTTGGTTGCGGGACAATGCAGCCCGGCTTGCCGAGCCGTTGGGCGATCTCGAGGAAATCGAGATCATTGAAATCCAGAAGCCACCCGAGCCGGAATAAGACTTACACGGACTGGTGTTCGGGAGCGGCGCGGCGAAAGGGCTCAAGCGCGCGGCACGCCGCGTCGATCTCGAGGAGGCGCGGAAAGCCGGAGACGTCGACATTGAACCGGTGCGCATTCGCCACCTGAGGTACGAGGGCGATTTCTGCGAGGGTGGGCGCAGCGCCGAACAGGAAGTCTTGCCTCGGCAGCTCGTTCGCTTCAGCTTCGAGCGCCGTGAAGCCGACCGTGATCCAGTGTGAATACCAGCGCATGGTTTCTTCTTCCGACGCGCCGAGTGTGTTGCGGAGATAGGCGCGCGGACTCAGGTTGTTCAGAGGATGGATATCGCAGGCAATCGTATCCGCGAAGGCCCGG
>JAIXRO010000112.1 GCA_027485145.1 Hyphomonadaceae bacterium | reverse complement strand
GCGGGCTCGTGAACCAGATATCCGTAATTGTCGTTCAGGCAGGGAAACTGGTGTATGTCGAGAAAAATGCCCATGTGCCCGTATCCCATCTCGCGGTTTGAGAGCCATCTTTAGACCATGCGTCAGGATGCCGTCACCCTCGAACGCTTTTATGCCTCGCCGCTGGGCCGGGCGGCGGGCCGTGTGCTGACCGGTAAGCTGACCGATCTCTGGGGCGACGCGGCGGGCCTGACCATGCTGGGCCTCGGCTACGCCTTGCCTGTGCTGGACGCGTTCGGCTCTGCGCCGGCCCGCATTATCGCGGCCGTGCCGTTCGATCATGGCCCCGTCCGCTGGTCAGCTTCCGTGCGCGGCAATGCCTCCGTGGCCGTGGGAGATCCGCGCCTGCCCTTCCCCGACGCCTTGTTCGACCGCGTGATCGTGCTCCACGGCCTCGAGGAAACCGGCGACCCGCGCGCTTACCTGCGCGAGATCTGGCGCGTCACGGCCCCGGAAGGCCGCATCGTGCTTGCGGCCGCCAACCGGTCCGGGCTCTGGTCCCGCGTCACGCAAACGCCGTTCGGGCAGGGCAGGCCATGGACCCGCAGCCAGTTGTCGAACCTGTTGTCCGGCGGCCTGTTCCAGGTGACGGCCTCGAGCAGCGCCCTCTACATGCCACCGCTGAGCCACAGCCTTGTGACCTCCGCCGCGGAAGGCTGGGAAGCCATCGGGCGCACCCTGGCGCCGGGTCTCGGCGGCGTCGTCCTCGTCGAAGCGGTCAAACGCCTCTACGCCCCGCCCAATGGCGGCGCAGCCGCACCGGTCACCGAACGCATCCGGCTTGCCCGTCCTGCGCAGGCCGCGCGGCGCGAAGATCATTGACGACCGGAAATGTAACAGTATTTTCGCATACGCAGCAAACGCGAACGGCAAGGACCTGACCCATGAAGCTCATCACCGCCGTGTTCAAACCCAGCCGCCTTGATGCTGTCATCGACGCGATTTCCGAAGCGGGGGCGACAGGGCTCACCGTCACTGAAGTGCGCGGATATGGCCGACAGCTTGGCAAGACCGAAGTTTACCGCGGCGCCGAGTACGAAGTGCGCCTGCTGCCGAAAGTGAAAGTCGAACTCGCCTGCGCCGATGATGACTGCGAACGCCTCGTCGAGGCGATCACCCAGTCGGCCAATACCGGCACGATCGGCGACGGCAAGATCTTCGTGCACGACCTCGAAAGCATCCTGCGCATTCGCACGGGTGAGCGCGACGAACAGGCGATCTCCGGCTGACCCGGCGCGCTATTCGATGATTTCGTAGCCTTCGGGGATCACGAACACGTCCTGCGTGGACGCAACACCGATTTCGGCTTCGAGCTGTTCACCCGGCCCCTGTTCGCGCCGCTCATAGGCCGAAACCAGCGACAGGTAGGGCGGCACGTGCACCCAGCCGTGATCGGCGGTGTTCTGAACGATCTCGAAATGCAGGTGGATGGTCGTCGGCGTCCCGCCAAAATCGTTCGACACATATCCGATGAGATCACCAGCCTTGACACTCTGCCCGGCGGTCACTGCGAGGCGCTTCATGTTGAGGTGCATGTAATTGTAGATCCGGCCATCGCCGCGCAATTTGACCGTGTAGGTGCCGATCGAGGAAATGATCCCATCTTCGACCGCAACGACTTCGTGCAGGCCGCGCGCGTCGGCTGTCTGCTTGCGCAGCGCCTTGCAATCGGCCGCTGTGCCGACGCGAATGTCCTGACCCTGATGGATCTTGGCAACGGGGCAAAACGGCGTCGTGCGGTTGGCTGAGCGCGTCTCGCAGAAATTGTCGCGCCAGGCCGCTTCATAGTTGCGCGGGTCGCACTGATCGCCGCCCGCCACGCCGCCGCCGAAGGAAAACACTTGCGACTGGAGGACGGTCGGGGCCGATTTGATCGGGAAAACCATGTCCGGCGCGTGTACGATCTGGTCCGGGAAGCCGCCGCCCGTACCGGCGAGAAGCGCGCCGGGCGCATAGAAACGGAACTTGGCTTCGACCGGCTCGATAACGGGTGTTTCGGCCGGAGGCGTGACCGGGTCGCTCACCGGCGTCTCGGTAACCGGGGGCTCCGTCACGGGCGTCTCAACCGGCGTCTCGACCGGAACTTCGGCAGGCGGCGGAGTTGTGCCGTCCGTTGGCGCATCCACGGGATCCGTGCCGGGCGTGCCTTCGGGCGGTGTCTCCGTGCCGGGATCGGCGGGTGTCTCGCCGGCCGGGGCGTCGTCCGCGGGCGTCTCGATCGGCGTGCCGAGACCATCATCGGGCACATCCGGCGGCGGTGGGCCCGGCGCGCCGGGCGGAATTTCGGCGGGCGCCTCAGGCGCCGGGCCGCCATCGCCCGGGAACCTGACAAAGTCGCAGGCCGCGACGGTCGCAAGAAGCAGCGCCGCAGCCGCGGCGGTCAGAACGTTTCGCATCAACGTGTTCCTGAAATCGCAAGGTCGCGCGCGAAGGCGACCGCCTGTTCCTCGGTGATACAGGCCGGCAGGCCGTTCACCATTTCCTTGCACTCAAACTCGACGAGATAGTCAGCGCCGTAACGGGAAAAGGCGACCTGCGCGCCAGTCGTCGTTGGCTGGAAATTGAAGGCGTCGGTGCGTGCGGGAGGCGCGCCGGCGCCAGGCTCGGCGATCACGACATTGGTGCCATTGACGATCATGTCGTAGGCCTCGCCGGGGAAGAATGCGTAATAGCCATCGCTCGTCGGCTGGAAGCGGATCTCTGCCTCCCCGCCCTGCGCCACCACCGGAACGGACGGCAGGAACACCGGCACGGGCGGGGCCTCGCCGCCGGACGCAACCTGGAATGCGCCGTCCGGATTTTCAGTGGACCGGGCAGCAAGGTCGCGGCGCGCCGCTTCCCAGTCAATCGACGCGCCCGACTCGGCCGAAGCCGGCCGCACCGGGAGCTCAGGCGCCGCCGGTTCCGGCGCCGCGTCCGTCATATCGGCCTGCTCCGTCTCTGGCGTTTCCGCGGGCCGCTGGAAGACGCGGTCACAGGCGGTGAGGGCGAGGCTGCCCGCGAGCAGGCCGGAAATCAGGAGGGTACGGTTCATGGAGGTGTGTCCTTGCCGGGATGAGCAATGTAGTCAGGATCGGCATAGGAGACGCCCTCGACATTGAGGAGGCGGTCCTGGACCGAGCGGATATCTTCCGGCGAGGCCGGAGCGCCAGGCGGCATCTGGTAGGCGAGCTTGATTTCACCGGAATAGCTGGCGCCCACCAGCGCAAACTCGGCCAGAGCCGGCACGCGGATCACAAGTTCGTCCCACGCTGTTTGCGCGGCCGCGGGATCGCGCTTGAAATTGCGGGTGATCGTGTCGATTTCCGGCGCGCCCTTGAGACGGACGATGAAGTGCACCTCGGTCCCTTCGGCGCGCGCTGGCCGCTCGACGACCTGTGCCGGCGCGCCCTGCGCCTGCGCAATCTGGACCGGACTGCCGTCCGGACCCGGAGGCGGCGGCAAGCTGCCAGCCGGGGCCGCCGCCGGAAGGCTCATCGGCCCCACGATCTGATCCGCCGCAGCCGCCGATGGCGGCACATCGACCGTCAGCACGGCTTCGGCTTCGCCGCCCGGCGCGTCGCCGGCCGGATTGTTGTTGATCGCGGCAATCGCCAGCGCCACCGCGCCCCCGACGCAGCCGAGGCCTATGGCCCCGAGCGGTCCTCCAAGATGCAACGGCGCGCGCGATTCTGCCATGCTAACGGCCCCCGCCGCCGGTTGGAGCTGCTGGAATGCCGGCAAGGTTGAGCAGGCCCGTGCCGCAAGGCCGCGAACACATGTCCGGACTGCCCGGCACCGCGGTTGTTCCCGGATACTGGCTGCAGAGACCCGAACATTGCAAAGGCTGTCGCGGATCGAGCGCGCCGCGCAACGTCGCGATCAGCTCGTCCTTGGTGGCCGACGGCGTGCGCGCTTTCAGCAGCGCCAGCGCTGCCGAGACGTGCGGCGCCGCCATGCTGGTGCCCTGTTCGTAAGCGTAGTTGCAGCTTGCGACGCCCTGGCCCGTGACCGGATCAAAGCAATTGGTCGCCGCCTTCGTGGACAGCACGCCGTCCGGCTTGCCGTCTCCGTTATCGTCGCGCGTCAGGTCTCCGCCTGGCGCCAGCAACATCACTTCCGCGCCAAAGTTCGAATACGGCGTCAATTGTCCGCGCGCATCACTGGCCGCCACGGTCACCACGTTCCGGCATCCCGCGGGCGCATAGAAGCTTGTCGACATCCGGGCATTGCCTGCAGCCGACACCACGATCGCGCCGCGCTCCGTCACCGAGTCGATGGCGTCCTGAAGCGAGGCCGGGCAGGCGCCAAGCAATCCGATCGACAGGTTGATGACATCGGCCGGATTCTCGTTCCACACTTCGGTGGCGCCCGGACCTTCGGCCGGGATCAGGCCGGCCGCCCAGCGGATCGCGTCGTTGATGTCAGACAGCCGTCCGCCGCACTTGCCAAGGGCCCGCACCGGCACGATGCGCACATTCCACGCGCCGCCGGCCACGCCCGAGCCGTTATTTGTAGCCGCTGCGCCGACGGTTCCGGCCACGTGCGTGCCGTGGAAACTGTCTGCGGCATTCGCCTTGGTTGGATCGCACATGTCGCCCGGATCATTGGCGTCGCTGTCGCGGCCATCTCCGTCATTCCCCATGCGCGCATCGGAGACCATGTCCCAGCCCGGCATGATATTCGGCGATCCCGCGATATCGGGGTGCGCCATCTGCAGGCCGGTATCAACGACCGCCACCACCACGCTGCGCGACCCGGTCGTGCCCTGGCGGTTCCAGAAGGTTTCAAATCCGGCCCCGCCGGCCGAGCGGCCATCGGCCGTGCCGCGGTCCCGGAAGTGCCATTGCAGGTTCCAGAGCGGATCGTTCGGCCGGAAGCTCGCGGGCTGGGTCGGCGTCTTGGTGCCGCCTGTGGTGCCGGTCCCTGCCGTGGTGTCCGGCGCCGGCGCATCCTTGTTGCGGCGCACGAACTGGTTCTGGAAAATGAAGTCCGGCTCGACATATTCGAACTGGCCCGACGCGCGCAGGTCACGCACCACACACGCTGTCGCCAGCGCCAGATCACCGACCACATCCGCAGGCTGCGTCCCCTGCGTGCACTCGGCACTGTCGGCCCGCGCCAGGAAGACTGCCGGATCGACAACTGGCCCTTTGAACTGCGTCGGGCTTGCGCCGTCGGGACCGATCTGGATGACCATCTGGCCTTCGCGCGACAGCGCAACCGCGCCGCCGATGTTATACTTGCTCATCGTGTCGGCCATCACGCTGTTCGCGTCGATCTGTGCCTTCAGTGTCTCGCGCACAACGGGGGCGCGGCGCGCAAGCTTGCGGATCTCCGCCTTCTCTTCCACCGGCAGCGCCTTGAACTCTTCGCGCGTCATCTTCTTGAGGCGGCGCGCCAGAGGCGGCTCCTCGAGTACCAGCTGGTCGACTTCCTTGTCGGCGGCCTCGATCGATTTCTCGGTCTTCGCCGCTGCACGCGGATCAATGGTGATCGTGGGGAGGACCTGCTCCATCTGCACGATGTCCCCGGCCGCCTCTCGCGAGATGGCATTCTCGGGGGCCGATGCGGACGGTGCCGGCGCCGCGTCAGGCGTGTCGCCCGCGGCAGCGTCCTCCTCGTAGTAATACTCTTCCTCGAAGTATTCGATTTCCTCGGCGGAGAAGGCCGTGTCTTCGACCGCCATGGCTGCTGTCGGCGCAATATCGATCGGCTTGGCGATGATCGAACCGATGGCGAACATCGGGCGCTCTTCCTCATCGACCACAAACTCTGCCATCACGGTCCCGGCCAGCGCCCGGTCGGCCATCGAGGCCGCCTCGAGGTTGCGCAGGCTTTCATCCACGACGGTCTCGCCGCTGATCTGGCCAGCCGATGTCTCGGCAATCTCCTTGGCCCGGTTCGCCCGGTCGCCGATCTGGTCGCAGCCTGTCAGCATCACTCCGCCTGCCAGCGCGGACACGAGTACCCAGCGCAACCGCAGGTCTGTCGGTCGTTTCAACATGTTGGTGTTCCCCATGCGATTGCCAATGAATGCCCCAGCCCCATAGGTTAACGCTGTGATGAGATTATGACGAGGTTAAGGCTGTGTCCAATCCCTTGAAGCGGCGGAACGCCTTTTGACCGATAACGTGCGGACCGAATTCGCCCCGCCGCTGGCCGAGATCATCCTTGATCGGCCTGAGCGCCGGAACGCCTTGTCCCAGGACATGTGGGCGGCGTTGCCCGCGCGGATTGCCGAAGCGGGCGCCCATCCGGACGTGAAGGTGATCCTGCTGCACGGGGGCGGCACCGGCGTGTTTGCCGCCGGAGCGGATATCTCGGAATTCCCGGTCATCTACGCCACGCCCGAGGCCGCGCGGGAGTCCGGCCGGATCATCGAGCGGGCGCTCGGCGCCATCGAGGCAAGCGCCAAGCCCGTCATCGCTGCCATCGAAGGCGCCTGCATCGGCGGCGGCGTCAGTCTTGCGGTCGCGGCGGACCTGCGCATCTCAACCGCCACCGCCTCTTTCGGCATCACGCCGGCCCGGCTCGGCCTTGTCTACCCGCCCGCCGACATCCTTCGCCTCGTTCGCCTGGTTGGACCGGGCGCGGCCAAACGCCTGCTCTTCACCGGGCGCATCTTCTCCAGCGGCGAGGCACGCGAGATGGGCCTCGTGGACGAGGTCACACTGGACGCCGGCATCCTGCCCGCTGCCCGCGCGCTGGCCCTCGAGATCGCGGCACAGTCGCAATGGTCAGTGCGGGCCACCAAGCAGATGATGCGCGGCTTCGAGGCGGGACTTGCAGCGGACTCGCCGGAGGCGATCGCTCTTTTCGTGGACGGCTTTGCCAATCCCGACTTCGCCGAAGGCGTCAGCGCCTTTCTCGGCAAGCGCAAACCGGAGTGGCGCGTGAAGTGACACCGCTGGCTGCCCTCCGGTCGTTCCGGGCCCGCCTGCCGGAGCGCGCACGCCTGTATGTCGGCGGCTGCAGCGGCGAACCGCTGGGTCTCGCCGAAGCCTTCCGCGAAGCGCCGGATCTTGCCGCCGGGCTCACCTTCGTGGGCCAATGGGTGCCGGGACTCAACGCAACCGACTGGGCGAGCCTTGGCCCGGGCGCCGAAGCCGAAACCACCTTCCTCGCGCCGGCCCTTCGCCCGTCCTTCGAGGCCGGCCGCACCCGCATCCTGCCGATGACGTATTTCCAGTCCTGGGATTGGCTCTGCCACACGCCGCTGGACGGCGCCGTGCTTGTCGTCTCTCCTCCGGATACGGAGGGAAATGTCAGCCTCGGCGTCAGCCCGGATTTCGGCCCTGCGCTGCTCGCCCGCACGGACCTGCCAATCCTTGGGCTGATCAATCCCGGCATGCCCGCGCCGCGCCACAGCGTGAAGGCCCCGCTCAGCCGCTTCGCCTTGATCGCGGAGGACGCGCATCCGCTTGTGCATGTCCCGCCCGCCCCGCTGGCCTCCGCTTTCGAAGGCATCGCGGCGCATGTCGCTGCGATCGTTCCAGACGGCGCCGCGCTGCAATTCGGTATCGGCAATGTGCAGCAGGCGGTACTCACGGCGCTTGCCGGGCGCCGGGGCCTGTCCGTCTGGTCCGGAATCGTCTCCGATCCCGTACTGGGCATGCTGGACGCAGACCCTGCCCTGCCGATCACCACCGGCGTTGCCGTCGGCACCGAGGCGCTCTACCGCCGGCTTGCAGACGAGCCCCGCGTCCGCTTCCTTCCCGTCTGCGAGACCCACAGCCCCTCCCGGCTCGCCGCCCTGCGCCGGTTCATCGCGATCAACTCGGTGCTCGAAGTGGACCTGTTCGGCCAGGCCAACGCCGAATTCATCCGTGGACGGCAGGTCTCTGGCACGGGCGGCCTGACCGACTTCCTGCGCGGCGCCCGCCTCTCGCCGGGCGGCACCGGCATCACCGCGCTTGTCTCCACCGCCGCCGGCGGCGCCGTCAGCCGCATCGTCCCGCGGCTTGCCCCGGATGCCACCAGCGTCACCCGCGCCGACATGGATGTGGTGATCACCGAACACGGCCGCGCCCACCTGCGCGGGCTTGACCTTGACGCACGCGCACACGCCCTCATCGCCATTGCCGGCCCCGCGCACCGCGACACCCTCGCGAACGCCTGGGACGACATGCGCCGTCAGATGTGAGGCATCACCCGGCGGGCGCTTGCGGGCTGAGGCGGCCGCCGATGCGGATCGGCTCGATGCGCACGGCAAGGCCCGTCCGGTCATCGGTCTCGATATAGGTGCCGCAGAGAGTGCCTTCGCCGAGGGCGGGCTGGTAGCGCTCGCCCGGCAGCTGCGACTGGAAGCGGTAGAGCGAGCCTTCCTTCTGCATGCCGATCACCGAGTCGTAATCGCCGCACATCCCGGCATCGGTCTGGTAGGCCGTGCCGCCGTTGAGGATCATCGTGTCGGCCGTCGGCACGTGGGTATGACTGCCGACGACGAGGCTGGCGCGGCCATCACAATGATGCCCCATCGCCATCTTCTCCGAGGTCGCTTCGCAGTGCATGTCGACGATGATCGCGTCCGCCACCGCGCCGAGCGGCATCTGGTCCAGCGCGAGGTCGGCAGCTTCAAACGGGCACGCGAGCGACTGGCGCATGAACACGTTGCCCTGCAGCTGGATCACGCCGACGCGGCGTCCGTCCGGCAGGGTGAACAGCTCGGCCCCCTTCCCCGGCGCGCGGGCGGCGGGGGGATAGTTCAGCGGGCGGAGGAGGCGCGGCTCGCGCTCGATATAGGTGAGCGCCTCGCGCTGGTCCCAGGCATGGTCGCCCAGCGTCAGGCAGTCAGCTCCGGCGGCGAAGAATTCCTCGGCGATCTGGCTGGTCAGGCCGAAGCCGCCTGCCGCGTTCTCGCCGTTGACGACAACGAAATCGAGCCGGAGGCGCGCCTTCAGGCCCGGCAGGTGCGACTGCACCGCACTGCGGCCGGGCTTTCCGACGACATCTCCAAAAAAGGCGAGTTTCATGGGCAAAAGCCTATGCGCCCGGACGGGGGCAAAGAAAAGGGCGCGGAAGCCGCAGCCGCCGCGCCCTTTGAATTGGAGCGGGTGCCCGCTTTACTTGTTGCCAGCCGCGAAGCCGAGCGACTCCTTGGTCAGCTTCTTTTCCGGGTCGGAAGCAGCGTCCACGAAGGCCTGCGCCTTGATCGGGGTTTTGGGCGCCAGCGAGATCGTCAGCGTCTTGGGTTCGGTGATGAAGCTGGATAGGGCCGATGCCAGCTCGGTCACGACGGCGGTGTCGATGCCGAGCCCGCCGGCCATCATCGGTGCCGCCTGGACCATGCCAGCCAGCTGGGCGCGCACGGCAGCCGGGTCTTCACCCGATTGCGCGGCATAGGCGTTCAGACCGCGATCGACGATGCCGTCATCGTCCAGCGCGAACTCGACCTGGTGCACGACGAGGCTTTCCATAACGGCGTTGAGCATCGCTTCCGGATCGGCCGTTTCGTCCAGCGACTGGACCTGCGCGGCGGCGATCGCCTTGGTGCCGGCATACTTGGCCGACAGGTCGATCTTGAAGCCGTCATCCAGCTTCCAGTAGTTCTTGCCTTTGACCAGCGTCACAAGATCCGCATCCGGATCATACAGCGACTCGCCCTGGCCCGAGAAGGTCAGCTTCTCGAAGCCCATCGTGGCGAGGGCGCCCGCGAACTGCTCGCCATCCGGATTGTCCCGGGCCGCAACGGTCACGCTGAACGGATCGGTCACAACCTTGGTGGCCCGGCCCTGATTGTCGCGCGAGACGGTCGAACCAAGCGACGGCATGTCGACGCTGGCGCCTGCCACATCGGCCTTCAGGGCCTTCAGGCTGACAACATCATAGCCCGGATTGGCCGGATCGGCTTCGATGGCCGAGAGCAGCGAGGTGGGATCGTTTCCGGCATTGGCGCCGCTCGCGACAGCCTTGCTGAGAAGGCCGTAATCGATGCCCTTCACGCCGAAACCTTCGAGCGAGAACTTTACGTCCGTACCGGCCGCTTCGAGGAAATCGAATTTCAGGTTGGAGATGCCCATCAGGCCGGCAGCCTCTTCCTTGAGGTCGGAGACGTGCATCGAATCGACCGTGAACGTGCCCTTGCCGCTGGCATCCGACATGTTGAAGTTCACGCCGCCGATCGTCCAACGGTCAAACGAGAGGGCCTTGCCTTCCGGGAACGGTGCCGGTTCGCCCTTGCCGAGCAGGCTGGCCACCCAGGCCGCCGTTTCCGGCGATGGGTTCACGAGTTCGATGGTCGCGATCTTGCCGGTGCCCTGGTCTTCAGAGCCGGCCGCCGGGGTGACGGTCACATCGGACAGTTTCATCAGCGCGAAATTGGCCTTGCCGTCGAACACGCCCAGACCGTCGAATTCAAGCTTGGCGGCCTTGATGACGGGAGGCTCGGACGCCGAAGTCGCCGGCGTCTGCATTTCGGCGCGCAGGGAGTCGAGCGTGGCGCCCGACCCATCATCGGCCGTGCCATCACCGTCAGCGTCCATGAAGGAGAACATCTCGGCGAGTTCTTCGTCCGACGGGCTGGCCGGGGTGGCTTCGCTGGCCAGTTCCGGCGCCGAGAGGATCACGTCGTTGAAGACGGCCTTGTCGCCGCTGACGTTGCTGCCCGCGAAGCTCAAACGGCCAGCGCCGGACTCAGACAGGTAAAGCGCGGCAAGCGCTTCTCCGGCCGTAGCTGGGTCTCCTTTCCGAAGCGAGACCTTCGGCAATTCGTCCGCATCGAATACAACCGACGCGGGAGTGCCGCTGCCGCCTGCCTTGTCTTTCTGCCCACAGCCCGTAAGCAATGTAAGCGCGATCATGCCCGTGAGCAGATATTTCATATTTGGTCCCTCAAATGGTGCTGGCCGCGTGCGACCTGACAGGTGTTGTATACATGCGTTTGAATGATGGCCAGACCGTGACATTGCGTGCCGCCGGCGGACACCGGGTCAAGGTGCGGCTGGAGGTTAACGCCAAGGCCCGACGCCTGATCATCCGCCTCGATGAACGCCGCCGCGAAGCCGTGGCCGTGGCGCCCACCAGCCGCCAGATCGACGCGGCAGCCGCCTTTGCAGCCGAACGCGTCGACTGGATTTCCTCGCGCCTGCAGCACCT
>JAIXRO010000146.1 GCA_027485145.1 Hyphomonadaceae bacterium | reverse complement strand
CTTGGAGGGGACCAAGGCACCAATTCGACAGGATCAGTCATGACGACAGAGCCCGCCACAGGCGCAGTCAGCGCAATAAGTTCATCAACGGATGCCACTGCCTCTGTAGCGCCTCGGCTCCTACGCTTGCCAGAAGTTATCAGCAGGGTTGGGCTGCGTCGGTCTGCAATCTACCAGCGCATGAGCGAAGGCCGCTTTCCGAAGTGCCGTTCGCTCGGAGCGAAGTGCTCAGTTTGGGTGGAGTCGGAGATCAATGCCTGGATCGAAGCGGTAACTCGAGACTGAGAAGTGTCACACGCTTCTCGGTATGACCTGGACAGCCCTTGGCGGCACCGGCCTGCTGATAATGACAAAGGTGCCGACCCCACTTCGTGTTCCAGTGGGAGTCGTAGCGCTCCACCTGCTGCGATCTTGTTTCGCGTCAAAACTACCATTGAGCGGACCGCGAGCTGATCCAGCGCCGTGCGCGCGCCACAGCTTTCATATGTGCACCATCTCGTACACCAATAAAATTGCTTGCTGTGAAATTCGTTTCACACTATGCAAAGCGCCAATGGTGCGGCCTCGAATGCCGCGCAGGGGTATAGGGAGAAGATAAAATGCATCACGTGAAGCTCTTGCTGTCTGCCAGCCTGGGCGCGCTCGCGCTTGCGCAGCCTGCGTTTGCGCAAGACCAGTCCGTGCAGGACACCCCTGCGGAAGGCACTTCGACCTCTGCCGAGACAATCGTGGTGACCGGTTCGCGCATCACTTCGAATGGTGACAATCAGCCCACTCCGGTCACGGTCGCCAGCACGGAACTGCTGTTGAAGACCACCCCGACCAATATTCCCGATGGTCTGAACAAACTGCCGATCTTCGCGCTTTCACGTGGGACGGCCAACCTCAACAACCCGTCGGACAACTTCCCCGGCAACTTCCTCAACCTGCGCGGCTTCGGCATCAGCCGCAACCTTGTGCTGCTCGATGGTCAGCGCGTTGCGCCGTCGAGCCTGACAGGTGCTGTTGATACCAACTCCCTGCCTCAGATCCTGGTGCAGCGTGTTGAGGTGGTGACGGGCGGCGCTTCGGCGGTTTACGGTTCGGACGCTGTCTCGGGCGTGGTCAACTTTGTTCTCGACAAGAAGTTCGAGGGACTGAAGCTTGAAGGGCAGAGCGGTATTTCCGGGCGCGGCGATGCCTTCTCTTGGCGCGCGGCCGGCGCTTTCGGCACATCTTTTGCCGATGGGCGCGGACGCTTCATCGCCAGCTATGAGCATTTCCAGCAGGACGGCATCGACGACAAGGAAGATCGCCCTACTGGTGCGGACATATACTCGGTTGCCGGGTCGGGTACCGCGGCCGATCCGTTCCGCCTGATCACCAATGCGCGCAACTCGGCGATTCCCTTTCAGGGTGCCAACCTGTTCACCGGCCGTGTGTTCGTTGCTCCGGGCGTATTGGGCAATCCCGTGCCGGGAATTTCGCAAGGCGGTGCGCTTGCGAGCGGCGGTGACGGCTTCTACGGCAAGGGTTCATCGGCAACTGCCGATCTCGAAACCGATCAAGCCTTCGCGCGTGCAAGCTATGATCTGACGGAATCGATCAATTTCTACGTCCAAGGCACTTTTGCCCAGTCGCAAACCTTCAACACCTTCTACCCCAACCTGATCTTCCCGACGATCGTCGGGGCCGACAATGCGTTTCTTTCGCCTGCCGCACAGGCGGAATTGTCGTCAGGTCCGTTCGGCCCGGTGTTCCTCTATTCGCGGGTCTTCGATGATCCCGAGCACGCGCTCGGCGTGCGTAACAAGACCACCAACTGGTCGGCCGCTGCCGGCCTGACAGGAAGCGCTGGCGACTTCGACTGGACGGTTCATTACCAGCACAGCGAAAGCAAGGCGGTGAACACGCAGGTCAACAACGTCTTGTTGGGCAATCTGTTTGCCTCGCTCGACGCGGTGGATCAGGGCGCCTTTAATGGTGGAGCGCCCAACGGCAATATCGTTTGCCGCGTGACGCTGACCAACCCGAACGTCTATCCCGGTTGCGTCCCGCTCAATGGTTTCGGCGCCACGCCCGCCAGTCAGGATGCGGAGCTCGATTACATCACCGGTGACAACTTCAACGTCCCCAACTTCAAGATGGACACTGTCTCTGCCAGCTTTGGCGGGACTGCCTTCGAAAACTGGGCCGGACCGGTGCAGTTTGCGATCAGCGGCGAATACCGCCGCCTGTCGCTCGACTATTCGAGCAACACGCCCTCCGATGTCTTCGCCGATTGCACTGGCATTCGCTTCGGCTGCACGCCGGGCGCAACGCCGGTGTTCCGCGACACCTTGATCACGCCGATCAACGTCGGCGAGACGGTCAAGGAAGGGGCGATCGAGATCAATTTCCCGCTTCTGAGCGACAGCGCGGTCGGTTCGATCAACCTTACCGGTGCAGCGCGCTACACCGATTATTCCACCAGTGGCGGTGTCACGACGTGGAAGATCGGTGGGGATTGGGACATCACCGATGATCTGCGCCTGCGCGGCACGATCTCGCGCGACATCCGCGCGCCCAGCCTGTTCGAGCGTTTTCAGCCCGCAACTGGCGGTGCGAGCGGATATTTCGACCTCCTGACCAATAGCTCGGGTCCGAGCGGAATCGTCACGACCGAAAGCGGAGGCAACCCCAACCTGGTGCCGGAAGAGGCTGACACACTGACCTTTGGTCTGGTGTACAAGCCGGGCTTCGCGCCGGGCCTGAGCTTTGCGGTCGATTACTATCGTATCGAACTGGGCAATGCGATCTCGCAGATCGATGGGCGCCTTGCTTCGATCCAGGCGGCATGTAACGCTAGCGGAGGCACCAATACCTTCTGCGATCTGTATGAGCGCCCTCTGCCGTTCTCGAACACCACATCAGCAAATTTCCCGACGCTGGTTCGCATCGCGACTCTCAACGCGTCGTCGATCACGACCTGGGGCATCGACGGCGAAGTGAATTACAGCTTCGATGTTGGGAATGACGGACGCATCTCCTTGCGCGGCCTTGTGGGCTATCAGCCGGAACTGACGACGATCCTTGCACCCGGCGTCGAGCCACAGCTCGGTGCGGGCGCAGCGGCGACCCAGTCCACGGGCGGGGTGCCCAAGGTGCGATTGACAGGCTTTGCCAGCTACAGCACGCCGAGCTTCTCGTTCGACCTGCAGCAGCGTTGGCGTTCGTCGCTGGTGCGCGATGCGACCCGTTCGCTCGTGTTTGCCGATGGCAAGGTCGCATCGGTCGCCTACACTGACGTCACGTTCACGTGGTTTGCCGGCGAAGACAAGAACAAGGCCTTCTTCGTATCGGTGCAGAACCTGTTCGATCAGGACCCGCCGGTCTATCTGACTGCAGGGACCTCGGGAACGCCGGCATTCTCGTTCCCGGCGACTTCGGG
>JAIXRO010000166.1 GCA_027485145.1 Hyphomonadaceae bacterium | reverse complement strand
GCGGACTGAGCCAGTTTTCCTTTGGAAAACAGGCCTTTTCGGGGAAATCGCAGTGCGATTTCTGATCCCTCAAAGGGCCCCGGCTTTCGCCGGGGTGACAGGAAAAAAAGTTTTGGGAGGGGGCCGCGACGGACCGATTCTGAGGGACAAGGCGGAAGTTTTGCGCCGAATTTTTAGGGGCGGAAGGCCCTCACCTCCCATTGCTTCGCAATGGGCCCCTCCTCTCCCGCAGGCGGGAGAGGGGTTAGAGGCGCTTAACCTCGCTTCAGGACCAGTTCGCAGCGTTCGTTGAGGCTGGGGCGGGCGATGGCGACGCGGGCGAGGCCGGGGAGGTGCGGGCCAAGGTCGGCGGCGGCCCAGAGGCAGAGGCGTTCCAGGGTCGGCACCTCGAGGCCTTCGATCTCGTTGAGGAGGCGGTGGTCGAGCTTGGCGGCGGTCGCCTCGAGGCAGCGGGTGAGGTGGGCGAAATCCTCCACCCATTGCGCGCCCGGCCGGACGGTGCCGGCGACGGTGGCTTCGAGGCGGAAGGAGTGGCCGTGGATGGCGCGGTAGGGATGGCCGTCCGGCTTGCCGCCCATATAGTGTGCGGCCTCGAAGGTGACGGCCTTCGAGATCTCGAACACCTGACCGTCGGCGCTCAGGCCCGACATCAGGGAAGCCCGGTCAGTTTGTGGGTTTGCAAGCTCAGTCGCCATTTCGGGTTCTTCAGGCAGTAATCCGCTGTGGCCGCGACGTGGGAGACGCCCGGCCCGTCGTCCCTCGGTTGGAGGAAAAAGTGCTGGAAGTCCAGCGCGGCGAAGCGGTCTGGCTGCGCGTCCGGCTCGGCCTGGGGGTAGACGAGCTTGAGCTCGTGGCCGCGGGTCTGGGCGAGCGGGGCGTTCGCCTTCGGGGAGACACAGATCCAGTCGATGGCCGGCGGGGCGGGCAGCGTGCCGTTGGTCTCGATCGCGATCTCGAACCCGGCCGCGTGCAGGGCGGCGATCAGGGGCGTGTCGAGCTGCAGAAGCGGCTCGCCGCCGGTGCAGACGATGTAAGGCTTGCCGGAGGTTGCGGCGCCCGCCTGCCAGAGGGCGGCGATATGGGCGGCGAGGTCTTCCGGCGCGCGGAACTTGCCGCCGCCTGCCCCGTCCGTGCCCACGAAGTCGGTGTCGCAGAAGCAGCAGACGGCGGCGGCGCGGTCCCGCTCCAGACCGCTCCAGAGGTTGCAGCCGGCAAAGCGCAGGAAGACCGCGGCGCGGCCGGTCTGGGCGCCCTCGCCCTGCAGTGTGTAGAAGGCTTCCTTGACGCTGTAGGTCACCGGGCGGCCTGCCAGCGGGTCCAGCCGTTTGATCGCAGCTCGCAGGCCGGGCAGCTGCCGCAGCCATAGCCCCAGTTGTGGCGGTGCGTGCGGTCGCCCAGGTAGCAGGTATGGGTGTGTTCTATAATGAGATCGACGAGGGGCTGGCCGCCGAGCGATTCGGCGAGCGCCCAGGTGCCCGCCTTGTCGATGTACATGAGGGGCGCCTCGATTTCGATATCGGCGCCCAGGCCGAGCTGGAGGGTGCGTTCCTGCGCCTGGAGGGTCGCGGCGCGGCAATCGGGATAGCCGGAATAGTCGGTCTCGCACATGCCGCCGACGAGCACGCGGGCGCCGCGGCGGACGGCGAGCGCGCCCGCGAGGGTAAAGAAGAGAAGGTTGCGGCCGGGGACGAAGGTGGTGGGCAGGCCGCTCGCCTGCAGCTCGATGGCGATGTTCTCGGTCATCGCGGTCTCGCCGAGGGATTTCAGCACGCGGGCATCCAGCAGGTGGTCCGGGCCGAGACGGGCGGCCCAGGCGGGAAAGGCGGCGGCGAGGCGCGCCCGGAACGTCTCCCGGCAGGCGAGTTCGATCCGGTGGCGCTGGCCATAATCGAATCCCACCGTCTCGACCCGGGCATAACGGCTCAGCGCGGAGGCGAGACATGTGGCCGAATCCTGGCCGCCGGAAAAAAGTACAAGTGCGGTTTCGGGAGCCTCGGACATGGGGCGGCTGTATCAGCCGGGCCGGAGCTGGCCAAGACGCGACGGAAGGTTCCGTCACATTTTTGACACCGTGTGAAACAGTTTCATGCGGCGCAGGCGAGATCAATTGACACGGCCCGGTTCCTGCACTTCTGTTAGCATCGAAGCGGTCCCGCCAAAGAGGATGGCTCGTAAATCAACAACAAAATCGGTGCTTTGCGCAGTGCGGCCCGAGGGGAGGAAAATTCGAAATGACCCGGAACAGAGACTCGAAATTTGTCTTGCTGGCAGGCGCGTCCGCGCTTGCCCTGAGCTTCTTCGGACCGATTGCGGTCGCCCAGGAAGAAGCCGCACCTGAAGAAGCCCGCCGCATCGGCACCGTGACCGTGACGACCCAGAAGGTCGAGCAATCGGTCCAGGACGTGCCGATCGCCGTTTCGGCGTTCAGCGAAGCCGCTCTCGACGAGCAGCAGCTCGCCGGCGGTTCTGACCTGATCAAGGCCATCCCGAACACGGTGTTCACCGCCGGCAACTTCGGCGGTTTCAACTTCCGTATCCGCGGTATCGGCGTCGATGCCGTCGCCCAGTCGAGCGACGCGGGCGTGGGTATCCACCAGAACGACGTGCCGCTGGGCGCCAACCGCCTCCTCGAAGCCGAGTTCTTCGACATGGAACGCGTCGAGGTCCTGCGCGGACCGCAGGGTACGCTGTACGGCCGTAACGCAACCGGCGGCGTGTTCAACGCGATCACGGCGAAACCTGTCCTCGACGAGTGGCAGGGCAGCGTCACCGGCACGATCGGCAATTTCGACACGATGAAATACAAGGGCATGCTGAACGTGCCGATCGGCGACAAGCTCGCCGTGCGCGTGGCTGGCAGCTATCTTGAGCGGTCCGGCTATGCCAACAACACGGTGACGGGCGAGGACATCGACGGCCGGGAACTGTTCGGCATTCGTGGTTCGATCCTGTTCGAGCCAACCGACAATTTCCGCGCAACCTTCATCGCCGAGCACTTCGAGGAAGAAGACGACCGTCTCCGCGCCGGCAAGCAGCTGTGCGCCAAGGACCCGTTCAAGACCTCGTTCGCGGGTGTCCCGATCGGTCCCGCCGATCGGCTCGTGACGTCCCTTGGTTGCCGCGAAGCGGCCCTCGGAAGCATGAATGACCGCGTGAACTCGGCGGCTACGCTTGGCGGTGGTCTCGCAATTGTTGCAGGCTTGCTGAACGGCGATGCATTCACCTCGCCGGTCGATCCGAACCTTCGCAACATTGAGTCGTCCTTCGATCCGAGCTATTTCGCCGACCAGACTCTTTATACCCTGAAAGGCGAGTATGACGTTACAGACTCCCTGTTGCTGACCTATCTCGGCAGCTATAGCGAGACGTCGCTGGAGTCGCTCGAAGACTATAACAAGATCGCCCCGACAATCAGCTTCAACGCTTCGGCCGGAGCCTTTGCGGGCGGCCTGGCTCCACTGTACCCCCTGCTGTTCCCGAATGGCACGGTCAGGGACCCGCAACTGGGGACTTCGAACCGGTTCCGGACCTTCGACATCGCCGGCGGCGGCAGCGAGCAGACGACGCACGAGATTCGTCTCCAGTCGTCCTATGATGGTCCGTTCAACTTCAATCTCGGCGCCATCAAGGTCGACTTCGAATCCATCGATCCGGCGATCCCGACCGATGGTTACGCGGTGCTTTCGAACTCGCTGACGGCATTGGCGCAAATAAACAACGCGGCAGGCGGCGCGATCTTCGGCGGCCTGGTGCCAATCGACAATGGCGTTGGCGGTGAGCCTGTGTTTGGCGGTGCCATCAATGGCGACGGCGGAAACTACTTCCGGTCCCTGTCGCCTTACACGCTTGAGTCTTTCGCAACGTTCGGAGAGGCCTACTACGAGCCTTCCGACGAGCTCAAACTGACCCTCGGCTTGAGATACACCAAAGACGATAAATCTCAGGACGTTGTGCCAACCTTCCTTTTCGCTCAAAACACGGTCCCATGTGTGAGAGCGAACCCCGCAAACCCTGCTTCTGTTGAAGTCAATCCAATCACTGGCGGCTCGTGCAACTTTGTTGCGAACAATGCCGTTCCGACCGGTGTGCTCGAAGCTTCGTTTGAAGAAGTAACCGGACGCGCCGGCTTTGACTGGGCACCCGATCTGGCCTTCTCCGAGGACACGCTGATCTATGGCTTCTACTCGCGCGGTTACAAAGGCGGCGGTATCAACCCACCGCAACCGACGGGCGCCAGCCTCTTCCCGCAGACGTTCGAGCCGGAATTCATCGACTCCTACGAAATCGGCACGAAGAACACGCTGGCGGGCGGCTCTATGCAGCTCAACGCCACCGGCTTCATGTATGACTATTCCGGCTACCAGATCACGCAGATCGTGAACCGGTCCTCGGCCAACTTCAACATCGACACCAAGATCCAGGGCATCGAAATCGAGACGATCTGGAACCCGGTGTCGACCTTCATCATCAATGCCAACCTGGGCCTTCTGAACTCCGAGATCCAGGACACCTACGGCATCGACGTGCTCGACCGGACCAATGGCCGGACCGATCTCGTGACGCTGAAGAATGCTTCGAACTACTCCAACTGCGTTGTGTCGGCGCAAGGTTACGCGACCGTTCTCGGCGCCATTCAAGGCGGCTTGCTGCCGGCCGGTGCAACGCAAGGCCTGTGTAACGGCTTGCTGGGCCGCGGAATTGTGCGGACAGCGAATCCGGCATTGCCTTACGGAACCGGAACGATCAACGGCGATGCGGCTGCCCTCGAGGCGGCACTGGGCCTGGCCGGACGGACGATCACGTACACGCTCTCCGACGGATCGACGGCTACGGCGGGCTTGCTGACGCCGATTGATGGCGATGCCAAAAACCTCGATGGCAATTCGATGCCGGGCGCTCCGGAATCGACCTTCAACCTCGGCGCCGAATACACCTGGGAACCAGGCTCGTTCGGTAACTGGGGCCTGACCGGCCGCTTCGACTACTACCGCCAGGCGTCCAGCTTCAGCCGTGTGTACAACACGGTCCGCGACGAACTGCCGAGCTGGGACAACCTGAACCTGTCGGTGTCGCTGTTCAACGACGAGGCCGGCCTGCGGGTCGACATCTTCGGCAAGAACGTCGCCGATGAGGAAGTCATCACCGGTGCCTACCTGACCGATGACTCCTCGGGCCTGTTCACCAACATCTTCCTGACCGAGCCACGCACCTACGGCGTGTCGGTGACGAAGAACTGGTAACAGACACTCGTCTGACCTGATGATTGGGGGCAGCCTTCCGGGGCTGCCCCTTTTTCGTTGGCGCTGCAGGCGGGAGGCTTTATGTGTGATGCCGAACCCAGAACGCTCCGGAGCCCCGCCATGAAAACCGTCGCCCGCCTTACCGCCCTTTCGGCCCTCGCGGCGCTCGCGGCCTGCGCCGAACCGGCGGCGGAATCCACGCCGACCGCCGTGACCGAAACGACCGTGAAGCTCGAGGCCGTGGTGGCCGCCGAGCAGCCCTGGGGCCTCGCCTTCCTGCCGGATGGCGGCCTCCTGTTCACCGAGAAAGCCGGCGGCCTGAAATTCCTCGCGGCGGGCGCGGCGGCCGCCTCACCGGTTTCCGGCCTGCCCCAGGCGCTGACGGACGACCAGGCCGGGTATCTCGGGCTTGCGCTCGCCCCGGACTTCGCCGCGAGCCGGATGGTCTATGCCTCGCTGTCCTCCGGCACGCCGACCGACAACACGACGCTTGTCGTGCGCGGACGGCTCAGCGAAGACCACACGGCGCTGGAGGGCGTTGAGGAAATCTTCCGCGGCGATACGCGCGACACGACCTATCACTATGGCTCGCGCCTCGCCTTCGCGAATGATGGCACGCTGTTCGTGACGATCGGCGAGGGCTACAAGTACAAGGACCTGGCGCAGGATCCGAAGACGACGCACGGCAAGATCATCCGGATCAATCCGGATGGCTCCATCCCGGCCGATAATCCGTTCGCGGATGGTGTGGCGGGCAACCCGGCCGTCTGGTCCTACGGTCACCGCAACCTGCAGGGCCTCTACTATGACACGGTCTCCGGCACGCTGTGGGAAACCGAACATGGCCCCAAGGGCGGCGACGAGCTGAACATCGTGACCAAGGGCGCCAATTATGGCTGGCCGAAAGTGACCTACGGCGTGGACTATGACGGCACGATCATTTCGGACAAGACCGAGGGCGAAGGCTTTACCGACCCACAGCTTTTCTGGGTACCGTCGATTGCGCCCTCGGGCCTG
>JAIXRO010000003.1 GCA_027485145.1 Hyphomonadaceae bacterium | reverse complement strand
GTCAGGGCCGTGAATGCGGGCCAAGGCCATCGCGCTTACCGGCTCGTCCACGGCAAAGCGGAAGAAGGTGGCGAGGCCGCGTGCCACACGCAATGCCGGATCGGTCACGTCGGCGTTGAGCAACAGTACCCGGTCGTTGAGCAGCGTCCGGATCTCGCCGGCCACGGAGCGGGCCAGCGCATCGCGATCCTCAAAGTGATTGTAGAAACTGCCTTTGGCGACCTTGGCGGCCGTCACCAGTTCATCGATCGAGACCGATTCGACTGGCCGCTGGGCAAACAGCGTGCGCCCGGCACGCATCAGCGATTCGCGCGTCCGCTCTTTGCGATCAATTCTGGTGCCGCCTAGCGACATCGCCGCCCTTTCTCGTGACACTCAACGCGGTTCGACTTGTTGACTGACTTTATGGTCATAGAAATAGCCGAAAAGTCACGCGCCGCAAGGGGATTTTTCGTTATTGACGCTGCGGCTACGGGAATGTAATGACCAGTTAGTCATTTAGATTGCATCCGGTCAGTCAGGGAGAGCACCGTTATGAGCGACAACACCAACGCCGGAGACCGCCCCGCCGGCCTCGATCGCCGCGACCTGTTGAAAGGCACAGCTTTTGCCGCTGCCACGGCAGCGCTGCTGGGCCTTGAGCAAACGGCCAGCGCCGCTACGGCCAAACCGCATATTCTCTACATCCTCGCCGATGACCTCGGCTTTGCCGATATCGGTTATCGCGGATCCGACATCGCGACGCCCCATATTGATCGGCTCGCCGCGGGGGGGCTGAAGCTGGAGCAATTCTATACCCAGCCACTGTGCACGCCGACACGCGCCGCGCTGATGACCGGCCGCTATCCCATGCGCTATGGCCTGCAGATGGGCGTGATTCCGTCGGGCGCGAGCTATGGCCTCGACCCTTCCGAACTGACACTGCCGTCAGCGCTCAAGACCGCCGGCTATCACACCAGCCTGGTCGGCAAATGGCATCTCGGTCATGCCGACAAAAAGTTCTGGCCGCGTCAGCGTGGCTTTGACAGCTTCTACGGTGCGCTGATCGGCGAGATCGACCATTTCGAGCACACTTCGCACGGCGTCGTGGACTGGTTCCGCGGCAATGAGCGGATCATCGAAAGCGGCTACGACACCGACCTGTTCGGCGAAGAGGCGGTGCGCCAGATCGGCGCGCATGACCCGAAGACACCGCTGTTCATGTACCTCGCCTTCACCGCGCCGCACACGCCGCTGCTTGCGCCCAAGGCCTGGCTCGACCGCTATGCGCACATAAAGGACGAGAACCGCCGCGCCTACAGCGCGATGGTCTCGGCGATGGACCACCAGATCGGCCGGGTGCTGAAGGCGCTCGACGATCGCGGTCTGACCAAGGATACGCTGATCATCTTCCACTCCGACAATGGCGGAACCCGTGATCGGATGTTCGTCGGCGAAGCGGAAGTGGGCGGCGACCTGCCTGCCAGCAACGGTAAGCTGCGCGCCGGCAAGGGCACCGTCTACGAAGGCGGCACTCGGGTGGATGCGATTGTCAGCTGGCAGGGACGTATCGCGCCCGGCACCAGAACAGGCCCGTTCCATGTCGTCGACATGATGCCCACCCTCACGCGCCTGGCCGGCGCGTCGCTGGAGGGCGGCAAGCCGCTCGACGGGGTCGATATCTGGCCGGCGATCAGCGGCAGCCGCAATCCGCGCACGGGCCTCGTGCTCAACATCGAGCCGACCACCGGATCGGTGCGCGAAGGCGACTGGAAACTGGTCTGGTATCCGGCGCTGCCGTCCAAGGTCGAACTGTTCAATCTGGCTGATGATCCGGGCGAGGCGAATGACCTGGCCGCCGCCAACCCGGCAAAGGTTTCCGAGTTGCAGGCGGTCGTGGTGAAGCTGTCGCAGGACATGGTGCAGCCGCACTTCCTCATCAACGCGCTGGAAGCCACCCTTTCGCCGCCGCCGAACTTCCCCGACGGGCTGGGCAGCCCCTCGGCGGATCACTGACCATGATGACGCCCGCGGCGTCCGGCGCGGATGACGAGGCCACATCTGACCAATCGCACCGCAGTTTCCATGTCTTGACCGCGATCACGCTGGCGGCGGCCGGGCTGTTGTCGGCCTGGGCCACCTACCAAGCGGGCCTGTGGGACAAGAAGGAGAACGCGGCCCGGGCCATGTCCAATGCGCAACTGGCCGAAGCATCGGATCTGATGCTGCGCGCGGGTCAGGAGGAGGCGATGAACACCATCATGTTCCTGCAGTGGATGGATGCGCGGGCCGATGGCCAGCCGCTGCGCGCCGATGTGATGGAGGCCCATTTCCCCCGCACCTTCGCCGTCGCCTTCGCACGCTGGCGGGCGGAACAGCCCCGCGACATCCGCCAGGCCGCGCCCGAAAGCGTACTGCCTGATTTCACCGGCCCCAGCCGCGGCCTCGCGCAGCTGGCGCGCGCCCGGTCACGGCAGTCGATCAGCAAAGCCGAAGCCAGCAGCCGGGTGGGGGATAGCTATGACATTGCCAATGTCGTGCTCGCCACCTCGCTGTTCCTTGCCGGCATCGGGACGGCTTTGCCAGCCCGTCGGGCCCGCCAGTTGCCTCTGATCCTGGCCGCATGCCTGACCTTCGCAATTGCCGTCATCATGCTGTTCACCCCGGTCGAATTGCCGGCCTGGCTCCACTTTGGCTGAGGTGCTCTCGGCTCGCTCAAGCGGTTTTTTCCGTCGCGCCTCGCGGACCGGCCGGCTGGGGGAATGCCCGCTTATGGCCGAATCAGACGTTCGGTGGCACGCACCGGAATGACCGCTAAGGCTGGTGCCTTGGCTACCAAATGCCGCATCCATGACCGTCATCGCCGACGCGCGCGCCATCTTCGCCCAGCAAAGCGGTTGCGGCTCTGACGGGGGCCTACTAGGTGTCGGGCATGACCGATAAAGACCTCACCGACCGCAAGTTCTACCGCGCGGGAGAAGAAACGCAGTTCGCGGAAGGCGGTCCC
>JAIXRO010000151.1 GCA_027485145.1 Hyphomonadaceae bacterium | reverse complement strand
GCGAGCGGCAGGATGTGGAACAGGGCATCGAACAGGGCGTTGCAGTATTCCTGCACGACATAGGTGGCGCCGGAATATCCCATGAAGGGCGTGCCGGTGTGGCGGCGGATGATGGCGCCGGGGAACGAGGCCGGAATCCAGACCGACCGCGCGCCGGTTTCCTGCATGTACATGCGCTCGTTGAAGCTGCCGAACAGCACGAAGGGCGCGTTCGTCTTGATCATGTCGCGCACGGCGTCGTTGTCGGTTTTCTTTCCGGCGACGCGGGTGACGGCGAAATTGCACGGGATGCCGAGATCGTTCTCGAGGAAATTGCGCAGGCCGCGGGCATGGGTTTCGTTGGCGACAATGCCGAAGCTGGCAGTGGCGAAGAAGTCCTGCGTCACCGAGCGCCACAGATCCCAGAGGGGTTTCAGGGTCGAGTGCTTTTCCGCTTCGATGAAGGGCTCGGGGTCGAGCCCCGTCAATTCGCCGAGGGCGCGCAGGAACTTGGTGGTGGAGTGCAGGCCGATCGGGGCCTGGAGGTAGGGCTGGCCGAGGGCCTCGCAGAGATTGCGGCCATATTCGCGGTACATGCAGACGTTCACGTCCGCATCGATCAGCTTACGGACGTCCGCGACATTGCTGCCGAGCGGGAACGCCAGGTTGATCTCGGCGCCGATGCCTTCGATCAGGCGGCGGATCTCGGCGAGATCGGACGGGCCGTTGAACATGCCATAGGCGGGGCCGATGATGTTGACCTTCGGCTTTGCGCCTTCGACTTTCCTGGCCGGTTTCGGATTGCGGCCCTTGGTCTGGCCGAACTCGGTCCAGAGCCAGAGCATGGCGCGGTCGGCGGTCTGCCACTGGTCTTCGTCGATCGTGCGCGGGAGGAAACGCTGGATGTTCGAGCCTTCCGGCGTGACGCCGCCGCCGATCATCTCGGCGATGGAACCGGTCACGACGACGGCGGGAAGCTCGGGGTCAAGCACGGCGCGGGCGCGTTTCATCGCGGCCTCGGTGCCATGCTGGCCAAGTTCTTCCTCACCGAGACCCGTCACCACGATCGGCAGCTCATGCGGCGGCAGAGCGTCCGTGTAATGAAGAACCGAGGTCACGGGGAGATTCTCGCAGCCGACGGGGCCGTCGATGACAACTTGCAGGCCCTTGATGGCGGTGAACACGTACACCGCGCCCCAATAGCCCCCTGCCCGGTCATGATCCTGGATCAGCATCCTGTGGGTGCCTCCAGGTTGGCCGCGGCCTTGGCCTTGGCGGCGAGCTTGCGGCGCTGGTGTTCGCGGAATTCCTTGTTGATGACGGGCTGGCCTTCCCACACGCCGGCGGTGTCACCCGTGCCGACGCCTTCAAAGAAGCCCTTCATCACGTCGAAACGGTCCTTGCCGGCGATGGCGGCATTGATCACGTCGGCGAGCGAACCGGCGCCGGCGGGCCCCATCAGGGGACGCGCGGAGATCAGGTTCGTGAAATAGAGGCCGGGCGTCGCGATTTCCTTGGCGGCCTGGACGACCGGCGTGGTGCCGATCGCAAGGTCCGGCTTGAACTCGTGCATGGCGGCGATGTCCTGCTCCAGTGATGCGCGGAACTGGACATGGATGCCTTTGGATTCGAGCCATTCGCGGTCCGGATCCGACCAGCGGGTGCGCGGAAGGGCGGTGCCGACATAGCGAAGGTCTGCGCCACTTTCGACGAGCAGGCGGGCGACCAGCAGCTCCGAGCCTTCATAGCCGGACAGTGTGATCCGTCCACGGATGGGCTTGGAGGCAAGCGCGCCGGCGATCGCGCGGCTGAACATGTTGCGGGCGGCATCGATCTTCGCGGCGGGCACGTTCGCAGCGTCGCCGATGGCTTTCAGCCAGGCGTCGGTGCCGTCGAGACCGACAGGTGCGGAGCCGACAATCGGACGGCCGGCGGCTTCGAACTCACGGATCGAGGCGGTGTAGAACGGGTGGACCGCGGCGACGACCGCGCCATCAAGCGCAGTGTAGAGTTCGCGCCATTCGCGGGTCGGCACGACGGCGCCGGCGGCGAGGCCGAGCGGCTCCAGCATGCGGCCGATGATGACCGGATCGGCGGGGAACATCTCGCCGAGCAGCGTGACTTTCGGCAGCTGGGCTGTGTCATTCGCTGCGCGCTGGACGGGGCCCGAGAGCGCTTCCTTGCGCGCATAGGCGAGCATGGCGCCGGCGAGGACGTCTTTCGCCTCGGCATGCGTCGGGATACCAAAGCCCGGTACGTCAATGCCGATGATCCGGACGCCGTTGATTTCATCCGGCAGCAGGCGGAGCGGCACGCCGGAGGCGGTGGGCACGCAGAGATTCGTAATGACGATCGTGTCGTAGAGGGCCGGATCGGCGGTGTTCTCGACGGCTTCCTTGATGTCCTCGAACAGCTTGCCGGTGACGAGCGTTTCGGAATTGAACGGCACGTAGCCGACGGAGCGCTTGGCGCCGTAGAAGTGGGACGTGAAGGTCAGGCCATAAACGCAGCAGGCCGAGCCCGAGAGGATGGTGGCGGTGCGGCGCATCCGCAGGCCCACGCGCAGCGAGCCGAAGGCCGGACACATGCTTTGCGGCTGGTCGTGCGGGCCCTGCGGATAATCCTTCGCATACTGATCAAGCACGTCGCTCTTGCCGGCAGCCTTGGCGGCTTTCAGCATTTCGTCCTTGCCGCCATGGCAGCCGGACGCCTCGGCCACCGGTGCGGTGGCCGCTTTCGCGGTCATCGGCACGACGACCGGCGTGGCCGGGCGCTCGCGGTTTTCAAGGAGGGTGCGCTTGGAAGCCATTGGGGTCAGATGGCCTCGTACACGACTTCAAGCGTGCGTTTCTCGGCCTCGGCCACGCCGCACATGTCAGCGACAGTCGCCGGCTCGAGCACGATGTCGCCGCCGGTATCTTTCGACGAGAAAAGGCCGAGCAGGCCGTCCGAGGTCAGAGGATTCGGCCGGTTCGGAACCGAGCCGTGGATGTTGGCAGCGAGTTCCGAGAACAGCGCGCCCCATTCGGAGGCCTCGGTGCCGACGATCTGGTAATTGGCCGACTTGCGGCGGATGTCGTCGTTGGCCGGGATGGTGGCGAGAACGGGAATGCCGACGGCGCTGGCGAAAGCCGCGGCTTCGCCGGTGCCGTCATCGCGGTTGATGACCATGCCGGCGACGCCGACATTGCCGCCCATCTTGCGGAAGTATTCGACCGCCGAGCAGACATTGTTGGCCACGTAGAGCGACTGGAGATCGTTCGAGCCGACGACAATCACCTTCTGGCACATGTCGCGCGCGATCGGCAGGCCGAAGCCGCCGCAGACCACATCGCCCAGGAAGTCGAGCAGCACATAGTCGAAATCCCACTCGTGGAAGCCGAGCTTCTCGAGCAGTTCGAACCCGTGGATGATGCCGCGGCCGCCGCAGCCCCGGCCGACTTCCGGCCCGCCGAGTTCCATGGCGAAGACGCCGTAGCGCTTGAAGCAGACATCGCCGATGGCGACTTCCTCGCCGGCGAGTTTCTTCTTGGACGAGGTTTCGATGATCGTCGGGCAGGCCTTGCCGCCGAAGAGCAGCGAGGTCGTGTCGGATTTCGGATCGCAGCCGATCAGCAGGACCTTCTTGCCCTGCTCTGCCATCATGCAGCTGAGATTGGCGAGCGTAAAGCTTTTGCCGATGCCGCCCTTGCCATAGATCGCGATGATCTGGGTGTCTTTCTTGACCGGGCCGGTCGCCACCGGATCCGGTTCCATCGCGGCTTCGTCGCGCAGCGCGCTGGTATAGTCTTCGCTGCCGTGGCGCGGTGTCAGGCGGAGTTCGTCAGACATCTGAGGATTCCCAATCGATGATCATTTTGAGGCAGGCCGGATCCGAGAAGGCCTGCGTATAGGCGCCGGCAGCCTCGGAAGCGGGGGCGGTGTGCGTGATGAGGCCGGCGAGCGGCAGGCGGCCGTCGCGCACGAGCGCGGTGACGGCTTCAAGGTCAGACGGGCGCCATTCGGCGGCGACGCGCAGGCGCATTTCCTTGCGGAACGCCAGCGGGAAACTGAAGGACGGCCGGGCGGAATAAAACCCGGCCAGGCAGAGCTCGGCGCCGTGCACCGCGTGCGGCAGCACCTTGTCGATGATGTTGGCGTCCCCGCTCATATCGCAGATAGAGGTATAGTCGCGGCGGGTATCGTCTTCCGGCGCGATGACCGGATAGTCGGCGGCGCTGCGCCGGGCGGGATTGAGTTCCCAGACAACCGGATTGCCGCCGAGGGCAATAACCAAGCGGGCGGTGAGCCGGCCCAGGACACCATAGCCGACGATCAGATCGGGCAGCTTGCCATCGATGACGGCGTGATAGGCGGTGGCGGCGAGCGCAAGGAGCACGCCTTCGCGCGGCTCGCTGAACGTGATCTTGTGGGCTTTGGCGGCGGGCACCACGAGGCGGGAAGCCGAGGCGCCGAACAGGCCATGCGCGCCTTCGAAGCAGCGTGCGCCGGGCACGAAAACAAGTTCGCCGACGCGTTCCGGCGCAGAATTCGATTGCACGATGCGGCCTACGGCTTCGTAGCCCGGCACCAGCGGATAGCCCATGCCCGGGAAGGGCGGCATCTCGCCCGACCACATCAGGCGCTCGGTGCCCGTGCTGATCCCGGACCAGAGGACATCGACGACGACATCGTCCGCTTGCGGAGCATTCAGCTTCAACGTGCCCACGCTGGCCGAGCGTTCACCATTGAACAGGACGGCCGAGGCACGCAGCTCGAGCTGGGCGCGCGCCGCCGCGCTGGGGGCCCGGCTGGGCTGGCTGGGGTTCATCCCCTGCGACTCGATGACGCCAGTTCTCATGCTTGTCATCTTAGTTTGACACTTTGAAGTGTCAATGTGGATTTACGATAAGTGCTCGTATTTCGGGCGCTCGAGGCACGAATCATCGCGCGATGATTGCGCTGACCATCAGAGGCTGAGCGGTGCGCAACTGGCGGATCTCGCGAAAACCCGCATCCTGTAGCAATTTCGACAGGTGCGCGGGCGTCCGGGCCATGCCCCGGCCCATCGCCCAGAGGTAAAAGCCGAAATAGGCGTCCGCCATCGCCTCGGCGCCGGGCACACCTGCCATCGGTTCGCCGATCAGCAGGCTGCCGCCGGGGGCGAGGGCCTGGCGGGCCGAGGCGAGCAGGCGGGCGACGGGGGCGTCGTCATGGTCGTGCACCACCCGGATGAGGGTGATGAGGTCCGCGCCAGCGGGCAAGGCGTCCGCCAGCATGTTGCGCGGCTCGATCCGGAACCGGGCGGCGAGCGGGCCGCCGGCAATGCGGTCGGCGGCGAGTTTCGCAACGGGCGGCAGGTCCACCAGCACGAGACCCAGCGCCGGATGGGCGGCGCCGACCGCTGACAGGAAGGCGCCCAGGCCGCCGCCGACATCCATGACAGTGCGGTGGCGGCTGAAATCATAGGCGCCGAGCACATCCTGCGCGATCAGCGCCTGGGTTTCGGCCATCAGCGCGGAATAGGCGGCGGCGTCTTCGGGACTTGCGTTTGTCTCATAGGCCCAGAAGCGGGAGAGTTCGGTATCATCGCGCCGGGCCTTCAGCAGGGCGAGCGGATCGGCGATGTCGCGGTAGAAGGCCTTGTGATGGCGCACCATGGCGAACACGGACGGATTGCCGAGCAGCGCGGCGCCCGCTTCGCCCAAGGCATATCGGCCATCGGCCTGCCGGCGCACCAGTTCGAGGGACGCAGCGGCGCGCAGGAGGCGGCCCGCTCCGTCCAGCGGCAGACCGCTCGAGGCGGCGAAGCCGGCTTCGTCGATCGTCCGGGCGCGGACGGCCTCCAGCAGGCCGCTGTCGAGGGCTGCGGAGAGGACCTGCGAGTAGACGAAACCGGCGACAAGATCGAAGGTTGCCTTCGCCTTCTGGCGCGCGAGCGGGCGCGTGAGCGGGTTGCGAACCGCCCAGGCCTGAAATTTCGGGTTTGAAATCAGCTGGTTACGCCAAGCGGCGAACCTGTCGGAGAGGCTCATGACAGCGCCCTCCCGGCGCACATCGCAGGATCAGGCGACGTTGCGCAACAGGCTTTGCGGCATCAGGCGCGCGGCCTGGCCGTGCACGATCTCGCGCAACATCGGCGCACCCGCGCAATCGGGAATCGAGTCCGACGCGCCGGCGATCAGGCCCTTGAGGCGGGCGATCGCGCCAGCGACGCCGAAATTCTGCACGGCGTTCGGCCGCAGAAGCGAGGCGTCCTGTCCGGCCGGCTTGCCGAGTTCTTCATCGCTGAGCAGCACGTCGCGCAAATCGTCGGCCACCTGATAGGCTTCGCCGAGACGCTCGCCAAGTGCGCGCCAGGGCGCCGGATCTAGACCGGCGGCTGCGGCGCCGGACATCGAGGCGGCCACGAACAGCGCGCCTGTCTTAGCCTGATGATAGGCGCTGAGATCGATCGTGGATTCGCTTTCCCAGGCCTGACCCGCCACGATGCCGCGCGGCGTGCCGACGGCTTCGATCAGGATCGACATCAGGGGGCCAAGCACCTGGGGCGAAGATGCGCTTTCGCGCAGAAGGGTTTCAAACGCCATGACGATCAACGCATCACCGGCCAGAACGGCAATCGGCTCGCCAAAGGCAGCATGCACCGACGGCTTGCCACGGCGGGTGGCGGCGCCATCAAAGGCCGGCAGGTCATCATGGACGAGCGAGGCGCAATGCATCAGTTCCAGCGCGGCGCCGGCACCGGCGGACGCTTCCATGCCCCTGCCCTCGCCGCATGCCGCGGTGATGGCGACACAAAGCTTCGGGCGAACCCGGGCGCCGCCCGGAAACACCGAATGCCGGATGGCACGGCCCAGGAGGGGCGGCGCGCCGGGCACTTCCGCGCCAGCCACCGACCGCTCGAGCACTCGTTCAATCAATCCGTCCGCGTCCATGAGTCCTCCGGAGTGTCATCTTATGTTGTCATTCTTGACTGTCAAACTGAATTGACGTTTCTTCATTTCAAGAGGCAAAGCGGATGACCCTTTCGAAACCGGCGCCCGCGCCCGTCACCGGCCTGTTCGACCCGTCGACACCGCCGGGCGGCTATACGTGGTGGTACGCCGATGGCCTCAGCCATGACGGCAACTATGCCTTCACGCTGATCGCCTTCATAGGCAGCGTCTTCTCACCTTATTACGCCTGGTCGGGCCGGAGTGACCCATACAACCATTGCGCCATCAACCTCGCGCTCTACGGCCCGCGCGGCGCCCGCTGGGCGATGACCGAACGGGGGCGCAGCGACCTGACAGCCGATGAGACCAGCCTCAAGATCGGCCCGAGTTCCCTGACCTGGGACGGCGACGCCCTGACGATCGACATCGCCGAGTATGGCATGCCCGTGCCCGTGCCCGTGCGCGGACAGATCCGGCTGCGGCCGCGCGCGGTGAACCCTGCAGTCTTCCAGATCGATTCAGCCGGCGCGCACACCTGGCGGCCGATCGCGCCCTCGGCGGATGTCGAGGTACGGTTCACCTCACCCGGGCTGCGCTGGAAGGGTGAGGCCTATTTCGACACGAACCGCGGGAACGCGCCCCTGGAAGACGCGTTCCGGTATTGGGACTGGTCACGCGTCCAGGCCAAGGATGGGCGGTCGGCCATCCTCTACAACACGGTTGAACGCAGCGGCACCGAGCGCGGCCTGTCGCTGCTGTTCCGGCCCGACGGCACCTACGAGACGTTCGATCCCCCGCCTAAGGCGACTCTGGCGCCGACGCCGATTTTCCGCGTCCAGCGCACCACGCGGGCCGGCAGCGGCACAGCCGTCCGGCTCGGGCGCACGCTCGAGGATGCCCCCTTCTACAGCCGCTCCGTGATCGAGAGCGACCTGCTGGGCGAACCGGCTGCCGGCGTGCACGAAAGTTTCGACGGCGACCGGCTCGCGATGGGGCTGGTGAAGCTGATGCTACCCTTCCGCATGCCGCGGCGGGTGATCCGGGCCTGAGACCCATCAGCGCTCTGCGTTCCTCGCCGCCTCTTCCGCCTTCCGCTTCTTGATCGTGCGGTTGGTGCTCCAGAGTTCCCAGAGGCCCCAGGCGAGCGCCGTGCCACTGAAGATCACGAGTTCAAGCAGGAAGAGGCTGTGCATGGGCCTGGGTCAATCCGATCCGGGGTAGAGGTCGCGCTGTTCAAGCCGGAGAAATAGATCGATCGCCCACGGCGCCGAGCCGGCTTTCGGCGTCTCCGCCCGGGGCGGTGGCGGCGGCACGGCGGTGACGGCATCGATCAGGAACTGGCAGGAGGGCGCACATGGCGCGCTGCGTTCGGCCGGGCCTGTGCGCGCGGGAATGAAGGAGCTGGCGGCCAGCGCAAGCTTGCGCCGCTTCGAGACGACGGCGCGCTGGGAGACACTGTCATGCCCGGCGCGGGCAATCTCGGCGCCGATCTCGGCATAGATGGCGGCCGCCGCCCGGATCGCGGGGCGGCATCCTTCGGGCAGCAGCGCGATGCCGCTGAGCCCGGCGGCGTAAAGCGGGCGGGCAGTATCCAGCATCCGCTCGGTGAGGCCGCGCACCCGGCCATCGGCCTCGCTGAGCCCGCCGAGATCATCCGGCGTCAGACCCGCTTCGCGCAGCCAGGCGGTGGGCAGGTAGCACCGCCCCGCCCGCGCATCCTCGCCGATGTCGCGCGTGATGTTGGTGAGCTGCATGGCGAGACCGAGATCGCAGGCGCGCGCCAGAGCCTCGCGGCTGCGCACACCCATCACCAGCGTCATCATCACACCCACGGTGGAGGCAACGCGCGCTGCATAGGCTTTCAGGTCTTCGAGCGTCTCGAACCGCTTGCCCTGCGCATCCCATTCGAAACCTTCGACCAGCGCGGCCGGCACCTCCATCGGGATCGCATAGGCCTCGAGCACCCAGGCGAAGGCGCGGTCGACACTCGTCGGATCCGGCTGGCCCGCATAGGCCTGGCGAAGCCGTCGGCGGACATCGATCAGCGCGGCCTGGGGATCGGCGCCCTCATCGACCGCATCATCCGACACCCGGCAGAAGGCATAGAGCGCATAGGCCGCTGCGCGGACATCGCGCGGCAGCAACATCGAGGCGGCGTGAAAACTTTTCGAACCGTTGCGGATGATCTGCCCGCAGGCGGCAAGGTCGGACGCGAGGCGCTCATCGCTGCGCAAACCGGTCTCAGGAGCACTCATGCCTTACGTCTCTCACACCGGCCCGGCTGACCACCGCGGCCCGGTCAGTCTACTCCAATACCGCGCCCCGCCAAGCAATATGGCCAAGGCGCCGGAATTGCTGCAAGCTATACAGTACACTTCGATGTGTCATCCCTGATGGACGGCACGCTGCGGAATTCGAAATGCAAAAGACGGTCCTCCTCACGCTTGGACGCTTGCCAAAGGCGCTGGAACTTGCGCGCGCGCTGCACGCCGCCGGCGCCCGGGTCATCGTGGCCGAGCCGTTCGGGGCGCATGTCTGCAAGGTGTCGCGCGCCGTCTCGAAATCGATCCGCGTGCCGGCGCCGAACACCGATCCGGCCGGCTACCTGAACGCGCTCGAAAACATAGTGCGGACCGAGCGGGTCGATATCGTTGTGCCGGTGTCCGAGGAAGCGCTGCATGCCTCGAAGCTTGCCGGGCGGCTTCCCGCCGGGACGCAGCTCTATTCTCCCGCGCATGGGCAACTGGCCCGGCTGCACGACAAGCTGGCCTTCAACCGGACCGCCGCGGCGCTCGGACTGACCGTGCCGGAGACGCATGATGGACCGGACGCCGGCGCGCAGGCGCTGGCGGATTCCGCCGATTACATCACGAAGCCCGCGCACGGGTGTTCGGGCATCGGCGTCTCGCTGCGACGGCGGGGCGACGCGCTGACGCCGGCGGACCGCAAGGCGGGCATGCTGGTCCAGGCGCGGCTACCCGGCCGGCATGTCAGCTCGTTCAGCGTGGCGCGCGACGGCGACGTGCTCGCCACATCCCTCTATCAGGGCCGTATCTATTCCGGCACCGTATCGGTCAGCTTCGAGCAGGTGGACGACTGCCCGGCAGCGGCCGACTGGATCCGCCGGTTCGTCGCCGCTGAAAACTATTCGGGCTTCATCTCGTTCGACTTCATCGAGGACGCAGCCGGTGTGCCGCACGCCATCGAGTGCAATCCGCGCCTGACCAGCGGCGTGCATTTCATGGAGCCCGAAGGCCTCGCGCAGGCCGTGCTGAACCTTGCCGCGGCGCGCCCCATCGCCCTGCGCAAGACCCGCGCGTTCCAGGAAGGCCATACCGCCTTGCTCGAGGTTTACGGCGCCGTGTTCCGCCCTTCGGAATTTATCCGCAGGCTGAAGGCTTTCGTCTCGTCGCAGGACGTGCTGTTCCGCCTCAATGACCCGCTGCCCTTCCTGCTGTTCACGCCGATGTCGTGGCCCGTGCTGCGGCAGGCCCTGTTCGAGAAGGTGTCGCTGGGCGAAGCCGCGACGCGCGACATCGTCTGGCATCCGCCACAGGCGAGGCTGGATGCGCCAACCAGTTCAGGGGTCAGGCATGACGCAGCCGTACCCGGCACATGATCTCGCGGGCCGGGCGGGTCGTGAGCCGGGCCACCGGACGCACGCCGCGCGCCTCGCTCACGTCAAACTCGAACCGCCGCGCGAGGCAGGCGAGCACAAGGATGCTTTCGGCGGTGGCGAACCCCGCGCCGACACAGGTGTGCGGCCCTGCCCCGAACGGGATGAAGGCACCGGGCGTCTGCGCGCTTTCGCCGTCCGGCAGGAAGCGGTCCGGGTCAAACCGGTCGGGATCGCGCCAGTAGGATTTGTGCCGGTGGAGGGTCCAGGGCGCGATCATCACAAGCGCCCCGCGCCGCAGGCGACGGCCGCCAACCGTGGCGGGCTTCAGCGCAACCCGCGGCATGAAGGTGATCGGCGGATAGAGACGCAGCGTTTCGCGGAAGATCGCGCGCGCATAGGGCATGCGGCGCGTCTGCTCGAAACTGATCGGGCCGTCACCCGCGACGGCGTCCACTTCGGCGCGCAGCCGCGAGAGAATGTCGGGCCGGCTCGCGAGGATGTAGACCGCCCAGGTCAGGGCGCTCGCGGTCGTCTCGTGGCCCGCCAGGAAGAAGACGCCGAGCTGGTCGATGAGTTCATCTCGGGTGAAGCCCTCGCCGGTTGCGGCATCGCGCGCGGCCATGACGGCGCCCGCGATGTCATCGGTTCCCGCATGCCCGTCGATCAGCGCGCCGAGATGCGCGCGGATGCGCGCGCAGGCAGCGAGCACTTCCGGTTTCTGCGGAACGCGCGTCCAGGCCGGATCGGAAATCAGGCGTGCGATACGGACCTGCGCGACGTCCCGCTCGAAGACGAGGAAATCGTCGAACACATCGCGCGCCACGCCGGAATCCAGCGAGACGGAAAACACGGTGCGGCAGATGATGTCCGCCGTCAGATGGCTCATGGCGAGGTCGAGCGAGAAGGCGTCGCCGGACGCGGCCAGGCCGTCGAGCCGCGTCTCCTGATCGGCCACGGCTTCGCTCATCGCCCCGAAAGCGAGCGACAGGCGCATGTGCGAGAAGGCGGGATCGATCATCGCGCGCTGGCGGCGCCATTTCTCGCCGTCAGTGACAAAGATCGATTCGCCGATCAGCGCTTCCAGCGCGCCGACCATCAGATCGCTCTTCGGGAAGATGCCGTCCCTGTCCTCGAGAATCTCGCGCACGACCGCCGGATCGTTGAACAGGATGATCGAACGGCGCGAATAGCCGAGCGCCCCGGCTTTCACACGGTAGGCCGAGGCCGGAAGCAGGGCGAGCAGATTGCCCTCCCCCTGCCACAGCGTGCGCGCCAGTGCGGCCACGGGCCAGAGCGGACGGGGACGCGGCGGATCGATCGCCGGTGCGTCGTTCTGCGCCATTCGTTCCTCCCCGCCCCATTCTTCAAAGTGACGGCCTAGCATATCCATGTCGATCCACCATGCCTTCGAAATCCTGATCGCCCTGCACATCACCACCGGCGCGCCGGGGCTTGTAGGATTCTGGATTCCCGTTGCGGCCCGCAAGGGCTCACGGCTGCACCGGTTGTCCGGCCAGATCTTCGTGACGCTGATGCTGGCCACCGCCAGCTTCGCCGCGATGATGGCGACGATGACGATCCTCGAACCGGTGGCCACGCATCCGAAGCTCGCCTCACATGAGCTGCTCGGCCATCCGGAAATCATCCGCGGAATCTTCGGCTGGATGATGCTGTTCCTCGCTGTGCTGACGATCAATCTCGCCTGGTATGGCCGCGCCTGTATCCTCAACCGCGGCGATCACCCGAAGAACCGCTCGCCGTTCAACATCGCCCTGCAGGTCGTGCTGACCGCGGCGGCACTGAATTGCGCCGTCCAGGGCGCCCTCATCGGCCAGTGGATGATGGTGGGCATTTCCTTTGTGGGCTTCGCCACCGTGGGCACCAATCTCTGGTTCATGCTGCGCGCCAAACCGGGGCCACTCGAATGGCTGACCGAACATATCAAGGCGCTCGTGGGGACCGGGATTTCGGTCTACACGGCCTTCCTCGCGTTCGGCGCGGTGCGCTATGTTCCGGAACTCGCGCTGTCGCCCATCCTCTGGAGCATCCCCCTGATCACCGGCGTGTCCCTGATCCTGTATCACCAGCGCGTGGTCACTGCGCCGCTGCGCCGGGCACGCCAGAAAGCCGCCGCGTGACCGCTCGCCGGCGGGTCGTCGTCATTGGCGCCGGCGCGGGCGGGCTCGCCGCCGCCAGCGACCTTGCCCATGCCGGATACAGTGTCACCGTGCTCGACAAGGCAGCCTGCGAAGGCGGCAAGATGCGGCAAGTCGAAGCCGGCGGCCGGCAGATCGATGCCGGGCCGACTGTGTTCACGATGCGCTGGGTGTTCGAAGCCTTGTTCGAGGCCGGCGGTCAAACCTTCGGGTCATCGCTCGGCCTGTCACCTGCCCGGATACTCGCCCGGCACGCTTGGCGCGATGGCAGCCAGCTTGATCTGTATGCGGACTTATCCGAATCGGCCGATGCGATTGCAGCCTTCGCTGGCCGCGCCGAAGGCGAGGCCTACCGCGCCTTCATTGCCGAGTGCCAGGACATCCACTCGACGCTGAAGGACAGCTTCATGGCCGCGCCCAAGCCCTCCCCGCCCGGCCTCGTGATGCGGGTGGGTGACCTCGGCGCGATGTGGCGGACGCGGCCTTTCGATACCTACTGGTCGAGGCTCTCGCATCGTTTCAAGGATCCGAGGCTGCGCCAGTTGTTCGGACGCTACTCGACCTATGTCGGCTCGTCTCCCTTCCGCGCTCCGGCCACCTTGATGCTGATCGCACATGTAGAACAGGACGGGGTGTGGCTGCTGGACGGCGGCATGCGGGCGCTGGCGGGCGCGGTCCGGCAGCTGGCCGAAGCGGGCGGGGCGACCTTCCGGTTCGGCGCCGCGGCCGAGCGGATCCTGGTCCGCAGCGGCGCGGTGCGCGGCGTGAGGCTCAGGTCCGGCGAAGAGATCCCGGCTGACGCCGTGATCTTCAATGGCGACGCCTCGGCCCTCGCGGCAGGCCTGCTCGGCGGCGACGTACGCCGCGCCGCGCGCGCCGTTCCCCGCGCCGGCCGGTCGCTGTCCGCCATCACCTGGTGCACGGCCACCCGCACACACGGATTGCCGCTCGCCTATCACAACGTGTTCTTTTCGGATGACTATGCCGACGAGTTCGCCGCCGTCTTCCAGCGCCGGACGATCACGCGCAACCCGACGGTCTATATCTGCGCGCAGGACCGTCGGGAGGGCAGCGGCCCGGACGGCGCCGAACGCCTGCTTCTTCTGGTCAATGCGCCCCCGGACGGCGACCTCGGCGGGTCCGGCAGCCTCGACCCCGGCGCGGTCTCCGACCGCGTGCTGGAACATCTGTCCGCCTGCGGACTGACGCTCGATGGCGGGCTCCAAGGCGCCGTCCGCACAACGCCGGAAGGCTTCAACGCGCTGTTTCCCGCAACCGGCGGCGCGCTCTATGGCGCGGCCAATCACAGCTCGATGGCAAGTTTCGCCCGGCCCGGCAGCGCAACGCGGATTGCGGGCCTCTACATCGCGGGCGGCTCGGCGCATCCGGGGTCCGGCGTGCCCATGGCAACCCTGTCCGGACGGCTCGCCGCAGCGCGACTCCAGACGGATTTCGCGCGCCGCCCGGTCTCCTGACGGGCTAGGCCCGCACGCTGGCTCGCCATTCGGAAGCGACCGGAACGAGCTTGTCCACGACAGCCGCCGACGACAACACGCTGGGCACGCCGGCGCCCGGATGCGTGCTGGCCCCGGTGAGGTACAGGCCCTTCACATCGGCGCTGATATTGTGCGGCCGGAACCACGCGCTCTGCAGCAGCTTCGGCTCCAGCCCGAAGGCCGCGCCTTTCGTCGACAGCAGCCTGTCCCGGAAATCGAGCGGCGTCATGAACCGTTCACTGACGATCTCCTGACGCAGGCCGGGCAGCACGGTTTCTTCCAGCCGCTCGGCAATCCGCTGCTTGTAGGGCTCTGCCATCGCCTTCCAGTCCGTGCCGGAATCGAGATGCGGCACCGGGGCGAGCACATAGAAGCTGTCGCACCCCTCCGGTGCAAGGGAGGGATCATTCGCCGTCGGGCGGTGAAGGTAGAGGCTGAAATCGTCCGCCAGGATCTTCTTGCGGAAAATGTCCTTCAGCAGGCCCCGATAGCGCGGCCCGAGCACGATTGTATGATGATAGCAGTCTGTATACTGACGGCGCGTGCCAAAATACCAGACAAACAGGCTCATCGAATAGTCGGCGCGGGCGAGCTTCTGGTCGGTCCACACCCGGCGCGGCGTGTTGCGCAGGAGCTTCGAATAGGTCCAGGCGATCTCCGCATTCGACACGACGAGATCGCCGTCGATCGTCTCCCCGCTGGCAAGCCGCACGCCCGTCGCCCGGCCGCGATGCGTCAGGATTTCGTCGACCTCGCAATTGTAGCGCAACTCATTGCCCTGCCCCTCGATCAGGCTGACAAGGCCGCGTACCAGCGCGCCGGTTCCGCCCATGGCGTAGTGGACGCCCCAGACCCGTTCGAGGTGCGAGATCAGGCAATAATAGGACGTCGCCGCAAAGGGATCGCCGCCGATGAACAGCGGGTGGAAGGAAAAGGCGATCCGCAGCTTTTCGTTCGAGAAATAATCGGACACCTTGGCATAGACCGAGCGGATGCCGCCGAGGCGGACCATGTCCGGCGCCGCCTTGACCAGCGTCGAGAGCTCGTGAAACGGCTCCTCGGCGAGCTGAGTGTACGCCGCGTCGAAGATCGCTTCGCTGGCCTTGAGGAAGCGGTCAAATCCGGCGACGTCTTCCGGCGCAAACTTCGCGATTTCGGCGCGGGTCTTGTCCTCGTCGGAATGCGCCTCGAACACCGAGCCGTCGTCGAAACGGATGCGATAGAACGGATCGATCGCGCGCAGGTCGATGTCATCCTCGAACCTGCGGCCGCAGAGCGCCCACAATTCGTGGAACAGGTGCGGCGCGGTCAGGATGGTCGGGCCGGCATCGAAGGTGAACCCGTCCTGCCGGAACGTGTAGGCCCGCCCGCCCGGCGCATCGAGTTTCTCGAGGACGGTGACGCGGTATCCCTTGGCGCCCAGACGGACAGCAGCGGCGAGACCGCCGAAACCGGAACCGATCACAATTGCATGCGGCGCGTCGTCGCCGCGCTCCGGGGGGCTGGTCATTCCGTCCATGGGGCTGTGCCTTTCGCGTAGGTCATGTCTTTGCCGGTGCGCAGGAGATGGGGCGCGCAGGCGCCGCGTCACGTTTTTTCATGTCGCCGCCTTCCGGACCGGGGCCCGGGCCGTCTCCAGCGCCGCCAGTATCCGCGCGGCAACACGGGGCGCGTCTTCCTCGTGGGCGAGGTGGCCGAGGCCGTCCAGCTGTTCGGCGCTGACACCCTTGAAGCGGCGCGCGAACTCGTCCGCATGGACCGGCGGCACGGCGCGGTCATCGGCGCCGGTGATCTGGTGCAGCATCAGGCCCGCGCGCTCGAGAGGCGGCATCAAGCCCGAGACGTCCCAGTTCGCCATCATCGACAGCGTGCCGCTGACATGCGCCGGATTGCCGAACAGGCGGCCATAGAATTCCAGATAATCTGCGCCCGGCCGCGAACCCGTGCCTTCGATCAGCCGGGCGACGCGAGCGGGATCGCGCCCGCCTTTCGCCAGTGCCCGGGAGGCGAACGGATTGATCGCCAGCGCCTTCGCCATGACCGGCGCAATCAACGCGGCAGGACCGCCGAAGGGTTTCAGCGCGCCGTTGAGCGCAATGACAGCGTGGGGCAACGGGGTCAGCCCCGGCGCCATCTTCACGGCAATCGCGGCGCCGGCCGAATGGCCCACGATCACATCCGGCCGGAACGCTTCAGCCGCCAGCAAGGCCTTCAGCCCGCGGACCATACCGGGGAGCGAAGCATCGAGGCGCCGCAGGCTGCGCGTGAACCCGTGTCCCGGCAGGTCCATCGCAAGCGTATCGAAGCGCTTGGCCAGCAAGGGAAAGAGGCCGGACCAGGAATGTGTGGATGCGCCGGTGCCATGCAGCAGCAGGAGTTGCTCGCCCTTCCCCGCACGCTGGACATGCCAGCGATAGGTTCCGGCTTCGACGAAACGGCTATGGGCGCGGTTCGGCCAGTCCGCGCCGTCTGCCTGCCAGTCGAGCCCCTTCGCCATCCGCGTGTCTCAATCCAGCAGGAGGCTGCGCACGTCGCGCGAAACCCGCGCCGCATCGGCTACCGGCAGCGGGCGGTAGATGGCGCCCATCTCGGTACTGATCAATTCGGCCTCGGCGCTGGGGCGGCGGGAAATGTCGAAGAACAGCACCGGCTCCTGCAGCGCCTTCAGCTTGCGGGCCATGTCGCGCGCATCCTGGCGGGCACGTTCGCGGCCCGGACTGCCATCGAGCGCAATGTTGCCCTGCCCGTCCGACAGGAACACCACATGCGGCGCCTTGCGTTTACGCCGCTCGATCCGCACGAGCTGCGCCGCCGCCGCGATCCCCGCGGCGAGCGGTGTTCCACCGCCGCCCGGCAGGCGCGAGAGGGACCGCTTGACCCGCGTCAGCGACCGCGTCGGTGACAGCAGGAGATCGGCGCCTTCCTTCCGGAACGCGATCAGCGCGACGGACTCGCGCCGCGAATAACACCCGCTGAGCAGGAGTTCGATCGCGCCCTTGGCTTCCGCCAGCCGGTTCATCGCCGAGGAGCCGGAGGCATCGACGACGAAGATCACGACCGCCTCGCTGCGATGCCGGAAGCGCTTCACGCGGAAGTCCGTGGCGCGCACGGAAATGACGGCGCCGCCCGCCGGCATCTCGCGGATGCGCTGCCAGGGCGCCGCGGTGCGCAGGGTCGAGAGCAGGTCGAGCCGGCCATCGCGGCGGGGGTCGCCGGCACGCGCGCCGATGCGGCTGCCCCGGCGGCGGGAGTCCACCATGTCACCGGACTTGCCGGCGGGCACTTCCTGGCGTGTGCGCTGGCGCGGCGTCTGCCGGCGCGCGGCCATGTCGAGCGATACGCGCACCCGTACGGCCTCGACCAGCAGCTCGGTCAGTTCATCGGGATCTGGCTGGGGCTTCGACGAGTCATTCGTGTCATCGTTCGTGTCCGGAGGGTCCGGCGCAGGCGGCGGCGGAGGTGGCGGCGCCTCGAACTGCACCTGTGCGCGGCTGGCATAGACGAGTTCCGAGGCGAGCGTCGCATCCGCATCCGTAATCATGTCCCGCCCCGCAAGCGCGGCAATGCCACAGGCCGCCGCGAGGCAGAAGGATGGCGCACGCATCGAGCGGATGCCGAGACGCAAGGCGGCGTCGATCAGCGCTTCGATCAGCTCGTCCGGCACGCGCACGTGGGGCAGTTTCGCGCGGGCGGCGGCGAGGGTCTCGGCGGTGAGAACGTCGCCGCGCGGGCGGGCGGGCGAGACGCCCTGCAGCGACAGGCCGAAGGCCAGCCGGTCACCGAGGCCCGCCGGGAGGCGTTCGCCCGGTTCGTCCGGATCCGCGAAAGCGAGGGTGACGAAACGGGCCTCGGCGCGCAGCGACAGGCCGTCGCGCTCGGTTTCCACTTCGCCGGTATCGATCACGCGGGCGAGCTGCGCCGCCGCCCGGCCCGGCAAACGCTCCGCCATCGGAACAATCAGCACGCCGCCATTCGCGCGCGTCAGCAGACCCGTCTCTGCCACCGGCCGGCCCGCCGCGAGCGTGGCGGCGAGATCGAGCCCACCCACGAGGCGGTCATCGGTGATGGACACCGGCATCCGGTGCAAGTGCGCGCCGCCGCCAAGGCGCACGGCGAGCCGGTCCTGAAGCAGGCCCGCAAGTTCCGGCGAGGCGCCTTCGAAGATCGCACCTTTGAGGCGGTGCGGCATCAGGGCGAGAAGCGCCACGGCGAGATCGGCCTGCCCCCAGCGCGCGGCATCGATCCGTTCGAACGCGTCCCGGCCGGCCTGTCGTTCGGCAGAAAGCGGGGCCGCGGCCAGGGTCACGGCACAAACACCTCCGAGACGGCGCGCTCGACGCGCACACCCGCATCGGTATCATCGAGCGGATCTTTCCGCAGCCGGTGGCGCAGCGCCAGCGGCGCCACGGATTTCAGGGTATCCATCGAGACCTGTGTCTCACCCGAAAGCGCGGCGCGGGCGCGGGCGGCGCGCATCAGCGTGAGCTCGCCGCGCAGGCCGTCCGCGCCGAGCGTCATGCACAGCTCCACCGCCTTGGCGAGCACGGCGTCCGGCAGCGTCACGGTCTGCACCCGCGCGCGCGCTTCGACGACGCGCTTGCGCAAGGCCGCCGTCTTCTTCGACCAGTCCTTGATGAAGGCGGCAGAGTCCTGTTCGAACGCGTCGCGGCGGCGGACGATTTCCATCCGCTCGGCGAGATTGGTTGAGGTGCGCACGTCCACGCAGAGGCCAAACCGGTCGAGGAGTTGCGGCCGCAGGTCCCCCTCCTCCGGATTGCCGCTGCCGACCAGCACGAAGCGCGCCGGATGGCGGATCGACAGGCCTTCGCGCTCCACGACATTCTCGCCGGATGCGGCCACATCGAGCAGGAGATCCACGAGGTGATCATCGAGGAGGTTCACTTCGTCGATATAGAGAAAGCCGCGATGGGCGCGCGCGAGCAGGCCCGGCTCGAACCGCTTCTCGCCCTTGGCGAGGGCGCGTTCCAGATCCAGCGCGCCGACAACACGGTCTTCGGTCGCGCCCAGTGGCAGGTCCACAACCGGGGCGCCCATATGCTCGGCGACCACCTTTTCGCCCCGCTCGCACACGCCGCAAAGGCCAGCCTTTGCCGCCGGCGCGCAGCGGTAGGGACAGCCGCGCACGACTTCGATTTCCGGCAGCAAGGCGGCCAGCGCCCGGATGGCGGTGGACTTGCCGGTGCCGCGATCTCCGAGTGCCAGCACGCCCCCGATCGCCGGCTCGATCGCCGACATCAGCAGCGCATCTTTGAGGGATTCCTGGCCAACAATGGCAACGAACGGAAAAATGGCCAATGCGAGGTCCAGTCCAGAAAGTGTCTACACAGGTAGACACGAGCCTAAGTCATGCACACCGATAAGAAAAGCCGCCAGAGGGTGTCTCCGGCGGCTTTCCGAGGTCGGCTTGTTCGCCTTTAAGGCGAGTCAGATCAGGTCGGGTTCTTCAGGTAGGCGATCACGTCCGCGCGGTCCTGCGGGCTGCGAAGGCCCGGATAGGCCATGATCGTGCCCGGGATGTAAGCCTGCGGGTTCTCGAGGTAAGCGAACAGGTTCTCTTCGGTCCAGATGACATCGGAGCTCTGGTTTGCCTCGGAATACTTGAAGCCTTCGATGCTACCCGACGCGCGACCGACGATCTGGTACAGCGACGGGCCGACATTGTTCTTGCCTTCGGCAACCGCGTGGCAGGTCTGGCAGGCCGCGAAGACGCGCTTGCCCTTGGCGGCGTCGCCGGTGAAGGAGGCGTAGTCCGTGCCGGCAGCCGGTGCAGCGGCTTCGGTCGGTGCAGGGGTCTCGACAGGTGCAGCTTCGACCGGCGCCTCGACAGGAGCCGCTTCGACCGGAGCGGCTGGCGCCGGTGCCGGGGTCTCGGAGCCGCCGCAGGCTGCGAGCACGAGCGCAAGGCCAGAGGCCATTGCGAGTGAAAGACGCTTGGTGTCGAATCGCATGTATTTCCTCCAAAGGATGCTTATGCGAGCACTATAGACCAGTGGCAGCCAACGCCAAGGCTTGATCGAGGCGGAATTTACAGCCCGGTGAGCCGGTCCCGCCAGCTTTCAAGTTCTGACTGATGGGCTTTCACGTAATGACAGAGCCAGGCAGCATGGGCGTCCGGCGAGGCCGATACCTCGCGCGCGAGGGTATCAAGCGTCACCCAGCGAACGGCCTGAACCTCGTCCGGGTTGAGCTGCGGACGATCGGCTGTCCGCCCGAAATAGAGATACGGGATCTCGTTTTCGATCATGTCATTGTCGAGATAGGCAACGTACCGGCTCTTGAAACCGAATGTCAGCGGTACGCGCAGGCCGACTTCTTCCTCGAGCCGGCGTGCGGCGGCCACATCGGTCGCCTCGCCGGGACGCGGATGGCCGCAGCAGGAATTGGCCCACTTGCCGGCGGAATGGTATTTGCCCGCCGCGCGTTGCTGGATCAGGCATTCGCCCGCGTCATTGAACACGAAGATCGAAAACGCGCGGTGCAGCAGGCCGTCCGTATGGATGGCCCACTTGTCGCCGTCGCGCAGCGGGCGGTCCGCTTCATCGACGAGAATGACCTGTTCGAATTCATCGCTCATGCCGGGCACCTCCCGGGCAAAGCGTAAGGCGGCGCGCGGAGCGGGTCAAACGGCGGCGAGATGCGGTGATTACTCGACAGTCCAGCCGCGCGGCGTGCGGCGTGCCTGCAGGGTCGCGGGGCTGTCCTTGATGCGCACGGGTACGCGGGCAGGTTGGCGCACGGCGACATAGCGCATCAGCAGCGCGGCGCCGGCCAGCATCAGACCGGCGAAGGCGGTCATCATGGCAACGAAGCTGGCCACGAAGATGACCATGGCGCCGATCAGCAGCCGGGCCACAAATCCAAGGCCTGCGCCAATGGAGGCGAACAGGCCGGGCGTAGGGGAAGGAGGAAGTACCTGATCCATTGAGCCTCACGATCAGGGACCAAGATGGCTGCATGATGGCAGGCCGTCAACGCTTGTTCCTGGAAATGTGATGAACAATCAGTGCCTGATGCAGGACCGGTCAGTCCTGGCGCACAAGCAGGCCGCGCTCGGCCCGGATCCGGGCATAGGCCGCCGTGATCGCCGCCGCCTTGGAATGGGCCGCGTTCTCGAATTCCCGCGGCGCGCCCATCTGGACGATCCGGTCCGGATGGTGGTCCGACATCAACCGCCGGTAAGCGAGGCGGATGTCCGGGAAGGCCGCGTCATGGGCGACGCCAAGGATGTGATAGGGATCGTCGCGTTCCGGCCCGAGATGGCTGGCGCGGATCCGCCGGAATGTCGCAGCGTCAAAGCCGAACGCCTCGGACACGGTGCGAAGGTAGGTCATTTCTGCTTCCGTCACGGCACCGTCCGCCCCGGCGATCTGGAACAGGCCGTCGAGTACGCCTTCCAGCAGGCAGGGCCGGTCGCGGTAGCGCTTGCCGATCCGGCGGGCGTACGCCTCGTACCCGCGCACCGTCTGGCGGGCGAGCATGAAGACCCGGCGGACATTTTCCGCTTCTTCCGGCGGCGCGCGAAACACGCGGGCGAAGGTCATGATTTCCTTGTCACTGACGAGGCCGTCGGCGGCCGCCATCTTGGCGCCGAGCCCGACGACCGCGGCGGTGAAGCCCACATCATTGGGATCCGGCGCGCAGCCGTCCGCGCCGGCACTGTCGATATCCGGGTCCGGCCCGCTGTCGAACAGGCGGCGGCCGCTATTGAGAAGGGTTGTCCAGAGGCTCATCGTCCACACGCTTATAGCAGCCCATCGGGCACCTTGGACAGCGGGCGCCGTTCAACGCCGCGTGAACTTTTGCTCAACCGGGGCCGCGCGCCATTAAACCTTGTTCATCTTGAAAGCTGTTTTCTATCGCACTCCGTATAGACAACATGCCGGAAATGGTTCCGGAGACATTTCGAGAGAGGATACACCCCATGAAAACGCTTGCTGCTGCCGCTGCCGCCGCACTGCTCATCGCCCTGCCCGCCGTTGCCGAGAACTGCCCCGGCAAGGCCGCCCGGGCGCAGGTCACCGAGGGTTACCTGACGAAGGGCGAGTACAAGAAGGACACGGCCAAGGCGGACATCGTCGAGACGGCCGCCGCTGCCGGCAGCTTCAAGACACTGCTCGCCGCCGCCGAGGCCGCCGGACTTGTCGACGCGCTGAAAGGCGACGGCCCGCTCACCGTCTTTGCGCCAACGGACGCCGCCTTCGCCGCCCTGCCCGCCGGCACGGTCGAACACCTGCTGAAGCCCGAGAACAAGCATCAGCTGGCCGACATCCTGAAGCTGCACGTCATCGCCGGAAAGAAGGTGAAGGCCGCGGATCTCGCCGGCAAGACGCTCAGCGCGAAAACCCTGAACGGCGACGTCTTCATCGACGGCACGGACGGCGTGAAGGTCAATGACGCGACGGTCATCACCGCCGACGTGAAAGCCTCGAACGGCATCATCCATGTCATCGACAAGGTTCTGCTGCCGGCATCGTAAATCGTCTGCCTCCGGACGAACTACCCCGCCCCGGTTCTCGCCGGGGCGGGATTTTCCTGTCGCCGGATCAGTTGCCGCGTTCCGCCCGCATGGTTTTCAGAGAACTGATCTCGGCGCGCATTTCCCGGAGCATCTTCATCATCTCGGCCCGGTCGGAGCCGGCCTCTTCCAGGTCTTCGCCGACTTGCTCCAGCGTTTCCCCGATCGAGTCGTCGCGGGCCCGGATTTCCTCCAGGGCGCCCGTGACGTTCGCCGCGGCGCCGTCCTGAAGCCGGCCTTCCATCGCCGATTCGAGGTTTTCGATCTGCTCGCTCAGCGCCGCCTTCTGCTCGGTGGTGAGCGCGTCCACGACGAGCGCGATGAACAGGTTCAGGATCGCAAAGCTGCCTATGAAGATAAAGACGAGGAAGAAGATCCACGCATAGGGATGCCCGTCATCCGTGACGGTCCCGAGGATGTCCGACCAGCCATCCATCGTCATCAACTGGAACAGGGTCAGCGCCGAATCCGGCAGCTTGCCGAACATCTCGCGCACTTCGGGGTTGGCCGTATCGCCATACATGTTGGTGGCCATCACCGCGCCGACATAGATCACCAGTGCGATGACCGCGAGGATCGCGCCCATGCCGGGGATGGACTTCATCAGCGCCTCGGTGATCCGCTTCATCATCGGCACGAAGCGCAGCAGGCGCAGAACCCTCAGCACACGGAGCGCCCGCAGCACGGTGAACGCCGATGCGCCCGGAACGAGCGACACGCCGATCACGCTGATGTCGAACAGGTTCCAGCCCTCCTTGAAGAACTGCAGGCGATAGACGTAAAGCTTGAGGCCGATCTCCGCGACGAACAGCCAGGTGATGGCATTGTCGAAAAACTCGAGAACCGTGACCATCCCCGGCGAGAAATCGGACCGGTAGGTGAGCAGGCCGAGGATCAGCGCGTTGAAGACGATCAGCGACGTGATCGTCGTGCGCACCCAGGGCAGTTCGAGAAAGGCTTCGACCGCCGAGTTGCTGGTTTCGTAGTCAAGCGTCGCACGCGGCATCCCAGCGGTCCCCTCTCAGCTGGCAACTCGCCAGATCACTGTTTGCCCTGCCCGCCCGCGCCTGCCAACCCGGCCCGTGGCAGATCACCCGGGCCGCGTCACTCGGCCGATGTGGTCGTATCCGACACGATCATCCACGCGCCGTTCTGCTTGCGCAGGATCAGGGTGTAGAGCCCGCCCAGCACTTCGCCCTCCCTCGCCACGGACCAGCGGCCATGGGCGACGGCGGCATCCGGCGAGAGCAGGTCGATCTCGTAATCCTGCGTGGTCAGCACGCCCATGCCTTCGCGGCCGGGATAGCGGACCTTGTAGCGCGCGAGCGTGCTGGCGAAGCCGCGCACGACCTCCCCGCCGGACGCAAAGCGCAGGTCATCGGACTCCCAGTAGCCCTTCATGAAACCTTCGATATCGCCCGCATTCCAGGCCGCATCCTGCGCTTTCAGCAACGCGGTGATGGCGGCCGCTTCGGTCTCCTGCTGCGCCGGCGTGACCGCGGCCGGCACGCTGGCGCAGGCCGCGACGGTCCAGAGGATGGCACCGGCCAAGACGTAACGGACCATGCTGAAACTCTCCCGAAGTATGAACTTCACTGAGCCGCAAGTCGCGCCGACCCGCAAGGCGGTTCAGTTCGCCGGCTTGGGCGGACCACCGGCCGGCTCGATTTCGAGATCGATCGTCTCGGGCACAGGATCGCCGGGGGCCGGTGCATAGACCTGAACGGTCTGGACGGGCGCGGCCGCCATCGGCGGGGGCTCGAACTCTTCGTAGGCATCCAGCGGCTGGGAGTCCGACGGTTTCTTGCGGATGCCGAACAGGCCGCGCGGGGCGCTCGCGGCGCCCTCTTCCTCAGCCTCGCGTTCGGCCTGCCGCGCGCGGCGCTCGGCTTCGCGCGCATTGCGGTCGGCGTGCCGGTCATACTGCATGTTGTAGTATTCCCACGCAGTGTGGGTCAGCGGCCTGGGCGTCAGTTCGAGGCCATACATCCGCAGGCGTTCGACCACTTCGTCGCGCAGGTGCATGTCCGGAAACGCATCGGCCTTGAAGCCGTGGGCCTTCATCCAGTCGCGGATATCCCAGCTGCGCACCTTGCCGATTTCCTTCGGCAGCGCGCCTTTGTGCACTTCCCAGAAATACAGCGCCGCGATGCCGTTGATCGCGGCGTCCATCGCGTCATCGAGCACCGCGCCGGGGGCGATGCCCTGCGCCAGCTGCGCCCGCAGTGACAACTTGCGGGCTTCGAGTTCCTGATAGGTGACGCCGATCACGGCAATGCCGTTGCGGTTGGCGTTGATCATCGAGCTGTTGACGCCGTCGAGCTGCGGATGGCGGATCGGCAGCAGCACGTCTGGCCCGATCACCGGATTGGCGGCGACCTGCGAGAGTTCGCTGACCATGCGCTGCAGGTTGATCCGCATTTCGTGGCTGACGCCGCCAAGGGCCGAGGCGCGCCCCGCCCGCGCGTCTTCGCGCATGCGCCAGAGGTGCCACGCGACCAGCGTGAGCAGCGCCACGAGCAGGCCGAGGCCGCCCGTCAGGAAGGTATAAAACTGCGCTTCACTCATTCTGAGGTCCCCCCGCGGCACAGCCGAAGCAAGCAAGGTATGCGCCAATTCAATGACGGATTTTCACATCTTAACTGCCGAGGGCCCGGCCTGCAATCACTTGCAACTTATCAAGAAATTCAGGGTCGCGGGCTTCCGGCGACGTGATCAGCGCAAAATCGAGGCAGGTTTCGATGCCTTGCGGCGAGGGCGTACGCGGCGTGCCGTTCAGCCGGCCCGCCAGTTCGACGATCGCCCGGCGGGCGAGTGCGCTGTTCTGGTGCATGATTTCAAGCACGTTGGTCACGGACACGGCTTCGGTCTCGGCCCGCCAGCAGTCATAGTCCGTCACCATCGCGAGCGTCGCGTAGGGCAGCTCGGCCTCGCGCGAGAGCTTGGCTTCCGGCATGTTGGTCATGCCGATCACGTCGCAGCCCCAGCTGCGGTAAAGCTTCGACTCGGCGAGGGACGAGAATTGCGGCCCCTCCATCGCGAGATACGTGCCGCCCCGGTGGACCTTGCCGCCAACCGCGGACACGGCGTCCGCGATCAGCCCCGACAGGCGCTTGCACACAGGCTCCGCCATCGAGACATGCGCCACCATGCCGGCGCCGAAGAAGGTTTTCTCGCGCGCGAAGGTCCTGTCGATGAACTGGTCCACCGTCACGAATTCGCCGGGCGCGTACTGTTCCTGCAGCGATCCGCAGGCCGACACCGAGACGATGTCGGTGACACCCGCCGCTTTCAGTGCCGCGATGTTGGCGCGGTAGGGCACGTCTGTCGGCGTCAGGCGGTGGCCTCGCCCGTGCCGCGGCAGGAAGACGAGGCCGACATCACCGATGCGGCCCCGCACCAGCACGTCCGACGGCGCGCCCCAGGTGGTCTCGACCCGCTCCTCGCGCCGGTCCTCCAGCCCGTCAATGGCATAGAGGCCGGAGCCGCCGATGATGCCGAGAGTCCACTGGGTCATTCGGCGTCTCCGAGCCGGGTTAGCGCACAGTCTGCGGCCTCGATAAGCGGTTTCAGATCAACCCGGATGAGTTGCCACAACGTGCTGACATCGACGCGGTCATATCCGTGTGCAAGGAAATTCCGGGTGCCGACGATCTTCTGCCAGGGAATCTCCGCCGACACTTCAGTCAAAAGGAACCCCGGAAAGTCGCGTTCCAATCGGAAGACCGCCTCGCCGACGGCCAGAAAGCAATAACACACGGCGCGAACCGTCTTCGTGTCGTGCTCAAACGCGGCGAAGTCGAGCGCATCCGAAAACATCTCGATCTCGCGCGCAAACAGTCCGATTTCGTGGAGATGAACCCTGGGATCTTTCACCCGGACCTCAAAAGACGCCAATCAGGTCGCGGTTGATCTCGCGGGCCAAAAACGGGTTTGTCACCGGTGCGGTGGTCAGATCAACGGGCCCGCCGAGCAAGCGCTCCAGTTCGTCCTTCAAGGTCACGAGATCGATCAGGGACAGGCTGAACGGCCGCAACGTCAGCAGGAGGTCGATATCCGACGCAGGTCCGGCCTCACCGCGGGCGGTGGAGCCGTAGAGCCCGACGGCCTCGACACCGCGCGCGCGCAAGGACGTCGCTTCTGCCTTGAGCTTCTGAATGACGACCGCCTTGTCCATGCTCGATAGTCTCCGATCTGAGGCCGGCACGCAACAAAAACCCCGCCACCGGACGATCGCCGGGGCGGGGTTTTGATTTCTGCAGCCTGCTCAGCGGGTCTAGTGCTCCACTTTCCGCCAGATCTGCTTGTACGAGAACCAGAGCAGGATCGTCAGGATGAAGAGATAGATCATCGTGGCCATGCCGACTTCGTTGCGGGCCTTCAGTTTCGGGTCACCTGCCCAGGCGAGGAACTGCGCCACGTCCTTGGCCATCTGGTCCACCGTGGCCGGTGTCCCGTCGGTATATTCGATACGGCCGTCCGTCAGCTGCGGACCCATCGCGAGGAAGCCGCCGGGCGGTGCATGGCGCGGGTCGCCGAGATAGTTCGGTTTGGTGTCACCAGCCATGTAGGGATTGTAGTACTGGGCGGCCGGCTGGATCAGGTAGGCCGGACCATGATGCGGCTTGTATTCGCCAAGCTTCTCGAACTTCGCCATGTCGATGACGGTCTGATAGACCGTCTCGCCATTCTCTTCGATGATCCGGTCTTCGTACGAGTCGAACTCCGGATAGCCGGTGAGCAGGCTGTACACATAGCTGGCGCCGCCATGACGGGCCTTGGTGATCACCGACAGATCGGGCGGCAGCGCGCCGCCATTGGCGGCGCGGGCAGCCGCTTCGTTCGGGAAGGGGGAACGGAATGCGTCAGCCGGCGTGGCAGGGCGCAGCTCGAACTCGCCCGTATCGTTCGGTGTCGGGCTGACGATCTCGTTCTCGGCGGCAAGCGCCTTTACATAGGGGTTGTCGTTCGGGTTCGGATAGGCCGGGTCGTAGAACGGGCCGCCCTCTTCCCCGAGATTGCGGTAGCTCAGCAGCTTCATCGAGTGGCAGCTTGAGCAGACCTGCTTGTAGACGGCGTAACCGCGCTGGACCGAAGCCATGTCATACTGACCGGTCGGGCCTTCGAACGGCCAGCCGCCTTCCGGGGCGTGCGGGTGCTTGGCGCCGCCCGCTGCGTGGGCCAGCCCGGCAAAGGCGAGACCCGCGACAGCGGCAGCGAGGATGCGGAAGTTTTTCATCTTGTCTCTCCTCGCCTGGATCATTCTGCCGGGACGGCCGTGCCGCCCTGGACTTTCTTGTGACGCAGCACGGACTTGTGGATCGACTCCGGCAGCGGCTTGGTCTTCTCGTTGAGGCCGATGACGAACAGCATGGCGAAGTAGCCGAAATACATGATCGTCAGGATCAGCGAGAGGTGGCGGAACTGGAAGGTTGGCGCCGGAACCGCTTCAAGCGACGGAGCCGAGGCCTTGGCCGGGCCTTCCATGAAGGCGGTGGCCTGTTCGAAGGCTTCCGGCCCCGTGAAGCTTTGCTTCGCGACGCCGTCTGCCGAGTTGTAGCTGACGACGAGGCTCGCCTCGCCCTGCAGCGACGGGATCACCGCATCATCGGGGTTGGCCGCGCCGCACCAGCCGAGCAGGATGCAGACCGCCACGAAGCCGAGGAAGAACTGACGGGCGACCGGACGGTAGCGCATCGACTTGACCTTCGACGTGTCGAGCCAGGGTACCACGAACAGGACGGCGATGGCGGCGAACATGAAGATCACGCCGAGCAGTTTCGCATCGATCGGGCCGAGGTCGAACGTGATGGCTCGCAGGATCGCGTAGAATGGCAGCATGTACCACTCGGGCACGATGTGCGCCGGCGTCACGAGCGGATTGGCTTCAATCGACTGGTCGGCGTGGCCGAGGGCGTTGGGCGCGTAGAACACGAAGTAGGCGAACACGATCAGGAACACGCCGATCGCGAAGCCGTCTTTCACCGTGTAGTACGGATGGAACGGCACGGTATCCTTCTCGATATCCTGGACTTCCACGCCGGTCGGGTTGTTGTTGCCCGGCACGTGAAGCGCCCAGATGTGCAGGATGACCACGGCCGCGATCATGAACGGCAGAAGGTAGTGCAGCGAGAAGAAGCGCTGGAGCGTCTGGTTGCCGATAGACGGGCCGCCGAGGATCCATGTCTGGAGGCTTTCGCCGACCAGCGGGATCGCGCCGAACAGGCCGGTGATGACGTTGGCGCCGTGATAGGACATCTGGCCCCAGGGCAGCATGTAGCCGAGGAACGCGGTGGCGATCATCAGCAGGAAGATGACGCAGCCAAGGATCCACAGCACTTCGCGCGGGGCCTTGTACGAGCCGTAATAGAGGCCGCGGAACATGTGGATGTAGACCGCGAAGAAGAACATCGAGGCGCCGTTGGCGTGGATGTTGCGCAGGAGCCAGCCGAACGGCACGTCGCGCATGATGCGCTCCACCGAAGCGAAGGCGCCATCGACGCTGGCTTCGTAGTGCATCGCGAGGATCACGCCGGTGACGATCTGGACCGCAAGGCAGATCGCGAGGATGCCGCCGAACACGTACCAGTAGTTCAGGTTCTTCGGCGTCGGGAAATTGATGGCCGT
>JAIXRO010000206.1 GCA_027485145.1 Hyphomonadaceae bacterium | reverse complement strand
ATGGACAGCCGGCGCTCTTCGAGTTCGGGCTCCTTCATCATCCAGTGCACCATGCGCCGGATCAGCTCCGCGAAGGGCCCGCCGCCATCATGGCCGCTCGCCCAGAGCCAGATCTGGTCAGACATCAGCATGCCGACGCGGCCCTCATCCACCCGGTCCACGATCAGAAGCGGACGCCCGTAAGGCCCGCTGATCAGGACATCACCGGCCACGGCGTCGGCCTCGACATAGCGCATCCACTCGCCCCACTGGCTGTCATCGAGCGGCGCGGTGACGGCATGGCGCTTGCCCGGCCCGGTCAGTTCCGGCTTGAAGCTCCCGGTACGGATGACGCCCGTCGGGGAGGCGGGCAGGACAGAGGCGAGGGGTGAGCGCGCAAGGCTCGCAGGCCCCGCGAACTGCTCGCCCGCCACGATCAGCAGCGCGCCGCCATCGGCGACATAGCGCGCCATGTTCTCCAGATAGGCCTGCGTGATGACGCCCTGGCGCTCGTACTGGTCGAAGATGATGAGGTCGAATTCGGTCAGCTTCTGCTCGAACAGTTCTTCGGTCGGAAACGCGATCAGCGCGAGTTCCTCGGGCCGCTCGAATGCGGTCTTGAAGGGCGGCCTGAGAATCGTGAAGTGGACAAGATCCACCGAGGGGTCGGATTTCAGCAGGTCGCGCCAAACGCGTCCGGCCTGGTTTGGCTTGCCGGTGACGAGCAGCACGCGCAGCCGGTCGCGCACGCCCGCGATCGTCATGGCGGTGCGGTTGTTCGCGAGCGTCAGTTCCTGCGGCCCGGGCGCCGCCTCGATGACGACCATGTTCTCGCCGCGCCGTTCGATCTCGACGGGCAAGGGCGTGTCCTGCCCGGCCTTGACGCGGATGCGCACCGGGGCGCCGCCATTCAGCGAGACTTCCAGGTCAACATCTCCGCCGCGCGGGTCTTCGGCGCGCACGATCAGGTTGGCGCTTTCGCCGACGATGCCGAAATTCGGGGCGTTGACGATCCGTACACTGCGGTCGCCCTGGTCTTCGTCGCCCGCGATGAGGCCGTGCAGGGGACCAATCAGGGCCTCGGTCCGCTCCGGGTCCGGAAGATCGTGGATCTGGCCGTCGGTGACGAAGATTGCGCCCGCGATCCGGTCGCGCGGCACGTCGGACATCAGGCCTTCGAGCGCGCCGTGCAGGTAGCTGCCATCATCGCCCGGATTGGTCTCCAGCGTGCGCACTTCCAGCGTCTTGTCCTGCGACAGCTGGGCGATCAGCGCGGCATAGGCGGCGTCGGCGGTCGCCTGCCGGTCGCCGAACTGCATGCTCTCGGACCGGTCGAGGATCACGGCGGCGACGGAGGGCAGGGGCTCGCGCTCTTCGTGCACGAGGGACGGGTTGAGCAGCGCCGCCGAGAGGAGCAGCAGGCCCAGCGCGCGCGTCAGCCAGGCGCGCCCGCGCAGCGCGAGATAGGCGGCCCAGGCCGCTGCTGTCAGCCCGGCGAGGCCCCAGAAGAGGGGCCAGCCGAGAAACGGCTCGAAACCGAGGCGCACCGCTTCGTTCATTCGGGGGCCTCGGGAAAGGCCGCCGGGGCATCCGGATCCGGCGCGCCGCTCTCGTCCTCGCCGAGGCGTTCGAGCAGCGCGGGTATATGCACCTGGTCGTCCTTGTAGCTGCCCGTCAGCACATACATGATGAGATTGACGCCGAACCGCCGCGCCGTCTCGCGCTGCTCAGCCCCTCCGTCCACGGAGTAAAGGTCCCGGCCATTCTGGTCGACCGCCCAGGCCGAGGCCCAGTCGGCGTCGCCGATGAACAGGCGCGAGACGCCGTCTCCGCGCGGCGCGGCGGCGTCGCCCGCCTGCTCGATCCAGAGGCGGCGGCCCGCAAACCGGCCCGGGAAGTCGTTGATGAGATAGAAGGTGCGCGACAGGACATGGTTCTGGGGCACCGGCTGGAGCGGCGGCACGTCCAGCCCTTCGAGGAGGGTCTGGAGGCTCGTCACATCGGTCTGCGTCCCGGCGGTTTCGCCGGCCCGCGTGTCGATCAGCAGCGCGCCGCCGGTCCGCAGGTACGCGTTGAGGCGCTGCGTGGCCCGGTCGCTCAGCGGCGCCGCGTTGCCGGGCACGTTGAAGTAGATCAGCGGGTAGAGTTCGAGGGCGTCTGTCTCGAGGTTCACCCCATGCGGCTCGGCGGGTTCCACGGATGTCCGCATCAGGAGGATGTTCGAGATGCCGGTCAGGCCAGCCTTCGTGCGCGCATTGAGCGCGCCGTCGGCCGTCTCGACATAGGCGAGCCGCATTTCCAGCGCGGCGTCGATCTGCTTCTGCGGCGTATTGCCGGGTGGCAGCGGCTGAACGCGCGACGCGGTGGAGACCGCGCGGTAGCTGCCATCGGGCAGAAGTTCGTAGCCAGACTGCGCGAAGGCGCGGTCCGGCGCGGCAAGTGAAAATGCAGCGAGCGCCGTGAGCGCGGCCGCAAGACTGGCGGCCTTCCGGCCCATCGCCGGGAACCGCAATCGTCCGGCCACGAACAAGGCAATGAAAAGGTCGATGGCGAGCAATCCGGCGGCAAGGGCGAGCAGCGGTCCGGCAAGCCGCAGGGACCTCGCCTCCGCATCTCCAAGCAGGCGCGCGGCCGCAGGCCAGTCGCGGATGAGTTCAGGTTCTGCGCCCGCGCCGGCGTTCAGCGCGCGTGTGCCGGCAGGGCCTTGATAGAGGCCGGGCGGGTGGATTTCGGAGGGCACGGTCGTGCCAAACTCGGTGGCCTTGATCGGGGCGGCGGCGGTGCTGGCGCCGGACAGGCGACCGAATCCGTCGAGCGTCAGCTGCGGCATGTAGGTGCCTTCCGTGTCCTCGATGGCTTCGCCGCGTCCGGCGGTGATCGACCGCCGCAGCATCTGCTCGAACAATCCCGAGTATGAAAGGTCAGACCAGTCCGGTCCCGCCGTCACGTGGAACAGGATCAGCATGCCGCTGCCGCGCGCGTCCGCTGTCACAAGGGGCGAACCATCGGCGAGGCGTGCCCAGGTCTTGCGTGAGAGTTCCGGATCGGGGCTTGCCAGAACCTGTTGCCGTACACGGACGTCTTCCGGAATGGGCAGGCCGAAGAAGGGTGAGGTGTCGGCGAACTCCGCCAGTCCCTGCGGCTCTTCCCAGGCCAGCGTGCCGCCCAGCGCGCGCGAGGAGCGACGCAGCCCGACCGGCAACAGGTCGTCGCCCTGAGCGGCAAGGCGCGGGCCTGCAAACCGGATCAGCGCGCCGCCTTCTTCAACCCATTTTGTCAGCTTCTCGGCGTCCGCCGCCGGGATCTGCCCTGCATCGGACAATATGATTGCATCCGGCGAAGTCGCGACGACCGTCTCGATATCGCCGCTGGAAATCGAGGCGAAGGGTTCCAGCGCCTTGCGGATATAGTGCATGTCGGAGAGCAGTGGCTGGGCGGCGGTGCCGGAATCGATCAGCGCCACCCGCCGTGTCCGGTCCACCGAGTCCCAGAGCCAGACCGTACCCGCCCCTGCGCGTCCGGTGACGTTGAAGCGGGCAACGCGGGCCAGCGCCGCCGCCGGAATCTTGAACTCCGCAACGCTCTCGCGCGCGCCGGGCGCGAAGATTGCCTCGCCGGACGCGATGCCCGATCCGTCGCGGGTCTGCGCCGAGACGAACGCCTTGGCCTCACCGGTCGCATCGCCCCGAACGAGCTGGACGGAGACCGAATCCGTGCCGGCCGACAGGCCGGTAATCGCCAGCGGCCCGCTGGCAGGCGCGGCGAAGACAGTCAGCGGTGCCAGCATCGCCAGCTCTTCCGCAAAGGCGGCGCCCCGGCCGCCCTCAATTCCATCACTTGCCCAGAAGATGCGCGCGGGCTTCAGACCGGAGGCCACCAGCCGGGCCATGGCGTCCGACCGGTCGGTGGCCCAGGGCTGGGGCTGCAGGGTGGCAATCCGCTTGCCGAGATCGGCTTTCGAGAACCGCTCTGCCGGATCGGTGTTCAGTTGCTGCGGCGCGGTCAGCAGCAGGTGCACCGCCGTGTCGCGGTCGCCCGCATCCAGAGTCGCGCTCGCGGCATTGGTGAGTTCGTTCCAGCGCGGCGCCGAGGGCCAGCCATTGTCGATGACGATCAGAACCGGGCCTTGCTCGGCCGTCTCGCCCGGCCGGGCGCCGGGGGCGTAGACCGGCTGCGAGAGCCCGAGGATTGCGGCAAGCACCGCCAGCGTGCGGATCAGCCAGACCCACCAGGGCGTTCGCGCCGGGGTCTCCTCACGCGGCTCTGCGCCGTCGAGCAGGCGCAGCGACGGCAGCTCCGCCATCTTCGGCGCGGGCGGTGTCGCCCGAAGGATCCACCAGAGAATGGGCAGCGCGGCGAGCGCCGCCAGCGCCCAGGGCGCGCCCAGAAGGAAAGGGCCCAGCGCGGTCAATGCTTCGCCCCGAACCGTTCGAGTTCGGCCTTCAGGCGCGCTGCGCTTTCGATCGCCGGCGCGCCGGTGACATGCGCCACGAAGCCCCAGCCCATCCGGCGGGCGAGGTCTTCGAGGGCGGCACGCTGCGCCGCAAACCGCCTCTGGTATTCCTCGCGCATCGCCTCGACCCGGCCAAGAATGCGGTCGACCGCGGCGCCGGGCCGCGAGAACTTCGTGCGCCCTTCAAAGGGAAAATCCACCTCAACCGGGGCCGAGACGGCGAGCAGAACGCCTTCCGGGCATTTCGCGGCAAGGGGCGCCAGCCGGGCTGTCCATTCCGTGACCGGATCATAGAAGTCGGACGCTGCAATCACCGTGGCGGCGGCGCGCGGCGGGGCAGGGAACTGGCCGCCTGTGCCGCGCAGCAGGTCATTCGCCAGCCGGTCCACCGCCCGCTTGCCGAAGCTCGGCCGCCGCCCGGTGCCGAGCGAGCCGATCCGCTCGCCTTCGCGCGACATCGGGATCGCCATCGTCAGCATCAGGAGGATCGCCTCTTCCGCCTTGGTGCGCAGGTCGCCCTCACCCTTCCAGCGGAAGCCGGGATGGTCATCGGCCCAGAACAGCACGGTGCGCGCGGTTTCAAGTTCGGTCTCGCGCACATAGAGCTCATCGCCCTTGGCGGAGCGGCGCCAGTCAATGCGGCTCGCATCGTCTTCCTGCGCGTAGCGCCGGTATTGCCAGAACGTCTCGCCGCCGCCCGCGCGCCGTCTGCCCGCTGAGCCGATATGCGCGGCTTCCGAGGCCTCGGCGCGAAAGTTCAGCCCCGGCAGCTGCCGGGCGAGGCGCTCGGCCTCGGCGCGAAGATCGGCGGCGCTGGTCATTTTCCGGCGTTGGCCACGCAGGCGTCTGCCGCCTCGATGCGCGCGGCCACTTGCTCGGGCGTCAGCGCCGACGCGGTGGGGCGGGCCGGCGCCGGCAACTTGTCCGCCTCCGGATCATATCTCTCCAGCACGTCCAGCAGGCGCGCGCCCTCGGTGCGCAGGCGCTGCGTTTCCGTCTCGTAAGCGGCTGCCGCCTGGCCTGCGGGCAGCAGGATCACCGCACGCTGGTCGTCGCGGTTGCGGGCCAGCGCGTAGGCGTGGATCGCCGCGCCGCGCACCGCGTCCCGGCACGCCCAGGGCTCGGCGGCGGGCGTTCGCCATCCCGGCGCCGCGCACGCGGCCACAAACAAGATCAGAGCCCCCGAAACCAGGCGCGTGATCATCCGGCTTTCCTTGCAAGGTCATTGATCAGGTCACTGAGCTTCGGCGCTTCGCCCGTCGGGTCATAGCGCATCGCCATCCGGTGGCCGAGGCAAGGCTCGGCAAGGGCTTCGACGTCTTCCATCGACGGGGCAAGCCGCCCGCGCAGCAGGGCGCGTGAGCGAGCCGCCAGCATGAGGGCCTGGCCGGCGCGCGGGGAGGGGCCCCAGTCGACGAGACGTTTGACGCGCGCGTCGCTCGTCTGTTCGGGCCGCGCTTCGCGGATCAGGCTGAGGATCGCCGCGACGATCTTCTCGCCCACCGGCATCTGGCGCACCAATGCCTGGATCGCCATCAGCCGCCCGGCGTCGAGGGCAGGCCGCACCGGGGCATCGCTGCCGCGCGTCGTCTCGATCAGGATGCGCCGCTCGGTATCAAGGTCCGGATAGGTCACGTCGATCTTCAAGAGGAAACGGTCCAGCTGCGCTTCGGGCAGCGGATAGGTGCCTTCCTGTTCGATCGGGTTCTGGGTGGCGAGCACATGGAACGGCGCGGGCAGGTCATGGCGCACGCCGGCTACGGTCACGTGCTTTTCCTGCATGGCCTGCAGCAGGGCCGACTGGGTGCGCGGGGACGCGCGGTTGATTTCGTCCGCCATCAGCAGCTGCGTGAAGACCGGCCCCTTGAGGAAGCGGAAGCTACGCTGCCCGCCCGGGCTTTCGTCGAGCACCTCGGAGCCGAGAATGTCCGACGGCATCAGGTCCGGCGTGAACTGGATGCGCTGGTTGGCGAGGCCGAGCGCGGTGCCCATCGCCTCGACGAGGCGCGTCTTGGCAAGGCCCGGCGCGCCGATCAGCAGCGCATGCCCGCCCGCCAGTACGGCCGCGAGCGCGAGTTCGATGACCCGTTCCTGACCGAAGATCGCCCGGCCGATTTCGGCCTTTACCCGGGCCAGCGCTTCAGTGGCGGCGCCGGCGTCCGCGACGGCAGTTTCAGGGGTCAATGTTGTATCGGCCATTTCGCCTCGGTTCTCCGGCTTCACGTCGTGTCGTTACAAGCCTATCTGTAAGGCGGGAATTTGGCGGAGAAAGATGTGACATCCAGCCCCGGCAGCACTTTCGGCCTTGAAGACACGCTTAAGGCCATCCTGCCGGAAGGCAAGTTCGCGGGTCCGCTCCCGCCGGTGCACCTATGGAATCCGCCGGGCTGCGGCGATATCGGCATGGAAATCCGCGCCGATGGCAGCTGGTGGCACGAAGGCACGCGGATCACGCGGGAGCGGCTGGTGAAGCTGTTCTCCCGCATTCTGCGCAAGGATGAAGACGGCGTCACCTACCTCGTCACGCCTTACGAAAAGGTCATCGTGCATGTCGAGGACGCGCCCTTCCTCGCCATCCGCGTGGACCGCAGCGGCGCGACCGGCCCCGGCCAGTCGCTGACCTTCCGCACCAATCTCGACTATGACACCACCGCCGGCCCGGACGCACCGATCCGGATCGAAACCGACGCGGTGACCGGCGAGCCCGCCCCGTATGTGCGCGTGCGCGGGCGCCTCGAAGCCAAGATCACGCGCGCCGCCTTCTATGACCTGGTGGAGCTTGCGGTACCGGCGCCCGATGGCACGGCGCGTCTCGGGGTCTGGAGCCAGGGCGCCTTCTTCCCCCTCGGCGCAGATTCCTGATCGGCGGCCAGATCCACACCCATGTCCTATTCCGGTCTCGACGATTTCATTGAGCGCGTGCGCGCGCGTCTTGACCCGCCCCTCGGGGACGGGCGTCTGATTGAAGGCGGGGACATGGATTTCCTCACGCCGGAAGACGTCGCCATCATCCGCCCGGCGGCGGTCCTGTTCGGTGTGATCCCGCGCCGGGAGGGGGCGACGGCGCTGCTGACACTGCGCCCCACAACGATGGCCGACCATGCCGGGCAAGTGGCGCTGCCTGGCGGCAAGGTCGATCCACTCGATCTTGACGAAGTCGCCGCCGCCTTGCGCGAGGCACATGAGGAGGTCGGCATCGCGCCCCAGGACGTCGACGTGCTGGGCAAGGGCGCGCCTTATGTCACCGGCACGCGCTACCGGATCACGCCGGTGGTGGGCCTCCTGCCGCATGATTTCGTGCCTGTGCCGGAGCCCGGCGAAGTGGCCGCCGTGTTCGAGACCCCGCTCGCCTTCCTGATGAACACGGCGAACCACACCGCCGCCGAGACATTCTACAAGGGCAAGAACCGGCGCTATTACGAGATGCCGCACAATGGCTACCGCATCTGGGGCGTCACCGCCGGGATCATCCGGCGCCTCTACCAGACGCTCTACGAAAGCGATTGAGCCGGCAAAGCCATTCAGGGTTCCTCAAGGGCCCATGTCCGCCTATGTAGGCCCAGACGTGATCACAAAAGGAACGCGCCGCCGTGGCCGGACGCCTGCTCTTCGAACTTTTCATCTTTTCGCTGCCCTTCCTGGTGTTCGGCCTCTACCTTCTGGCCACCCAGTCGGCGGCCGATGCCGGCCAGCGCAAATGGCCGGTGCAGCTGCTGTTCGCGATCGGGCTGACGCTCGCGACGATCGCCTGGTTCGTGATGATCGCGCTCGAGCCGCGGGACCGCGGGATGTGCATCGAGCCCGAGCGGGTGGAGAACGGCGTCGTCATCCCGGCGAAAAGCTATCCGTGCGAGCACAGGCCGCAGGATGTCGGGGTTCCGCGTCCGCGAGAGGCCGCGCCGGCCGATGCCCCGACCTGATGTTCTCAAGGCCGCCTGGCTGACCGCGCCCGCAACGCGCGCGGTGATCGGCGCACTCGAGGTGGCACGTCCCGGCGGATCGCGCTTCGTTGGCGGCTGCGTGCGCAACACGCTGCGCGGCCAGCCGGCCGATGATGTCGATATCGCCACGCAGCTGACACCGCCCGAGGTGATTGGCGCACTCGAAGCCGCCGGCATCCGCGCCCTTGCGACCGGGCTTGAGCACGGCACGATCACGGCGATCCTGGACAGCCGCCCTTTCGAGATCACCACCCTGCGCCGGGATGTCGAAACCGATGGCCGGCGGGCGGTGGTGGCCTTCACCGAGGACTGGACCGAAGACGCGGCCCGCCGCGATTTCCGTCTCAACGCCATCTATGCCGCCGCCAATGGCGAGCTTCATGAAGTGATCCCGGAGTCGATTGATGACGCCGTCGCGGGCCGGGTGATTTTCATAGGCGACGGCGATCAGCGCCTGCGCGAGGACTATCTGCGCATCCTGCGCTTCTACCGGTTCAACGCCTGGTATGGCGCGGGAATTGATCCGGACGGGCAGGCGGCCTGCGCGCGCCAGCGGGGCGGTCTCGCGAAGATCGCTGCCGAGCGGATCTGGAAAGAACTGAAGCGCACGCTGGCGGCGCCGGATCCGTCCTCGGCCATCGCGGCGATGGAAGAGGCCGGTGTGCTGGAGGCCGCGCTGCCGGGGGCGGGCGCGTCCCTGCTGCCCGGCCTCGTGATGGCGGAGGCGTCCGCCGGTCTGGAGGCCGACCCCATGCGCCGGCTGATGGCACTGCTCCCGCGCCGCCGCACCGAAACGGGCGCCGCGGCTGCGCGCCTTCGCGTCTCGAACGAGGAAGGATCGCGGCTCGCGAACTGGTCCGATCCGGCGCTGCCGCATGTGCTGGGCGCGGGCGACGACGCAATCTCTGAAGCCTTCTACCGCTTTGGCCCGCCGGCGGTGCTGGACCGCGCCGCCATCGAAGCCGCCTCCGGCGCGCCCGGCGATCTCGCGAGCCTTGCAAACCGTGCCGCGGCCTGGGTCCGGCCGAAGTTTCCGCTCGGCGGGCATGACGCGCTGGCGGCAGGCCTGACCGGTCCGCAGCTCGGCGCGCGGCTGGCTGCACTCGAGGAAGACTGGATAGCCTCGGGCTTCACGCTGAACCGCAGCGCGCTGCTTGCCCGGCTCAAGTCGCCGGGTTGAAGGCCAGAACGTAGAAATTGAGGTAGGCTGCAAAGCTGACCCAGAGCAGGTACGGCACTTGCAGCAGGGCGGCCCGCGGTGAATGCTCGGCGAACCGCTGCATCATCGCCGCGATCAGCAGCCAAAGCGCGATCAGCACGCCCAGCGCGATCGCCGGATCCCGGAAACCGAAGAAGAACAGGCTCCAGCAGACGTTCGCTGCCAGCATGGTAAAGTAGAGGCCCATCGCCGCGCTTGCCCGCTTGAAGCTGCGCGCCTCCTTCAGCACCAGCAGCGCGCCGGCCAGCATCAGCGCGAACAAGGCGGGCCAGACGAAGGCGAAGGCGATGTCCGGCGGGTTGAGCGGCGCCTTGCGCAGGCCCGCATACCAGGCGTCGTCACTGCCGGGGCTGAGCTGGCCGCCGGCCAGCAGCGCGCCCAGCGTCGCCGCCGTGATCAGCGCTGCGCCGGCCCAGTCAAAGGTTCGCGTCGAAACCGCCATTTGCCCATGATACCCTCAGCAAGCCTTCCCTCAAAGGCATGAGCGCCCGGACAGACCGGGCTCACCGAAGGTGAACGGCTTTGAGGCAGCCCGTTCGGCCGCCCGCTTCCGGCCCTCCTCGATGTGTGTTATAACGCGCGTAGCTACAGGAGCTCGCCATGACCCGCCTGAAAATCCGCAAGATCGGCAATTCCCTCGGCGTGGTGCTGCCGAAGGAAGTGCTGGAAATGCTTGGCGCCGCCGAAGGCGATACCGTCTCCTTTGCCCGGACCGCCCACGGCATCATGGTTTCGGTCAGCGACGAACAGGCTGACGCCCTGCGCGAAATGGCGGCGGACATCATGAAACGCCGGCGCAAGGCGCTCAAAGTCCTCGCCCAATGACGCGGCCGAATTGGCTGCCGGAATGGCTCGTTTATGAAGTTCACGACGAGCAGATCGCCGAACATGGCGGCGCGCCGGGCGTGCGGGACGCGGGTTTGCTGGAAAGCGCCTTGGCCCGTCCGCTCAACGCGTTTGCTTACGGCGCGGAGGATGTCTTCGACCTCGCCGCGCTCTACGCAGCAGGTATCATGAAAAATCACCCCTTCATCGACGGAAACAAGCGGACGGGGTTCATCCTCTCCGAACTTTTCCTCAACGCGAACGGCTGGTCGCTCGACGCTACGGATGACGACGTCATCGCCTGCGTCCTCCTGCTTGCGGGAGGGGAATGGGACGAGCGGAACTACGCGGCCTGGCTCCGGGAAAACGCGTCTCCAAGGACGCGCTGACCCTTGGACTCTCCATACCGGCCATGGACGGTTTATGGACGGATTTTCAGGGCCATTTCACCACGGGCGGCATGCTGGAAAGAATGCTCTCCACATTGCCTCCGGTCTTCAGGCCGAAGGTCGTGCCGCGGTCGTAAAGCAGGTTGTATTCGACATACCGGCCGCGCTGGACCAGCTGCTGTTCGCGCTCGGCCTCGCTCCATGGCTCGTTCATCCGGCGGGCGACGAGGCTCGGATAGATGCCGGCAAACTGGCGGCCGACTTCCTGGGTGAAGGCGAAATCCTTTTCCCAGTCACCCGTATTGAAGCGGTCATAGAAGATGCCGCCGGTGCCGCGCGGCTCATTGCGGTGCGGCAGGTGGAAGTAGGTGTCGCAATGCTCTTTCAGCTCCGGGTAATCGACGCCGTCATGGGTGTCACACGCGGCCTTCATGGCGGCGTGGAAATCGATCGTGTCTGGGTAGTCCTGGTTTCGCTGGTAGCCGAGCAGGGGATTGAGGTCGCCGCCGCCGCCAAACCAGACTTCGCTGGTCACCAGCATGCGGGTGTTCATGTGCGCCGCCGGCACGCGCGGATTTCGCGGGTGCGCGATCAGCGACACGCCGCTCGCCCAGAACTTGCCGTCGGATTTGTCGGCGCCCGGGATCTGCGCGGCAAACGCTTCCGAGAATGTGCCGTGCACCTGCGAGAAATGCACGCCGACCTTCTCGAACACCCGTCCGCGCATCAGGCCCATGCGCCCGCCGCCGAGGTCTTCGCGGCCATCGCCGCGGGACCATTCGGTCAGCTCGAACCGGCCCGCGTTCCCGCGGTAAAGCGGCGGCGCCGCGGCGTCCTCGAGCGCCTCGAAACGGGCGCAGATGTCGAGCTGCAAGGCCTTGAACCAGGTGCTGGCGCGGGCCTTTTGATCGGTGAGCGGGTCGGGTCGAGTCTTCGTGGCCATGCGCCGACACTGGACCCTCCGGCGCGGGTCTCGCAAGAGGCCAGTTGTCACATTCTCCAAGGCAGGCTAACGCGCTTGCGCGAGGGGCCGGGTAACGGGGCAGCGGGAATGTGTGCAGAATTGCCGCGCCCGCGCCTACTTGCCGCAAGGCGCCGGAACGACACCTCAAGTAAAGACGAGCGCTATTGGTTCGATATCAGGCAACGGAGTCACGCGTGACCGCTGAGACCACCCATCCGACAACAGAGACGGTCGACGACGACCGCCGCAACTTCATCCATATCGCAACCGGCGCCGTGGCGCTGGGCGGCGCCGGCATGTTTGCCTGGGCAGCGGTCGATCAGTGGAACCCGGCCGCCGACACGAAGGCCGCCTCCTCGCTGGACGTCGACGTCTCCAAGGTGCCGATGGGCGGCGAGATCCGCGTGCTGAT
>JAIXRO010000174.1 GCA_027485145.1 Hyphomonadaceae bacterium | reverse complement strand
CCATTGGCGGACGCGAGGGCGAAACGTGCAGCTAAGGGTAACGGGAATGTGGACCGCGACAAAGCGGCTGGCTGACGGCCGCACCGTCTATTACGCCTATGCATACCGGGGCGGCCCACTGATTGCCAAGGGCGCCGGCGCCAACACCGACGCCGCACGGGCCGATCTCGAGCGGATCCTCGCCCTGCCGGAGACGATGGCGAAGTTCGCCGCGGCGAAGGAAGTGCAGGTCATCAGGCCCGCCCCCTCGGTCGCCTATGTAGAAGGGCTGGTGATCGCCTTCCTGAAAAGCCCTGAGTTCGGCAAGCTGAAGCCGGTGACGCAGAAAGAGTATCGCCGCTATCTCGACGCCTTCCGGGCCGAGTTCGGCGACTGGCGTGCGGCGCTGTTCGAAGATCCCCGCACGGCTCAGGACCTGGCCGAATGGCGGGACGCTGCAGGCGGCGCGCGCACGGGCGACCTGCGCATAGCCGTCGTGTCCCGGCTGTTCGGCTGGGCACGGTCTCGCGGCCTGACCACGGCCCGGCCCACGGACGCGCTGGAGCGCATTCACAAGGCCGACAGGTCGGACATGATCTGGACGCCGGACGAGCTGGCCGCGCTGCTTAAGGCCTCGCCTGCGCCCCTGCGTTTGGCCATCCGGCTCGCGGTCGAGACCGGGCTTCGCAAGGGCGACCTGATCGCGCTCCCGTGGTCCGCTGTCTCTGACCTCTCGATCCGCTGGCGCACGTCGAAGCGGGGCAAGGACACGGTGATTCCGGTGACGCCTGCCTTGCGCGAACTGCTTGCCGAGATACCGCGCAAGAGCCCCGTCATCCTCACCAGTTCGACCGGCCGGCCCTGGACTTCGACGGGCCTCGACACGGCTTTCGGGCGAGCGCGCGAGAAGGCAAAGATCGAAGACCTGCGCTGGCACGATCTGCGCGGCACAGCGGTCACCCGGCTCGCGGCCACGCGACTCACCCTCCGCGATATCGCCCGGATCATCGGCTGGTCAGAGGCCCGCGTCGAAGGGATCATGGCGCGCTATGTCAGCGCCGATGCGCTCGCGGCAGAGATGCTGACGAGAATGTCCGGGGAACGCGAAACACAAACCGCGCACAAACCGCACGAGTGAAAATCGCTGGATCAGTGGTGTGCCCAACAGGATTCGAACCTGTGACCTACTGATTAAAAGTCAGTTGCTCTACCAGCTGAGCTATGGGCACGACCTTGCCGGTCCATCCGGACCGAGCGAGGCATTTAGGCTGGAGGGCGTGGCGGGTCAACCGCTACCTGCACGCCAGGGGTTGATGGGATCGGCTTTTTGGCGTTCGCTTGGCGAATGAAGGTCTTTTTCTCTGCTGCCTTGCTCAGTTTGACGCTGATCGGATGCGCCACGCGTACTGAATCGCCTGAGTCATCGAACGCCGGCGATGACCTGACAAATGCTGTTCTGACGCCGCTCGACGACTTCAACGTTCGCCGGACCGAGATTCCGCCCGTGCTGGCCGCGATGGACAGCCCCTATACGCTCGATGCTGATCTGACGTGCGACGAGATTTCAGCGGCGATTGCGGATCTCGATGCCGTACTCGGCCCGGACTGGGACGCACCGGCACCCGCCGACCGGCTGATGAGCGAAAAGCTTGGAGACGAAGCTTCCGATGCGGCCATGAGCGCCGTCGAATCAGGCGCGACAGGCTGGATTCCTTTCCGGGGCCTGCTGCGCAAGGCCACCGGCGCGGAAAGCCACGAGGCGCGATACAACCGGGCCTTCAATCTGGGCGCCCAGCGCCGGGCATATCTCAAAGGCTATGGGCTTGCGAAGGATTGCAGTGAGCCGGCACGGCCGGACTTCGCCACGCTGTTGATCCGGAATTCCGAAGCCGCCGGCGACGGAAAGTAGCGTTCAGGCCTCCCGGCCTTCCTTGGGCGCAGACCGGGTTGCCGCCCAGGCGGACGACAGGCGGGCCCGCAGGGATTCGAACCGTCCCTCGGCGATGGCGGCGCGTATCTCAGCCATCAGTGACTGGAAGAACGCCGTATTGTGCCAGGAAAGCACCATCGGGCCGAGATACTCGCCGGCCTTGAACAGGTGATGCAGGTAGGCGCGAGAAAAGTCCCGGCTGGCCGGGCAATCGACCGCCTCGTCCAGCGGCGAGAGATCTTCGGCGAACCTGGCGTTGGTGACGTTGAGGGGCCCGTTCCAGGTCCAGGCCTGGCCGTGGCGGCCGGAGCGCGTGGGCAGCACGCAGTCAAACATGTCGATGCCGCGCGCGACGCTCTCGACGAGATCGATCGGCTTGCCGACGCCCATGACGTAACGCGGCAGGTGCGCCGGCAGGTGGGGGACGGTGAAGTCGATCGTATCGCACATCTGCTGGTGGCCCTCACCGACGGCGAGGCCGCCCAGCGCGATGCCGCCGAATCCCTGCGCAATCACCCCTTTGGCCGAGCGTTCGCGCAGCGCCGGGAAATTCGAGCCCTGCACGATGCCGAACAGTGTCTGCGCTTCCCGGTCGCCGAAAGCGTCCAGGCTGCGCTGGCCCCAGCGGAGGGAGAGTTCGAGACTGCGCTCGGCCTCCTGCGCGGTGCACGGGAAATTCGTGCACTCGTCGAGTTGCATGGAGATATCGGCGCCGAGCAAGTCAGCCTGGATCTCGATCGAACGGGCCGGAGTCAACCGGTGGGTCGAGCCGTCGATATGGCTCTGGAAGGTCACACCATCGGCGTCCATCTTCCTGAGCTGCGCGAGGGACCAGACCTGGAACCCGCCGGAGTCGGTCAGCATGGGACCCGGCCATTTGGCGAACGCGTGCAGGCCGCCGAGTGTCTTCACGCGCTCCGCGCCGGGGCGCAGCATCAAGTGATAGGTATTGCCAAGGATGATGTCGGCGCCGGCGGACTTCACCTGATCCATGTACAGGGCTTTGACCGTCCCGGCTGTGCCGACCGGCATGAAGGCGGGTGTGCGGATGTCGCCGCGCGGGGTCCGCAGGCGGCCGGTACGCGCCGCGCCTTCGGTTGCGCTGATTTCAAACGGAAAGATGGCCATGCGCTGGGCCTATAGGCCGGGGCCCGCGCGAAGCCAAGCGCGCCGGTCAGGCCGCCATCGCCCCCCAGGCCGCCATCAGGATGGCAAAGGCGCGCATGTCCCCCGTTGTGGTCGGCGCCATCTTGTTCATGACGTAGGCATAAGTGGTGCGTGCATCCATGTCGCTGACGACGAGTGAGCCGCCATAGCCGCCCCAGTAGATCGAATTCGGGTTCGGGAAGGGGACCATGCCGCCTGAAAGGCCAAAGCCCATGCCGTAGCGCACCGGGATACCGAGGATCCTGTCCGTGCCCTCGATCTGGAGTTCGAGCGCCTTGCGGACACCCGCCTCCGACAGGATCTGCTTGCCGTTCGCGAACCCGCCATTGGCCATGAGCGACTGGACGGCTGCAACAGAGCGGGCATTGCCGGTGCCGCCGGCGGCCGGAATTTCTGCGCCGCGCCAGGCCCGCGTGCGGGTATCCAGCGGATTGATCTGGGGATTGTTCGCCATGTTGTCGACGAGTTCGTCGGTTGTGCCCTGCCCCAGCGTGCCGCCGGGAGGCGGCGTGAGCTCACCGACGCGGTGATCCTCCGTGGACGGAAGGCCGATGTGGAAATCCGCACCGAGCGGCCCAGCAATCTCCTTGCGGAACACGGTACCGACCGTCTCACCGGCCACGCGTCGGATCACTTCGCCGACGAGGTAGCCTTGCGTCATCGCGTGATAGCCGGGCGCCGTGCCGGGTTTCCAGTAAGGAGCCTGAGCGGCGAGGAGGCTGGTCGCCTTCTCCCAGTCGTACAGGTCTTCGCGGACGAGCGGTTCCTTCCAGCCGGAAAGCCCGGCCGAGTGGCTCATCAGATGCGCGACGGTGACATCCGCTTTTCCGTTCGCCGCAAACTCCGGCCAGTATTTGGCGACCGGCGCCGTGAAGTCGAGCGCGCCCTTGTCGGCCAGGTAAAGCGCGGTGAGCGCGGTCATCGTCTTGGTGGTCGAATAGACGTTGACGATCGTGTCTTTCTGCCAGGGCTTCGTCTGGGCTTCATCGGCATACCCGGCCCAGATATCGACCACGGGCTTGCCTTCAAGCGTCATGCAGAACGACGCGCCGTTCTCCTGCACGCCGTCGAAATTGGATTCAAACGCAGCCTTTACCGGCGCGAACCGGTCCTCAGCGAATCCATTGGCCTGTACACGTGTCATGTCGCCCTCCCTTCCCGCCTCCCGTCCGGTCTTCCGGATCGCCGCAGCAGGACGGGCTTGCCTTAACGCAGGGACTGCAACCGTGACAATACCTTCCGCTGGGGCGGAGGCACGAGGCTCAGCCGATCAGAACGTGATTTCGAGCCCTGCAAGCTCAGGCAGTTGCAGCACAATGACGAGATCCCGCAGCTCCTGACGGGCCGCCTTGTGGCTCATCGTGAAGGCCACATTGGAGGATGATTCCGACAGGTCGAGCAGAGTCAGGCCGGCCGGGAACAGCTCGCGGTAAATGACGCGCTCCGACAGACCCGGCGCGAGCCGGAATCCGATGCGTTTGGACAAGTGTTCAAGCGCGCCGCCGACGCGCTCCTTGTTGCGTGCTGCCAGCGGGGACATGCGGTTGCGCATCACCACCCAATCGATCGGGCGGCGGCTGGTCTGGGCTTTGGTCTTGCGGCAGTTCCAGACCATTTCCGAGTAGAAGCTGGGCCGGAGTACTTCGAGTGTCTGGGGGTTTACATCGCCCAGCAGATCGAAATCGACGAAGCTGTCATTCAGCGGTGTGATCAACGTATCGGCGTGCATATGGGCGAGGCGCGACAGGAAGGTATCGCCGCCCGGCGCGTCGATGATGATGAAATCGCATTCGCGCTTGAGCCGGCCGAGGGATGTCAGGAAGCGTTGGCTCTCTTCGGCCTCGGCCCGGTCGAGATCCCGCTCCTTGCTGGCTTCCAGGCGCACGATTTCGGGCATCTTGAGCGCGGCACTGGTGTTTTGCATCCAGCGTGTGCGATTCTCGAGATACCGGGTCAGCGACCTCTGACGCACGTCCAGGTCGATCACGCCGACTTTCTTGCCGATGCAGAGAAGTGCGATGCTGAGGTGAACCGAAACGGTGGATTTGCCCGCGCCACCCTTTTCGTTGCCGATGACAATGACCCGCGCGTCAGCGGCTTGCTGCGGAATGTCGGCCAAGCCTGTCCGGCTCACGGAAGACATCCCATCGGCGGGCATTCATGCTACTCCACTCAACGCGGCCACTGGCCGGTAAAAACTTACGCATCAAGCGACGCGAGACATCGTTTCAATAGACGTCGAGGGTTTCTGAAGTGTTAGACTGCTTTCGATAAAGAGATCATCTTCATCGAATGCGACAACGTTTGTGAGCACCGGCACCGGGGCAGCGATCTCGTCAAACAGCGCCGAATCGAAGGCAACCGAACCTGCATAGACCGGCTGATAGCTTTCTTCGGCCGAGAGCGGCATCTTCATCAAGTTCGACAGGATCGAGCGCAAGCCGGACAGGGCGCCCGACACGCGGCCATATTCCTGGTTGAGCATGTAAACTTCAGAAGAAACAGCCGCCTGCGGACGATCAAACAACCAGGAATCGGCCAGATCGTCCGGCACCGCGCTGCTTCGGCGCTCGTCCGGCTCGCGCACCTGAATGCGGGCCTGCCGCAATCCGAGCGAAACAGCCCCGAACAAGGCCAGCGATCTAACGGAGTTAACGATGTGATGTGCCATGACTAGGAAATTCCAGCTTATGAGTTAACAACCCGTTTACTTCATCCTGACGCGGAGCCGGAACAAAGTGAATTCCACGCAAGAAAAGACGATCACCGTGATCCGCACGCGTGTGGCGTTGCAGCAACAGGTACGTGCCTGGAAAGCCGCCGGTGAAACGGTGGGATTCGTACCCACGATGGGCGCGCTTCATGCCGGCCATTTGTCGCTCGTTGAAAAGGCAAAGGAAAACGCCAGCCGTACGGTCGCGAGCATATTCGTTAACCCGACCCAGTTCGCACCCGGCGAAGACTTCGACACCTATCCGAGGCGCGAAGCCGAAGACCTGGCCTTGCTGGCGGGTGCCGGCTGCGACGCCGTTTACATGCCGGGTGTTGCAGAAATGTATCCGGATGGTTCGGTCACGGACGTTCGGGTCAACGGCATGTCGGACCTGCTGGACGGGATCTATCGTCCGCACTTCTTCTACGGTGTTGCCACCGTGGTGGCGCGGCTGTTCCTGCATGCCCAACCGGACGTCGCCGTATTCGGCGAGAAGGATTTCCAGCAGCTGCAAATCATCCGGCGGATGGTTCGCGATCTCGGCTTCCCCGTCCGGATCATCGGCGGCGAAACCCGCCGGGATGCGGACGGACTGGCCCAGTCCTCGCGCAACCTGTATCTTTCGCCCGAAGAGCGCAGGATCGCAGGTGCGTTGTTCGCCGCGCTTCATCGCGCTTCCGTCAGGTTGTCACTCGGCGCCAGGCCGGGGGACGTTCGGTCGGAAGCAAACGCGCATCTCTTGCGGTCAGGCTTTCGCAGTGTGGACTATATCGCGCTGGTCGACCCGGACTCGCTCATCGCCTTGCCGGATGATGTCCCGCTGGCCAAGGGCAACGCGAGACTCCTTGGCGCGGCCTGGCTCGGCCGCACGCGCTTGATCGACAATCTCAGCGTGTCGCGCTGAAGACCTTCAGGGCCTCGAGGCAGCGCTGGTTGTCCTCGGCGCTGCCGACCGTGATCCGCAGCTTGGTGGGCAGGCCGTAGCCCGCGATGGCCCGGACCAGGATGGCATTGTCCTTGAGGTGCTGATGGGCCGCCGCAGCGCGTTCCGCCGAACCGAACTCGGCCACGACAAAGTTGGCGTGGGAGGGCGGAGTCGTCAGGCCGAGGGCGTTCAGCTCGGCGGTCAGGATGTCCCGCCACTGCTTATTGTGCTCGCGTGAGAGCTGAAGGAACGCGTCATCCCCGACACTCGCGATACCGGCTTCGACGGCCAGGGTATTGACGTTGAACGGGCCTCGGATGCGCTGAAACGTGTCCGCAATCGCCTTCGGCATATACGCCCAGCCAAGGCGAAGCGCGGCCAGGCCGTAGATCTTCGAGAAGGTGCGCATCATCACCGTGGTGTCGCGGCGATCCACGAGATCACGCAGATCCGCTTCGTACTGCGGCCCGAGATACTCCGAGTACGCACCGTCGACGACAAACAGGACATGCGGCGGCAGCGCGTCCTGCAGGCCGCGCAAGGCGTCGAGCGACAGCATTGTACCGGTCGGATTGTTTGGATTGGCGAGAAACAGGATTTTCGTGCGCGGCGAAACCGCGCCGAGGATCGCATTGACGCCGGCCGTCATGTCCGTTTCGGGCGCCTTGATCGCGGCGGCGCCGTGCGCGCGCGCGGAGACTTCGTACATGGAGAATGCGTGTTCGGTGAACAAGACTTCGTCGCCGGGTCCCGCATAGCACTGGGTCAAGATGTGGATGATTTCGTCCGACCCGGCCGACGTGACGACCCGCGAGGCATCCGGAATACCTTTCGCGGACGCAATTGCCGCGCGCAGCGCGCCATAATCCGGGTCAGGATAGATTTGCAGCCCCTCGCCCGCGGCCTTGCGGATCGCCGCGATGGCGAGAGGGCTCGGGCCGAACGGATTCTCGTTTGACGCCAGCATGGCAATCGGACCAGTCGCGCCGTGCAGCTTGCCGCCCGGAACGTAGGGCTTGGTCACGGCGATATGGTCGAGGGGCTTGATCGTGTTCATGGCCGCGGCGATTACACCAATCCCGGCACGCCGGGAATGGCACGCCTTGCCGCGCTCGGCGGGGTTGAGGTCAGGCGCTCGGGCTCTTCTTGACCGGATAGAGTTCCCGGACCTTCGAATCGTGATCGCGCGGATGCACAAACTGGTCGGCGAACCATATGGCGTCGCGAGTGTCGAACAACCGGCGAATCCAGTCGATCAGCGCCTTGCCCTGGGGAAGCCGGCGGACCCGTTCGGTGTAGACGATCCAGAAACGGATCGGGGCAATTTCAGGCAGCTCAAGCGCCACGAGCCGGTCGTCCAGCTTCGCCATGTAGGATGGCAGGATGCCGATCCCGCCGCCTGACGCACACGACTCGGTGATGGCCGTTCCGGAATTCGTGATGAACGCGAAATCAACCATCTTGCGGAGTTCGGACATGCGCGGCGCCCAGTGCTCCACCTGGTTTACATAGGACGTGTGCAGGATGCAGCGGTGCTTGTGATATTCGAACAGGCTGTCCGGCTTGCCGTGCTTTGCGATGTAGTCTCTGGACGCGAAGCCGACATAATGCTGGACGCCGAGCTTGTGCGAGATGACGTCCGAGTGCCGCGGATCGGTGAACGTGATCGCGACGTCCAATTCACCGGCTTCAAGATCGGGAACGCCGTCATTGACGATCATCCTGACTTGCACCCTGGGCTGCTCGGCATGGAATTGGGCAAGACGGGGCGCAATCCAGTAGGGACCCAAGCCGTCACCGGTGCCGAGCGTGATCGTGCCGGAGACATCCGTGCCCGTCGCAGCGGTCTCCCGGTGCAACGTTTCTGCGGCTTCGGCCATGGCCTGGACGTACCGTAACACTTGCTGACCGACCGTGGTCAGAGTGACGCCGCGCGTGGACCTCGAGAACACTTCAACACCGAGGGTCCGCTCAAGTTCATCGATCTTTCGGCTGATGGTTGGCGGCGACTCGCCGAGGCGAGCGGCCGCTGCGCTCATGCTCGACGTGTCCGCGACTTCGCGAAAAACGCGAAGCGCATCCCAGTCAAGGCGATCCATGGGCATTTCGAGAAAACTCGCTGACAGCCGGAATAGGCACAATCAAACACTGTGCAAATCGTGATCCCCGGGCCGCTTTCCGTCAACTCAGAAATGCACTTTACGCAGCGTTATCGCCGTTTGGTTGATGCCTTCAGGCCTGCCGGCGATTACTCTGCCGCGAGCTTGGCCGACAACATGCCGTCGAAGTAGGCGATCGTTTTCGTCAGGCCGTCGCGCAGCTGGATGGTTGGTTCCCAGCCGAGGATCGCGCGCGCCTTGTCGATGTTCGGCTGG
>JAIXRO010000184.1 GCA_027485145.1 Hyphomonadaceae bacterium | reverse complement strand
TTATTGGCTTTTTTGCTTCGAGTTTGAGGTTTCGTCCTGGTAGGGGAGAAAGCAGCCCAAAAACTCGGCAGGTTGAGGAGAGTTGAGGGCCGCAGGAGCCCTCATGAATCAGCATGAACTGGCAGGAACCAGCATGCATCAAATTGGTGGTGGCTGCGGACCCCGGTTCGGGTCTTGCCTGAAGTACGCCCGTTGGCCGTTGTGGCCGCTTGTGGAGGGATGCGGCAAGGTACGTGCGCCTTCCGTACCCCATCAAGAGGTCGCAGATTTCCGCATCCTTCCGATCCGGTATCGCCCACATACTCTCTAGCGTATCGAGTACGTATGCTTTTGAGATCGCCCAAACCACACGTAGGCTGCGAGCAAGGATGCAGCCACTGCCAGAAGTGCAGCGATGTAAGCGCGGCTGTAGTGCGTCGAGTGAAAGATTCCGCTGCTGCCCGGCTCGGGTAGCGGAACCGGGTCATAGGGCAAGCCGGCCGCCAAGGAAAGGGTCTTCAGGTCGAGCAGGTGTATGACGGGAACCTGAAGCTCGAGGAAGGCTCCGATCAGACCGCCGGTTCGTGTTCGAGCCTCGTCTGGAGAGCGAATGAGGCCGGGCCGGAGCGCACCGTAGTTGCCCTTCGCGCCCCCAGAGGCTAGGTTGCCGCCGACGTTGACGAAGCACGCGGGCGTGCCGTCGGCAAGATACAGCGACATCCGCTGCGCGATATTGCGTGCGAAGTCCGGCTCGTCGATGAAGGGTACCCCGCTGGCCATGATGCGCACCCGCAGATGCTCCCGGATATCCTCGTCCATGTCCTGGCCGACATCGTCAGCCCCGCCCAGGGAAACGGCGGCCATACCGGTGCGGATCTCCGTCTGTTCCTGGACAACTTGGGCGATGTCCAGCCACGTGTAGGCTGGGTCGTTGGCGCCCCACATCGAGGCTCCGAGCGAGGCAATGACAACGGGCTGCAGGTCCAGGACCCGCGCCGCACTGAGAACAGAGATGGCGAGAGCGGGAAACGATCCTGAAAGATTCACGGCGATGCGATGGCCGGGTTGCGCGCCGCATTGCTTCATGAGGTCGACCGTAAGCGCCGCGAAGTCCGGATGGGTCGACGTGCGCTTGGCTTCGAGCACGCCTAGGGTGGTCGTCATTCCGCTGTAGCGCAAGCCGATCATGCCCGTTTCGTTCACGTCGGAAGTGCGTGCTATCGGGATGCCGCGCGCCAGCTTGTCGGCCTTGACGGCAGCCATGCCCTGTTGCGCGAGGCGGGATGCCGCCAGTTTTTGTGCGTGCACAGACGCGTCGGGCGGGGAACTGAAGTGCCCGAGGCACAGGTAGCCCAGATAGAGCGTCGCTGCCGCGGCGATCAGCAGCCCATCGCGTGGCTCGAAGCTTTTTTTCAGCGCGGCCATGGTACGCCCAATGACTGGCCGGACGCAACTATCGCCAGGAACACCAACTTCAGCGCCACCGCTACCAACAGCATCGATGAAAGCGTCTTGACTGCGCCCTGTCGATCGATTTCGTGCGCCAGGATGCCAGGCACCAGGTAGCCAATGACAACCGCGGTTGTCATCGGCAAGCTTTCCGTGGCAGCGAGCAGCCCGGTCAGGTAGCGCAACAGAAAACTGACGATGATGAAGACGGCAAATCGACGTCGGCCGAACAGGATGACGACCTCCGACAGGCTTCGCACCACACCCCAGGTCACCAGACTCAGCGCGATTGTCGAGGCCACACGCATCGGGTCGTCGAGCAGCAGGGCGATATAGCCTGGGACAATGATCCCTCCCGGAGAAATTTGGGTGAGTTCGAGGAAAACGATGCTGGCCAACGCGCCGAAGATGATCAGTTCGTCAGCCATGCGGTTTCCCCGAGTCCCGGCCGGCAACTCCGCGGGCTTGCCCCGATCCGACAATGTTGCCCACCGCGAAGACCACCGCGTCGTGCTGTAGCGCGGAGAGTTCCGAGTAACTGCCCAGGTGCGTAATCCGGTCCGACGGGATGCCGCGTCGGACCAGTGCCCGCCGCATCAACCGTCGACAGGCGCCGGCGGCGACGATGCTGTCGAAACGACCCTGGTGCTGGACCGCGAAATCGACGAATTGCCGCAAGCGCATCGGGCGATCGAGCCGGTTGTTGACCAGCAGCATGCGCCGCCCGGAGGCCATGAGGCCCTGTGCCTCAGCCCGGTCGAGGATCTTTTCTGCCGAAGCCGGGTCGTTGGCCGCCATGGCATTGAGCAAGACCAGTTGCTTGCCGAATTGACCGACCGAGCGCTCAACCCGGAAGGCGCCGGGATCGGGGCGGTATTGCGCCATGCCCATCAGCGCTGTCTCACGGGCGATGCCCAGGTACCGGCACACCGCCAGCGCCAGTGCGACGTTCTCGGCGAAATCGATGGTCTGGTCTTCGAAACCGCTGCTGTCCGCCAGGACGACGGTGCTTCCCTTGGAACTCGCGCACCGTTCAAAGAACGCCGCGTAGGCGGTGTCGGCCGTGAAAAGTGTGCCCTGCCTGGGGATGGTGTTGCTCAGTGACTGCGCAATGGCGTCCAGCGTCTGTCCCATCTCGTCCAAGTGATCAGGACGGACGTTGGTGATCACGCCGATGTCCGAGCGCAGCATGCGTTCCTCGCTGATCTGCTGATACTCGGGCAGAACGGCCATGCATTCGACGACCAGCACATCGACGCGTTGTCGGACCGCCAGTTTCAGGACACGAAGTTGTTCCTTGATGCTGGGCCTGCCTCGGCGAGCAAGCGGAGTTTCCAGGCCGCTGGCGTCGATGATCGCCGGGCAGGTGCCGGTGGTTTTGCAAAGAACGCGCAAGCCGCCTGCCCGCAGACCGGCGTCGATCAGCCGGCTCACCGATGATTTGCCGCGTATGCCGTTCACATGCACAACGTGGCGCAGGGCTCTGCGGTGTTTTCTCGCTTGATGCTGCTCCAACACGAGCCAGGCCAGATAGGCCAAACAGGCCAATGCGGTGAGGGTGGCGGCCGCAGACACCGGGAGCCACTCAATGAGCGGCCCAGGGGCGAACGACGACCGCCACGGCTGCCCCGGCGAACGGTGGCCCACACACAACTGGGGTTCCCAGGGCCGACTCGGAACCGACCGCGAGCTGCTTTTCGGAGTCGAAGGTGAGAACCATGTAGCGGCCTGCCGGCAGGTTCAGGGAAAGTTGGTTCTGAAAGCCCGGAGTCACCTGGGAACAAGGCTCGATCCAGGC
>JAIXRO010000139.1 GCA_027485145.1 Hyphomonadaceae bacterium | reverse complement strand
TCGCTCGCCGCCCGGTTCGGCGCCGAAAACATCACCGAAGAAGACTTGGCCTGGGTCGATAGCATCGAGACAGCCGTTGTGCTCTTCCCGGACGAACCGGCCACCCGCGCCGAATTGTTCTGGCTCAACAAGACGAGCGGCGGCCCCGTTTATGTTCGCGTCGGCGGCGAAAACAGCCAGTGGATCGGCCCGGGCGGCCTGTACATCGGCGCCACCCTAGCCGACGTCGAAGCCGCCAATGGCGGCCCCTTCGAAATGATGGGCTTTGAAAACCACAATTCCGGAGAGGTCGTCGATTGGCTCGGCGGCACCTTTGCGGCCAAGCCTGGTGACACATGCGAATTTGCGATGGCGCTCGGTCTGCCGGCGGACGCAGGAACGGAAGTGATCGCGCCGGTCTCCGGCGATCCCGGGAAGACCTATCGCTCGGACAGCCCGGAAATGCGCGCCGCCAATCCGTCCGTGGACGTATTGGCCGTGCAGTTCTTCGACCAGCCGCGATAGCTGGGGCGTCAGGTCATCGCGTCGCGGACGAGGTCGTCTTCCGCTTCGCGCAGCACCGCTTCCATGGCCGAAGCTCCGAACACAGGCTCACGCCCGACTTTCAGCATGACCGGCACGGCGAACGGGCTGATCTTGTCGAGCCGCTTGTGCACGATCCGGCCTTCGATCCGCGCCAGCATGTCGGACAGGCGGCGCACATCCAGCAATCCCGTCGCGGCATCCGCCCGCGCCGCCTGCAGCAGGATATGGTCCGGCTCATGCCCGCGCAGCACGTCGTAGATCAGATCGGTCGAGAACGTTACCTGCCGTGAATTCTTCTCCGAGCCCGGAAGGTTTCTGTGGATGAGCCCGGAAATGATCGCGCAATGCGCAAAGGTACGCTTCATCAGCGCGCTCTCGGCCAGCCATTCCTCGAGGTCGTCGCCCAGCATGTCCGGATGGAACACGGCGTCCATGTCGAGGCCGCGCATATTCTCGAGCCCCCAGACTGCCATCGCATACTCGCTCGCAACGAAGCCGCTGGGTTTCGCGCCCATCCGCTCGAGCCGCCGGGTGACGAGCATGCCCAGCGTCTGGTGCGCAAGGCGCCCCTCGAACGGGTAGGACACAAGATAGTGACGCCCCGCCCGGGGAAAGGTTTCGATGAGCAGATGGTCTGCCGGCGGGATCGCGGATCGCAGCACCTGGATCTCGAACCATTCCCGCACCGGATCCGGTAGGCCCGTCCATTGCGCGGGGTCATGGATCATCTTCCGTACACGGTCGGCCAGGAAGGTTGTCAGCGGGAACTTGCCGCCATTGTAGGTCGGGATGGCCGGCGAGTCCGATTGCGCGCGCATCACAAGCGCGTCCATCCCGTCTATTCCGATCAGCCGCAGGATTTCCCCGCCGAACAGGAACGTATCCCCCGGCGTCAGCAGGCTGAGGAAGTATTCCTCCATCTCGCCGAGCTTGCGTCCCGGCCGGATCGCGCGCTTTTCCGAACTTCCCGGCGCTGCTTCCTTGCCGGCAAATCCCGCCAGCCGCACCGACAGCATCGGCGCCTCGACGATCGCGCCGACATTCATCCGGTGCGCCTGCTTGTCCCGCGCAGTGCGCGCGACCCACAGCCCGTCCGGCTGGCGCACGATGCGGTGAAACCGGTCATACGTCTTCAGCGCATAGCCGCCGGTCGCGACGAAATCGACGATACGTTCATACGTCTCCCAATCCAGCCACTCATATGGCGCGGCCCGGCGGACTTCCTCGAACAAGGCATCCAGCCGGAAGCCCTCGCCGCACGCGCGGCCCATGATGTGCTGCGCCAGAATATCGAGCGCGCCGGTGCGCACCCCCTCGCCATCAATCTCGCCCGCCTCTACGGCGGCCTCGGCCGCGCGGCATTCCAGCACCTCGAACCGGTTTGTCGGTACAAGGAGGGCCTTGCTCGCCTCGTCCATCCGGTGATTGGCGCGACCAATGCGCTGGATAAGCCGGGCGGCGCCTTTCGGCGCGCCCATCTGGATAACGAGATCCACCTCGCCCCAGTCGATGCCGAGATCGAGCGTGGAGGTGCAGACCACCGCCTTCAGCTGACCCGCCGCCATCGCCGCTTCGACCTTCTGGCGCTGCTCGCGCGCCAGCGAGCCATGATGCAGCGCTATCGGCAGGCCGTCCTCATTGGCGCTCCAGAGCTCCTGGAACATCAGCTCTGCCTGGCTGCGCGTATTGACGAAGACCAGCGTCATCTTTGCCGCCTTGATCGCCTCGTACACCTCGCCCACCGCAAACCGCCCGGAATGGCCGGACCACGGAATGCGTTCACGAGAGATCAGGATATCCACATCGGCCTTCACGCCGCCGGCAGCTGTGATGATCCGTGCACGGCGATCCGGCCCCCGCACCTCAAGCCATCGCGCCAGTTCCTCCGGTTCGCGCACGGTTGCCGACAGTCCGAGAAACCGGCAGGCCGGCGCCCATTCGGCAAGCGCGGCCAGGCCGAGCGAGAGCAGGTCGCCGCGCTTCGAGGGCGCCAGGGCATGGATCTCGTCGATGATCACACATCGCAGGTCTGCAAAGAATGCCGCCGCATGGTCGGATGCGATCAGCAGGGCCAGCTGCTCGGGTGTCGTCAGCAATATGTCGGGCGGCGTCTTGCGCTGGCGCTGGCGCACATGGGTGGCCGTGTCCCCCGTCCGCGTCTCGATGCGGATTGGCAGGCGCATGTCCGTCACCGGCGTCAGCACGTTGCGCTGCACGTCTGCCGCCAGCGCCTTGAGCGGCGAGATGTAAAGCGTATGTAATGCGGGAATGCCCGAGTTCGTTGCGCCCCGTTCAGACAGTTCGATTAGACTGCCCAGAAATCCGGCGAGCGTCTTCCCCCCGCCCGTTGGCGCGATCAGCAGCGCACTCTCGCCTTGCAGCGAGGCCTCTGCCAGCGCGAGCTGGTGCGGGCGCGGCGCCCAGCCACGCGCAGCGAACCACGCATCGAATGCGGGGGGCAAAACGTAAGACGGCGAAAGCGTATCAGCCATGTTCCCAGTCTAGGCGATCCCGCCGCCGCGCGCCTGCCTTAAAAGCCTGCCTGTCCCAACTCCCGGAGCCTCCCATGCACCGCGCCGTCCTCGCAAGCCTGCTCATGCTCGCCCTGGCCTTTCCCGCCGCCGCCGATTCCCTGCTGCAAAAGGCCAAATCGTTTTCGAAGGACGGGCCGCTCTACACCTTCAACATGGACTATGACGACGGCGACAACCGCTTCCAGCTCTGGGTGGACCAGAGCAAGCCCGAGGGCAAACGCGTCGTCAAACTGAACCCGGCCGCCTCTGCCTTGAAGGGCGACGCGCGCAAGAAGGCGGACATGCTGGCCGAGCGGACGCAGGGCGAAATATGGTGTAGCGACTTCGCCGAGAACATTCCGGCCAGCGCCAAGCGCGTCTCGGAAACACCGGCCAGCGCGACCTATCGGTTCACGCCGCTACCGGGCAAGGCGGAAGGCCAGATGGCCAGCGCCTACAAATATCTCACCGCCAACGCCGTGATCGACAAGGCCACGGGTGCGATCCTGACATTCGAAATGATGTCCGAAAAGGCGTTCAAGCCGGTCGCCGTGGCGAAGATCGAGGCCTTCAGCATGAAAGTCGCCTGCGCCGCGGCGCCGGATGGGCGCACGCACATCGCCTCACTGAAATTTGACCTGGCGGGTTCCGCCATGATGCAGCCCCTCAATCAGACCGAAACGCGGCGGATTACCAATCTCAAGCCGCTCCCGTCCGGCGGCCCCGGCGCGCCGTGATCTGCGCGTCCAGTCCGCTCAGACCCGGTTCATGTTGACCATTTCACATCTTGTGTCGTGAGGCGGAGCCGCACTAGACGGAACCCGCGCCAGACGGAGGATGTGTTTCATGTCGTGGGTTGCCAATGTCCGGGCCCTTGCGCTCGCGTCCCTTCTCGCCGCCGCGCCTGTCCTGCCCTCCGCGCCTGCGCCCGCGCCCGCGGCGAGTGCATCGGTGGACGCGCAGTTTGCCGCGATCGAAACACGCCCCGCTGCGACCGGAGCCGCCTTTGATGTCGAGGGGCTGAACGCCGCCCTCTCCGGCATCGCCCGCATCTCGTTTGACGCGTCGAGCCGCGACTCCGCCACCGGCGCAACGAAGCTGTCGAACCTGCGCGTCGATGTGCTGGGCGAAAAGCCCATGACCCTGTTCACGGCAAAGGAAATGCTGGCCTGGAACGCCGATGTGGCAGCCCTCGGCAGCCGGATGAACGGCCAACGCCTCGGCGACACGCTGCGCCTGTTCGACCGGATCGAGCTCACCGGCGTGAACATCGATCTCACAGGCTATACAAACGCTGTGGACGACGCGATCAACGAAGCGCTGCCCGAAGCCAGCGCCGCTGCCAACATCACCTACGCATCATCCGGGATGACGGTGGGCCGGGTGATCTTCAGCGGTTTGACGTTGCACCCCTGGACCTTCGCGGAAACCGAAGGCCAGGACGAGAGCCTCGCAGCGATTCGCCTTCTGTCCGCACTCGCCCGCAGCTTCTCCCTCGACAGCAGCGCGGCCTTCGATGTGCGGGTCGATCAATCGATCGTCGAGGGAGGCAAGACCGGAACCCTCTCGACCCTGACGAAGCGCCAGCTGATCGAAGGCTATGACCGCGGAGATGTAGCCTCGATGATCCAGACGGGCGCGACCTTTTCAGGCGCCTTCCCCATGCCCGTTGCGTCAAATCCCTCCGCGACTGCGACCGATCTGGAAACCGAATTTGTCGAGATGAGCGGCGCGAGCGCCTATTCCGCCATCTCGGGTTTCCGCATCAGCAAGCTGCTCGCCTATGGCGAACGCGGCGAGATGCCCCCGATCACCGAGCGCGACCTGTTCAGCCTTGGTACTTACGCCATCGAAGGCATGAAACTCGATTTCGGCGGCAAGCCCGTTCTCGAGATCGGCTCGCTCAATGTTGCCGTTGACCAGTTCGCCTGGCTCTTGCCCGAGCGCATCAATGTTCGCCATCAAGACGTGGCGTTCGACCTGAACAGCCTGATGGCCTGGGCCGGAGAGATGGAACCGGAAGGTGCGACACAGCCCGGCGTGCCGTCCATCAAGGAAATTGCCGGCATCCTCGACCGCACCGGCCTCGGACGGCTCTCGGGCGACGGCGAGTTTTCGCTGAACTGGGACAGCAGGACGGGCGCCACCCGCCTCGCGAGCAACAGCACGTCAGACAATCTCTATACGGACAATACCCGCATCGAGATGACCCTTCCGAGCTACGCCGACCTGATCCCCGCCTTCGGCCAGGACGGCAAGACGCCAGACGACGCCGCGCTGCAAAAGCTGTTTGAAGACAAGTTCTCCATCGTCGGCGGCGAGTACAATCTCACGGACTCGGGGGTGTTGAATGCGATTGCCGCTCTCACCATCGAGATTGCCAGGATCAGCGGCGAAGACGACGCCATGCTCGCCAACTTCGCGCAGGGCACGCCCGAATCGGTGCGCATGTTCGCGTCCGGCATGCTGATGTTCGCCAGCGGCGCTGTCACCCAGGAAGTGCCGGAAGCCCTGCCCTGGCTGACTGGCCTGTCGCAATTCATCTCCGCCGGTGGCACGTTCTCGATCAAGATCGCGCCTGAGCGTCCGGTGACGCTGGCCGAACTGTCAGGTCCGGATGCGTCTGCCGGCATGGCGGAGACGCCCGCTCCGGCCGAGCTCGTCTCGCGCTTCGGCCTGTCGATGAGCCACACCCCGCCCTCGGGCTACGGCTCGCCCTGACCCGTCTCAGTTCGGCTTGCCGACCGCCAGGCTGCGCGCTTGGCGCAGGGACGACCCGGATTCTCAGCCGGCATCTGCCCTGGAGCGGTCCACGGCCCGGCCCGCGTCGGCGGAGTTCAGCGCTGTCACAATGTCAGCGGTAAATCGCTCGATCTCGAACTGGGCGCCGCCAATCACGTCAAACGCCTGGCGGACGACCACGGTGTTCAGGGCCGGGATGATCACGATATACTGACCCCGGTTACCCGCGGCATAGAACGTACCCTCGGGTACACCGGCCGCATCATTCATCAGCCAGAACTGCGCGCCATATCCACGGCCGTCGCCGGGCTGCGCCGGCGCCGGGGTGCGCACAAAGGCCGCCCAGCCGGCTGGCAGCAGACGTTCCCCGCCCCACACACCATCCTGAAGGTAAAGCTGCCCAAGCCGTGCCAGGTCGCGCCCGGTCGCCCAGACCTGGCTCGAGGAGATGAAATCACCGTTCCAGTCAATCTCGAGCGTCGTGTGCACGGCGCCGATCTTGTGCAACAGGCGCTCGTAAGGAAACCGGTGGAACTGATTGTCGTCCTTCATGGCTTCGCGCAGCGCCCGCATCGCAATCAGCGTATCATTGTTGGCGTACTTGAACCGGGTGCCCGGTTTTGCTTCGAGTGCGCCCGTCGTGGCCGCGTCCACAACCCGCGCACCGGCAAAGTAAAGCTGATCCGTACGCGAACCATTGTCGCCGCTATCGAGACCGCTCGCCATGTGGAGCAGGTTGCGGAGGGTGATCGCCCGTCTCGGATCGGCGCCATTGTTCCAGCTCGCCAGGACCGCCGGATAGTCAATGTCGATCAGGCCCTTCTCCCGCGCCGCGCCAATCAGCGTGGCCGTCAGCGATTTTGCCACAGACCAGGTGCGCACCGGCGTCTCGTTGTCGATGCCCCGGTCATAGCGCTCGGCCACGATCTGCCCATCCCGCACGACGATGACGGAGGCCGTCCGCGTACCACTGCCATAGGTGATCTCGTCAAACGCCGCCGAGACGGACGGGTCGAGCCGTTCAGCATCCTCGATCCTCAGTTCGATCTTGACGTTCGAACCAATGGCGCTGCCCCGGTCCTGCGCGGGCGGCGCCGGCCATGACGCGAATTTCGGCAGGAATCCGATCGCCTCTTCCCCGGCACCGACCGGCAGCTGGGTGCAGCCATATCCGGGCCGGTAAGCGGCCATGCGCGGCGGCATTGACGGTGAATACGTCACCGAGACCAGCTTGCGCGTCTCGTCCACCTGCGCCGGCGGCAGCGCGTCATAGGCGAGTTGATAGTCCGGATAGATACCGGAGAGTTCATTGCGCTCGATCTCCGGCAGGCTTTGCCCGGCAACGAACACGCCCGAGCAGACAAATGTCGCCTTCCAGCCCGCGGCCAGCGCCGTCTCCATTGCCTCGGTCGTCCCGCCTTCCTGGGCGCTGGAGATGAGGCAGGGCATGGCGAACAGAAGGGCAGCAGCAGCCGCGCGAATTGGGCGCATCGTGTCAGGTCTCCGCAGTTTGGGGGAGAATAGGCACGGGGCCCGAAGGAGCAACCCGCCCGAGGCAGTTCCGGCCCGCGCTTGACCGGCCCCCCTGCGACCGGGTTAATGCGGCTGACTTTCAGAAGGGAAGCTTCGGCCATGAAAACCGCTCAACTGCTGGCGATGGCGGTGCTCGCCGCGTCCCTGTCCGCCTGCGACCAGGTCCGGCTTCCCGGCGCCGGTGACACGGCCGCCCAGCAGGCCAATGGCAGCGAAGACGACCTGACCATTTCAGAAGTCGCCACCGACGCCGCCGATGACGAACTTCCGGTCTCCAGCGCGCCGGTGACCGAGGGCGAAACGCCGACTGTGGACCGCGACGCGCCGGCGCCCGGCGCTGAAACCCTGACCGCCGAGCCCGCCAGCGCGGCCGCCCTCGCCGCTGTCGCCCGCCCCACACTCGCGCTCTACAATGCGTCCCGGTGCGCGCTGCCCGAAGGCGCCGCCGCGACACCGACCGTCGCCTCGGTCGCCGGCGCAACGCAACTGGAAGAACCCGTGATCGGCACCGAAGCGGTCAACGCCCTTGCCGCCTCCCTCTCCTCTTTCCCCGGCATCGTGAAGCTGGAACCGCGCCGCGCCGAAGTCAGCGGCACCATCGCCAGTGGCCATTGCAGCGCGGTGCGCATCCGGGCCAACTGGTTCGTCACCGCTGCACACTGCGTTGACCAGCCCTATGACGAGATCCGCCTGATCGGCGACGCGGCCAACCTGCGCAGCCCCGCCGCCCGCATCACGGCCGCCGAGACCGCCATCTGCCATGGTGGTTATCTCGGTACGGACAATGGCTATTCCAACGACATCGCCTTGCTTCATCTCAGCGACGCGCAGGCCGCATCCCTGACCAACGTCCCCATCGCGCGTATCGCGACGACCAGCCAGCCGCTCGCCCCGGCCAATTATCCGACCGGCGACATGGCGGGCTGGGGACTCACCCATTTCGGCGGCCAGCTGTCGAACGAGCTGCTCACCACGTCGCTGAAAATCACGGCGGTCGGCCCGGCCGCGATCACGGTCGCCAGCCAGAGCGGCGCGGGTCCCTGCAGCGGCGGTTCCGGCGGCCCGCTCTATGTCTCCGAAGCCGATGGCAGCAAGTCCGTGGTCGGCATTCTCTCGGTGGTCGAACAGAACCGCGCCACCGGCCAGTTCTGTGCCGGAGACTATAACGGCCGCTATACCAATCTGCAGGGCTATACCGGCTGGATGGACTCGGTCATCGCGCTGTGCGAGGCGCAGCCGGACGCCTGTAAGTAGGCAAACTGCCGAGGGCGCGGTAAAGGGAACGCCATGAACCGCGCGCTTCCCTGGTTGATCCTTTGCCTTGGCATATTGCAGCCTTTGTCCGGCGCGCTGTCGCCCGTTTTCGGTATCGGCGCACCCATCGGCGATGCGACCGCCAGAACCGATGCGCCTGAACAGCCCCTGCCCGCCTTCTTCTCGATCTGGGGCGTCATCTTCCTCGCCTATGCGGGCTTTGGCCTCGCGGGTATCCTGCGTGCCAAGGCCTGGTATCCCAGGATCGGCTGGCCGATGGTCGCTGCCGGAATTGCCAACATCGTCTGGATGCTCAGCGCCCAGCTGATCGTGTCGCAGCCGCTGAATTTCGTGCTGCTGGCCCCCATCCTCATTGCGGCCTGGATGGCGGCGGCGCGGCTGCAAACCCTGCGCGGCCACGAACACGGCGCCACCTTATGGCTGGGGGACGCCGCCTCGGGCCTTCTGTCGGGCTGGATTTCGGTTGCGGCGGCGATCTCCGTCCCGCTGACCATCCGCACCTTCACCGGTCTCGCGCCCACCGATTTTCCATGGCCGATGTTCTGGGCCACCTTCGCGACGGCCTGCCTCGCCGCTTACGTCTTTTCCACGCGCATCAGCCGCAGCCTCTGGTTCTTCGCGGCGCTTGGCTGGGGCTTCCTGGGCGTCGTTCTCAACAACTGGCTGCGCACGGAAATGCATCTGATTGCCCTCCTGGCGGCGATCGGCACTGCAACAATCGTCTTCTTGCGGGTGACGCGGCCCGCGAAGCGTTTTACATCGGCGGCATGACCCGGCCTACGCTCCTCACCCCATCCGGTTTCCTGCTTGGCCTCGACACATCCGGCTGGCCGCTCTGGGCCGCCGCGATCTGGCCAGACGCCGTAAAGTGGGGCCTCGTTGTGGCCTCGGTCGCGCTGATCTGGCTCATCGCCTCGCTGATCAAGTTCCTGATCCTGTTCATCGGCCGCCGCCTCACCCCCAAGGACCAGCCGTTCGAAGGCACATCCTGGGATCTTGCCGCGTCCACGGGGCGCTTCTTCGCCTTCATCCTGATGATGCCCCTGCCGCTTGGGCTCGCAGGCTATGACTGGCGCAGCCTTGTCGAGAAGTATGGCCCTGGCGCCTTCGCCGCGAGCGTCATCCTCGTCGCCGCCTTCATCATCGCCAATGCATTGTCGCGGTCGCTGCGCCGGTTCGGCGCCAAGGCGCACGCCCATTCCGGCGCTGACGATACGCTGATCGCCTTTTCGGCCTCGCTGATCAAATACATCATCTTCGCCGTCGCGATTGTCTTTGCCCTGTCGCAGCTCGGCTTCCCGGCCGCCTCGCTCGCCGCCGTTCTCGGCGCCGCTGGCCTCGCCATCGGTCTCGCGTTGCAGGACACGCTGAAATCCGTTGCCGCCGGTGTGATGCTCGCGATTTTCCGGCCATTCCGCATCGGGGATTATGTGAGTGTCGCGGGCCTGGACGGCACCATCACCAACATCACCCCCTTCACCACGTCGCTGCGCCAGATCGACAACAAGATCGTCTCGATCACCAATGACAAGGTCTGGGGCGATCCGCTGATCAACTTCACTGCGGAAGATCAGCGCCGCCTCGATCTGTTCTTCGATGTTTCCTACGAAGATGACCTCGACCGCGCGCTCAAGGTGCTGCGGGACACGGTCAACGCGCATGAGCAGGTCCTTCAGAAGGACACGACCTGGACGGGCGTCCACGAACTGGGAGACTGGAGCGTGAAACTGCGCCTGCGCGCCTGGGTCGCGACGTCTGACGTAGTGGATATCCGCGCGGACCTGCTGCGCATCGTCAAGCTCGCCTTTGACCGCGAAGGCATTTCCATCCCCTATCCGCACCAGGTGCAGGTTGACTATGCCAACGGCCGGGACGCCGCGCCAGCCAAGGACGCCGGTTCCGCATGACCATGCCGCCGCCCCCGCCCGCCGAGACGGCCGCGCCTGCGGAAGCGCCTCCCCCGGCAGCTCCTGCCACCGCACCGCCGCCTCGCAAATCGTTCCTTGCACGCACATTCAGCCTGACGATCGGGCAAGCCTTCGGCCTGCTCGGCCTCAGCACGCTCACCGGCTTCTTCGTGCTCGCCTTCGACTTTGCGCCAACTGGCACCACGTTCGATCTGGGCGGCGCGGTCACGGCCATCTTCAACCGCGCCTTCACCGCCATCGGCTGGGCCTTCGACAGCTTCTGGAAACCGGCCCTGGCCGGCTCGGTCTTCGTCCTGCCCATCTGGGCGCTCTGGCGTCTGATCCAGATGCCGTTCCGCAAGGAGCCCTAGACGACCGGCAGAGGCGGCGCCGTCAGCTTGAGCAGCTGCTTGCCGACATTCTTGCCTTCGAACAGCCGCCTCAGCGTCGCCGGGCAATTCTCGAACCCGTGCTGCACGTCTTCAACCGTCTTCAGCTTGCCCTCCGCGATCAGCTTGCCGAGCGCCGCCACGCCTTCGCCCCAGCGCGGCGCATAGTCGAGGATGATGAAGCCCTCCATCCGCGCCCGCATCACGGTCAGCTGCATGTAATTGCGCAGGCCGTGCATCTTGGAGAGATCCTCGGCATTGTAGGATGAAATGCCGCCGCACAGGACAATCCGTGCCCGGAGGGCGAGGTTCATCAGCGCCGCCTCGAGGATTTCCCCGCCGACATTCTCGAACACCACGTTCACGCCCTTCGGCGCATGCGCCTTGATCGCGGCCGCCACGTTCTCGGACTTGTAGTCGATGCACGCATCCGCGCCCGCCACCTGCACCACCCAGGCGCATTTGTCCTTGCCGCCCGCGATCCCGATCACCTTGCAGCCGAGCGCCTTCGCCACCTGCACGACCACCGATCCCGTCGCGCCCGCCGCGCCGGAAACCAGCACCGTGTCGCCCGCCTTCGGCTGGCCCACATCCGTCAGTCCGAACCAGGCCGTCAGTCCCGTCACGCCGAACACACCCAGCGCCTGTTCCGGCGAGACGCCGGCGCGTACCGGCGTCACCGGCCCGGTCTCGGTCATGCCTTTGGTGACGACATATTCCTGCCAGCCAAAGGTGCCCTGCACCATCTGCCCCGGCGTGAATCCCGGATGGTTCGACTTGATGACCTGCCCGATCGCCCCGGCCCGGACCGGCGCGCCGATCTTGACGGCGGGCAGGTAAGTGTCCGCCGCCAGCCAGCCGCGCTGCGTCGGGTCAAACGAAAGGTCCGTCACGCGGACGAGAAACTCGCCTTCACCCGGCTCCGGCACGGGCCCCGAGACCAGCTCGAAATCACTGTCCTTGATCATGCCCTGCGGGCGCGACGCCAGCAGCCAGCGGCGATTGGTCTCCGTCATGTGTTCCTCCCGGGATTATCTGGCCACAACTTGCGCCAATCCGGACAGGAGGCAAGCGGGTCCCTAGGACACCGGCTTCCAGATCTGCGTCTGGCAGACCGGGCCGATGCAGCCTTTGACTTCGAGGTTGCCATCCGTCAGCCGCTTCAGCCGCGAGTCGTAGGTCTTCAGCTCCATCGGATCGTGGATCTTGCCGCCGCGCCAGTCTTTCGCCTTCTTGGCAAAGCCCTGCAGCAGCTTGTAGCCGAGGATCTTCTCGCCTTTCGGATTCTTCACGTCCGCCGGCTTCACTCCCGAAGGCAAATCCTTCGCATCGATCCACACGATCTTGCCGCACGGCGAGCCGTCGCCGCAGTCCGCGATCTGCACATGCGATCCCCCGTCCGGCAGCTTGAACGTCCCGAAAACATCGAACGGATCCGCCGCCGCCGAGCCGGCAAACAGTGACGCGAGGGCAGCCGCAACAAGCATTCGTTTCATGGGTGTCTCCGCTGAAAGTGGCATTATAGTCCGTCAAAATAGACCGACCCGCAGGGAGAGACAAATGGATACCTCGAAACTCATGTTCAAAGATGGCCTGATGAAGGGCGAGCGTATCCTCGTCACGGGCGGCGGCACGGGGCTTGGCAAGGAAATGGCGGAAGGTTTCCTGAAACTCGGCGCCGAAGTCCACATCTGCGGCCGGCGCGGCGGGGTCTGCGAAGAGACGGCGAAGGAACTCAT